>DATJOK010000153.1:0-11784 GCA_035507155.1 Allostellaceae bacterium
CACGCGGCCGATCACCGGGATCCGCCGCCTCACCTCGCGGATCAGGGTCAGTCCCTTGGCGAGATAGGAGGAGGCGAGGAAGCACGGCAGATGCGGCAGCGCCGCGGTCCAGTTGGCGGCGGGCGTGGTGTCGAGAAGCGCCGCGATCTCGGCGCCGGCGCGCAGATACTGGGCGGCGATCAGCCAGAGCAGCGGGCCGCTGCCGGCGAGCACCACTTTGCCCTTGGCGACGAGACCCGATGATTTGAGCAGGATCTGCGCCGCGCCGCAGGTCATGACGCCGGGCAATGTCCAGCCGGGAATCGGGAACGGCCGCTCGAGGGCGCCGGTGGCCAGGATGACGTGGCGTGCTCTAAGCAGCCGCGCGGCGCCGGCGACGGAGACGCCGATCTCGCCCTCGCGCGTCACGCTCCAGACCGTGGCGCCCGGCACGTACTGCGCGCCGCTCTGCCGGAAGGGCTCGACCAGGGTGGTGCCGTGCCAGTAATCCTCGCCGAGCACGCTCCGCTCGCCGAGCGGCGTCTCGGTGATGGCGCGGTAGATCTGGCCGCCGGGCGCCGGCTGCTCGTCGAAGAGCGCGGTATCGAGGCCGAGCCCGGCGGCGGTGGTCGCCGCCGCCAGACCCGCGGGGCCGGCGCCGATCACCGCGAGGTCGTAGCGATCCTTGATCGCGCTCATCGCCCCGCCTCGCGCTTCCCCTGCTGGGTCTCGACCCGCATGCCGTCGCGCACCCGCGTCAGGCAGGCCTGGCGGCTGCCGACGCCGTCGATGGTGACCAGGCATTCGAAGCAGATGCCCATCATGCAATAGGGCGCCCGCGGCGCGCCGGAAACCGGGGTGGTGCGGCAGACCGTGATGCCGGCCGCCAGCAGCGCCGCGGCGACGCTGTCGCCGGCGCTGGCCGCGATCGGCGTGCCGTCCACCGAGAGGCTGACCCGCGCGCCGGCCTCGCTAGCTCTTCGAAACATCGAACCTCCTGGCGCTGAAGACATCGAGCCCGGCGTCGAGCCGACCTGCCGCGATCATCGGCGCCACCGCCAGCGCATGATTGGCGGCGAGCGTCACGCCGCTGTGGCAGGTGGCGACGAAGGCGCCGGGGCATTCCATCGACTGCTCGTAGATCGGGAAGCCGTCCTGGGTCATGACACGGAGCGCCGCCCAAGTGCGGACGACGTTGAGAGCAGCAAGGATCGGGAACATGCGGGTGGCGCGGCTGGCGATGACCGAGGTGACGCCGCTGCCGACGCGGTCGTCCCAGCCCGCCTCCTCGACGCTGTCGCCCAGCATCACCGTGCCCTCGTCGGTCTGCCGGATGGTGACCACGGGATAAGGGAGGAAGGGGCGCGCCCGCTCGGTCACCACGATCTGGCCGCGCTGGGGCCGGACCGGGACGCTGAGCCCGACCATCGGTCCGAGCTTCGCATTGCCGTTGCCGGCGGCGAGCACGACTTTTCCCGCCGTCACCTCGCCGCCGGCGGTGAGGAGGCGGAACTCGCCGCCGCGGGGATCGATCGTCTCGACGATGTGGCTCGGAAGATAGCGGGCACCGCGCTGCTCCATGCCGGTGTGGAGCGCGCGCAGCAGGCGAAGCGAATTGCAGTGGCCGTCGAGCGGGCAATAGCTGCCGCCCACCACCTCGGGCCCGATCATCGGCAGCATCTTCTCGAGCTGGGCGCGCTCCATCATCTCGTAGGGGACCTCGACCATGTGCGATTGGTTATGGAGTCGCTTCATGGTGAGGGCGCGTGCCTCGAACTCCGCCTCGGAGAGGCAGAGGGTGAAGCCGCCCGGCCGCTGGAAGGCGGTGTCGAGGCCGGTCTCCGCCTTGATCGTCTCGGCGAAGCCGGCCCAGCCGTCGGAGGAGCGCCGCGTCCAGGCGGCGTATTCCGGCATGCCGAGGCCTTTGCTCTGCACCCAGACCAGCGCGAAATTGCCGCGCGAGGCGCGATAGGCGACGTCGCCCTCGTCCAGCACGGCGACGCGCTGGCCGAGGCGCGCGAGGCCCCAGCCGATCGCCGAGCCGACCAGCCCGCCACCGATCACCGCCACGTCGTAGTCGCGTCTCTCGCTCATGCTCAGCCGTTTCCTTCCGCCCGGCCGCGCCCGACGAGGAGCCGCTCGAGGCCGTAGAGCCGGTCGAGCAGCAGCATCGCGATGAAGGTGAGGCCGATGAGCGCCGCCGAGACGGCAGCGACGAGGGGATCGATATTGTCCTGGATATAGAGGAAGAGCCTGACCGGCAAGGTGGTGGTGCGCGGCGAGGCGATGAAGACGGTCATCGTCACCTCGTCGAAGCTGGTGATGAAGGCGAGCACCCAACCGCTCGCCACGCCCGGCAGAATGAGGGGCAGGATGATGCGCCGGAAGCTCCGCCAGCCGGAAGCGCCCAGCGAGATCGCCGCATGCTCCAGCTGCGGATCGATGCCGGCGGAGGCGGCGACCACCAGGCGCAGCGAGAAGGGCATGACGATGATGACGTGGCTCAGCACCAGTCCGAGGAAGGTGCCGCCGAGACCGATCTCCGTGAAGAAGCGCAGGAAGGCGATGCCGAGCACCGCCGGCGGGATCATCAGCGGCGACTGCAGGAAGGTGACCAGCGCCTCGCGGCCGGGAAAGCGGTGCCGCGCCACGGCGAGTGCTGCCGGCACGGTGAAGAGGATGGCGAGGCTCGCCGAGAGCGCGCCCAGCCACAGGCTGGTCCAGAAGGCATCGACGAATTCCGGATTGCTGCCGATGGCGCGGAACCAGCGCAGCGAGAGCCCGTGGGTGGGGAGCGAGAGATAGCCCAGCGGCGTGAAAGCCACCGCGCAGACGATCAGGATCGGCCCCAGCACGAAGATCACGAAGAGGGCGTGGAAGAGAAGGGCGATCGGGCCGTTCCGGCTCATCGGAATGCCTCGGCATAGCGCTTCTCGAGGAGGCGATTGCAGCCGACGACGATGGCGATGTTGGCGACCAGCAGCAGGATAGCGATGGCGGCGCCCAAGGGCCAGTTGAGGGTGTTGAGGAACTCGTCATAGGCAAGCGTTGCCACCACCTTGAGGCGGCGGCCGCCGATGATCGCCGGCGTCGCGAAGGCGCTGGCGGCGAGCGCGAAGGTGATGATGCCGCCGGAGAGGATGCCCGGCATCGCCTGGGGCAGCACGATGCGGCGGAGCACGGTCAAGGGAGATGCCCCCAGCGAGATCGCCGCGTTCTCCACCTGCGGGTCGAGGCGCTGCAGCGCCGCCCAGACCGAGATCACCATGAAGGGGACGAGAACATGGGTGAGGGCGATGACGACGCCGGTCTCGCTGTACATGAACTGCAGCGGCGTGCCGATCAGGCCGAGGTCCATCAGCGCCTTGTTGACGATGCCGGTGGAACCCAGCAGCAGCGCCCAGCCGAGGGTGCGCGAGACCACGGAGATCAGCAGCGGCCCCAGCGCCACCAGCAGGAAGAGGCCGCGCCAGGGCGGGCGCATGCGATTGAGGATATAGGCCTCGGGCGCGCCGATCAGCGCCGAGAGCAGGGTCACCAGCAGCGCGATCCGGAAGGTGCGGCCGAAGATCTCGTAGAAATAGATGTCGCTGAAGACGTCGCGGTAGTTGGCGAGGTTGTAGACGTCCTCGATGCCCTTGTAGAGGGTGAAGCTGTGCAGCGAGAGGAGCGTGGTGGCGATGAGCGGCACCAGCAGCAGCACACCGTAGAGCAGGAGCGCCGGCGCGCTCAGGAGATAGGGCGTCGCGTCCCGCCGGCTTCGGCGCGGGCTTGTCGCGGCGATGGTCATGGCGTGGGCGTCACCCGCATGTCCTCGGCGCGCCAGGCGAGCGATACCTGCTCGCCTTCCCGCGGCATCGCCTCACTGCCGTTCTGGCGCAGCACCAGCACGAGGCCGGCGGCCGTCTCCACCTGGAACAGCCACTGGCTGCCGAGGAAGAGCCGGTTGCGGACGGTGCCGGCGAGACCCTCCGCGGCAAAGCCGATCTTCTCCGGCCGCAGCGTCACCGTGACGTCCCCCGAGGCATAGCCAATCGGCGCCGGAAAGCTCCGCCCGCCGATCGAGAGCCGGTCGTCGGCGACCTTCCCCGTGAGCAGGTTGGTCTTGCCGAGGAAGCTCGCGACGAAGCCACTTGCGGGCTGCTCATAGGCGCGGTCGGGGCTGGCGATCTGCTCGACGCGGCCCTTGTTCATGATGACGATGCGGTCGGAGAGCGCCATCGCTTCCGCCTGGTCGTGGGTCACCAGGATGGTGGTGATGCCGACGTTGCGCTGGATCTGCCGGAGCTCCACCTGCATCTCCTCGCGAAGCTTGGCGTCGAGGTTGGAGAGCGGCTCGTCGAGGAGCAGCATGCGGGGCCGAATGACGAGGGCGCGCGCCAGCGCTACCCGCTGCTGCTGGCCGCCGGACATGGCGCGGGGATAGCGATCGGCGAGCGCCGCGAGGCCCACCAGCGCCAGTGCCTCGCCGACGCGGCGCTGGCGCTCGGCCCGTGCGATGCCCTGCATCTCGAGGCCGAAGGCGACGTTCTCCGCCGCGCTCATATGCGGGAAGAGCGCGTAGCTCTGGAACACGATGCCGAGGCCGCGCTTCGCCGGTTTCACCGCCAGGAGATCGACGCCGTCCAGAGTGACGGCGCCAGCGGAAGGCTCGACGAAGCCCGCGATCATCTGCAGGGTCGTCGTCTTGCCACAGCCGGAAGGGCCCAGCAGCGAGACGAACTCGCCCTTCTCGACGGTGAGCGAGATCTCGTCGACGGCGGCGGTGCCGCCGTAGTGCTTGGTCAGGCGGTCGAGGACGAGGAACATGGCGGTTTCGGGGTGGCGTTCTGTACCCATCCCCCTCCCGGTCTCCCCCTCGAGGAGGGAGGGGCAACATGTTCAAGCGCAGCCGATCCTCTCCCCCCTCGAGGGGGAGGATCAGGGAGGGGGGTGGGGCAAGAGCTCGCTCTCAAACGCAGCAACTCACCGCTCGATCTCGCGGGTCCAGCGCCGGTTCCATTCCTCGCGGTTCTGGTTGACGGTGTCCCAGTCGATCACCTTGAGCTTGCCCATCTGCTCGGGCCCATAGGGAATGCCTGCCTGCTTGTCTGCCGGCAGCACCGCCTTCTTGTTGACCGGGCCGAGGCCGGCCCCCTCGGCGAGCGCCACCTGGGCCTCCGGGCTCAGGAGATATTGCAGGAAGGTCTGCGCCTCCGGCTTGTTGCCGCCGCCGGCGACCGGGCAGGCGGCGACACCCAAGGCGATGCCGCCTTCCTTCGGATAAGTGAAGGCGGCGGGGAAGCCAGTGTCGGCGAGCGCCTTGGCGCGGCCCGAGCCCCAGATCGCCACCACCGCCTGGCCGCTCTGGAAGAGCTCGGTCATCTTGCCGGGCGAGGGCTCGTAGACGAGGACGTTGGGGCCGACCTTGTCCTTGAATGCCTTGAAGCCGGGCTCGATGTTCTTCTCGCTGCCGCCGTCGAGCTCGGCAAACGCGATGAGGGCGTGCAGGCCGTAGGTGTTGTTGAGCGGCGGGATCACCAGCTTCTGCTTGAACTTGGGATCCTCGAGATCCTTCCACGAGGTGGGCGCCGGCCATTTGTTCTCGTCGAAGACCTTCTTGTTGTACATGATGCCGGTGCCGTTCATACCGATCATCACCGCTTTGCCCGAGGGCACCTTGGCGAGATCGTAGAGCTCGTCATAGACCGGCGCCTTGGCGAGCGGCGCGCAGAAGCCCAGCGTCACCGCCTGGTACATCGGCCCGTCGTCGAGAATCGCGACGTCGATCTGCTGGTTGCCCTTCTGCGCCTGCAGGCGCGCCAGATTATCCGTCGAATTGCCGGCCACATATTCAAGCGTCACGCCGTATTTCTTCTCGAAGGGCGGGAAGACCTCCTTGCGCATGATCTGCTCGAAGGAGCCGCCATAGGCGGCGATGTACAAGGTCTTCTGCTGCGCCGCGGCGCTGCCGCCGAGGAGCGCGATGACCGCGAGCGCGGCGCCCGCCGGCGCCCATCCTTTGATTCCCATTTCCGCCTCCGCTGAAGCCCCGGCCGGTTGATCCGGCGCCAGGATCACAAAATCGTTGCATCGACTGGGAACTGCGGTCAAATGCATTTCCCCGGACATCCCATGCCGGAATGTTATGGCCGGGCTCCCGGTCGGAGGCGACCCCGATGCTCAACCCGCGTCAACTCGAGGCGTTTCGCGCGGTGATGCTGACCGGCGGCGTCACCTCGGCGGCGGAGATGCTCGGCATCACCCAGCCGGCGATGAGCCGCCTCATCCGCGACTTGCAGCGCGGCCTCGACCTCCGCCTGTTCGAGAAGCGGGGCGCGCGGCTGGTGGCGACCGGCGAGGCGCATTCGCTCTATCGCGAGGTCGAGCGCTCCTTCGTCGGCCTCGATCGCATCGCCCAGGCGGCGGTGGAGCTGCGTCAGCGGCGCGCCGGGACGCTCCGGATCGCAGCCTTGCCGGCGCTCGCGAGCTTCTTCCTGCCGGACTTCATGGGGGGATTCCTGGCCGCGCGGCCGAAGCTCGATCTCGCGCTCTTCGGTCTGCCGTCACGGGTGGTGCTGGACTGGGTGGTGTCCGGCCAATGCGACGTCGGCATCGTCGAGATGCCGATCGAGCATCCGGCGGTGCGCCTCGAGAAGCTGCCGGTGGTCCGCGCCGTGGCGGTGGTGCCGCAACGCCATCGCCTGGCGCGAAAGCGCGAGCTGGGGCCCCGTGATTTCGCCGGCCAGCCTTTCATCTCCCTCGGCCACTCGACGCTGCTGCGCTTCCGCATCGACGCGGTCTTCGCCGACACCGGCATCGTGCGGCAGACCCGGGTCGAGACGCCGCTCTCGCTGATCGCCTGCTCGCTCGCCCGCGCGGAGGTCGGCCTTGCCATCGTCGATCCCTTCACCGCCCGCGAGTTCGACGGCCACGGACTGGCCCTCCGTCCGTTCAAGCCGCGCATCGACGTCGAGTTCGGCGTCATCTCCTCGACGCAGTTCTCCCTCTCGGGCATCGCCCGCGAGCTGATCGAGGAGTTCACCGCGGCGGTCGAGCGGCTGGCCGGATAGAGGGGACGCGGGCCATCAGAACGCGGCACAGGCCGTGTTGGTGACGAGGCCGACAGACTGCTGGCGGAACTGCGTGCGGTAGGCGCGCGATACCTCGTCGATCCGGCTGCGGGTCGCCGGCGAATCTTTCGTCGCGATCATGACCACCTTCGTCTTCTCGCGCACGATCCGCCGGCCACCAGGATCCTGCCACTGGCCATAGGCGTCATAGACGGTGAATCCGTCGGGGAAGCGCGGCGTCACCGTGCGGCGGAGAAACTCGGCCCATTCCTGCGGCGATAGCGGCGCGCGGCCGGCGATGCTCTGGCCGAAGAAGAGCTGGACGATCAGCATCGGCTTCTGGCCCGGCAGCGGGCAACCCGTCTCCTGGGCGGCCGCGGCCAGGCTGCTCGCGGCGAGCAGGCAGAGAGCGGCCAGCACGGATCGGGCAGGCATGGAAAGGCGCATGGAGCGAGCTCCCCTCGATCTCGAGCGCCGCGACTATAGACGATCCGGCTCCGCCGATGCGTCGGGATTTTTGCCGCCTGCAGCGCGCCTATTTCACGGCGCCGCTGGTGATGCCGGAGATGAAGCGATCGAGGAACAGGTTGTAGGCGATCGCCACCGGGATGCTGGCGATCAAGGCGCCAGCCATGATCTCCCCCCAGAAAAAGATGTCGCCGCGAATGAGGTCGGTCGCCACGCCCAGCGTGACGGGCTTCTGCGCCGACGAGGAGATGAATGTCAGCGCGTAGACGAATTCCTGCAAAGTCAGCGTGAAGGTGAAGATCACCACCGTCAGAATCGCCGGCAGGGACAATGGGATCGCCATCTTGATGAAGGCACCCAGCAAGCTGCAGCCGTCGACGATCGCCGCTTCCTCGATTTCGACCGGCATGGACTTGAAGAAGCCCATCAGCAGCCAGGTGCAGAACGGGATCGTGAACGTGGGATAGACCAGCACCAGGGACCACATCGAATTCTGCAAGCCGAGGTCGGCGACGATCCGCGACAGCGGCAGGAACAGGAGCGTGGGCGGCACCAGGTAGGTGAGGAAAATGCCGATCCCGAGGGCTTCGCCGTTGCGCCCGGTCATCCGCGCCAGGCTGTAGCCGGCGGGCAGCGCGGTGACCAGGGTGATCGCGACGACGCAGAGCCCGATGATCAGCGAATTCAGCAGCCAGCGCGCGAACAGCGTCTGCTCGAAGAGATAGCGGAAATGCTCCAGGGTGGGCGCATCATTGAACCAGAACGGGATGTTGGTGACGCTGTAGAGATCGGCGTTCGTCTTCAACGAGGTAATCAGCATCCAATAGAACGGGAAGGCGCTCAGGACGACGAAGAACGCGACCGCGCCATAGAAGGAGAGGCCTCGGGCAGCGTTGGCGACGATGCGGGGCATGTCAGATCTCCCGACGCCGGATGAACCGCAGCATGCCGATGACCACGAAGAACAGCACCGGCAGCATGAAGAGCGAGATGGCGGCACCATGCGAGACGTCGCCGGAGACGATGCCGACCTGGAAGCCTTTGAAGCCCAGCACCGAGGTCGCGTCGATGGGCCCGCCATTGGTCAGCAGGAAGACGATGGAAAGGTCGGTGAACGTGAACACGATGCCGAAGATCAGGCCGACGGCCATGATCGGCAGGATCATCGGCAGGATGATCTGGTAGTTGCGGCGCCAGAAACCGGCGCCGTCGACGGTCGCGGCGTCGATGACGTCCTGCGGGATGGCGGTGATGCCGGCAAGGAAGATGACAATCGCGAAGGGAAAGAAGCGCCAGGCGTTGACGACGATCACGCAGAGCATGGCGAGATGCGGCGTGCCGAGCCAATTCGGCGCGTCTCCGCGGGTGATGATGCCGAGCGCGATCAGCGTCCAGTTGATGACGCTGTAAAGCGAATCGAACATCCATTCCCAGGCTACCGTCGCGAGCGCGATCGGCACCGCCCAGGGCAGTATGATCAGCGCCCTGACGATGCGGCGCCCGGGGAACGGCCGCAGCAGCAGCAATGCGCCGAACTTGCCGAGGACGAGGCCGAGAAATTGCGATCCGAAGGTGAAGAGGAACGTGTTGCCAAGCGTCTGGAGGAAAACCGGATCCTGGATGATCTGCCGGAAATTGGCCAGACCGACGAAACGCCAGGAGGGATCGTAGATCGTGTACGCGCTGACCGAGTAATAGACCGCCAGCAGAAACGGGAGTCCGACCAGCAGCAGGACATAGAGGACAGCTGGCGCGACGAGGAGCGAACCAAGCACCTCGCGCCGGTCCAGGATGAAGCGAAAGCGCGAGGCTGGTTGAGCGGCTCGATCAGTGATCGCGACCATCGGCGAGACCTCGCGTTAGTGGCGGCTGGCTCGTTTGCCATCCTTGTCGAAGAAGCGCAGCATGCTGTTGCGCACGGCGAAGGAGTGCCATTCGCCGGGCCGAATGCTTTCCTCGGCGACGTGAGCCGGCGGCAATTTCGCGGTGATCACCTGGCTCGCCTCGAAGCCTTCGATCAGGCCATAGACGATCCGCTCGGAGCCGAGATACTCGGAGCGGTCGACACGGAATGAGAATTCGGTGACGGCGTCGTCGTCGATCATGTCCCTGGGAAGGAAATTCTCGGGGCGGAAGCCGATATAGCCGCCGTTGCGCGCCAGCAGGTTCATCGGCGGCGTGCCGACGAAGGTCGCCACGAAGCGGTCGGAGGGATCGTCGTAGATCTCCGCCGGCGTCCCCACCTGCCGCACCTGCCCATGATCGATGACGGCGATGCGGTCGCCCATCCCCATCGCCTCGACCTGGTCGTGCGTCACGTAGATGGTGGTGACGCCGACGCGCTGCTGGAATTGCTTGATCTCCTGGCGGGCAGAAGAGCGCAATTTGGCATCGAGATTCGACAGCGGCTCGTCGAGGAGCAGCGCGGTCGGCTCGCGGACGAGCGCCCGTGCGAGCGCCACGCGCTGGCGCTCGCCGCCGGAGAGCTGGCGTGGCCGACGATCGAGAAGATGGCCGATGCCGAGCAACTGCGACGCCCATTCGATCTTTGTCTCGATTTCGGCTCGCGGAACCCGTTGCGTGCGCAGCGGAAAGGAGATGTTTTTGCGCACCGTGTAGTGCGGATAGAGGCCGTAGCTCTGAAACATCATCGCCACCCCCCGGGCGCGCGGGGGGATTTCATTGACAACGCTGCCGCCGATCAGCAGGTCGCCGCTGGTCTGCTTCTCGAGCCCGCAGATGATGCGCAGGAAAGTCGTCTTGCCGCAGCCCGAGGGGCCGAGCAAGACCATGAACTCGCCGTCGGGCACGGCGAGAGTGATGCCGTTGACGGCGGGTACCTCGCCGAATTTCTTGATGATGTCCCTGGTCATGACCGCAGCCATCGGATCTCTCCCTGTTCAACGTCGGGCATCCGCCCGCGCCGGCTCTCGGCGACGCGTCGCTCGTGCTCTATCCTCGGCGGAAGGAGGCAGCATCGGCGTTGCCCCGGTCGCGCGCGAGAAGCGCGACCGGGGTACCGCCGATCAAGCCCTGTGCTGCCACTTCGAGAAAATGGCTTCGCACTGCTGCGTCGCCCATTTGACGGAATCCTCGGCGGTCATCGAGCCGGTGGCCGCCTTGGCCATCATGTCGCAGATGACGAAGTCGTTGTAGACCTCGTCGGTTGCGGGCCACGCCGGTCCCGGATAACCGGGGACGGCGGACCACTCGTCGGACGTCTGCAGGATGGCCAGCTTGTCGTGCGGCGTCGAGGTCGGATCGTCCGACAGGAGCGGCATGGGCTTCGGTACGATGTTGGCGAAAATCGGCATGTTGTAGCCGGAGCTCGCCTTGAAGGCTTCGACCCAGTGGTCGGCGTAGTATTTGAGAAACTCGATCGCTGCTTCCTTGTTCCGGGCAAACTTCCAGATCCCGTAGAATTCCGCGGCGCCGCCCATGAGCTGCTTCACCGGACCTTTGGGCGGCTTCATGACGAAAATGTCGTCGGCCACTTTCTTGTTGAGTTGCTGGGCCGTCCGGTAAGCCGAGATCGGGTTGATGATCAGCGAGCCGACGCCGGAGTCGATGTACTGATTGTTGCTGGCGTCATTCCACGACAGGACATCCGGCGCCATCGCCTCCTTGTAGAGAGCGGTGACGAACTTGACCGCTTCGACCGTTCCCTTGCTGTTGAGGACGATGCGCTTGCCGGCTTCGTCCTGAACGGAGGCGCCATAGCTCCACAGCAAGCCGCGCCATGTGGTGTTTGGATCGTTGCTGTGGCCGAGCGAGATTCCGACCGGGTTGCCTTTCTTCTTGAGCTTGGCGCCGCCGGTGCGCACGGCGTCCCAAGTGTCCGGGGTTACCCCCGCCTCTTCCCACATGCTCTTGCGGTACATGACCGGGAAGTTGATGTAGAAGTCCGGAAACGCGGACCAGGTCTTCTCATCCTGATTGTAGCCGATCTGCCTGCCGATCACGCTGACCTTGCCGTACTTCTTCTCGACGGATTCGACCAGGCTGGTGACGTCGATCAGGAATTTCCGGTAGAGGTGCGCGCCGCCGGCGCCATTCCATCCGAAGAGATCGTGCCCCGATCCGGCGGACGCCTCGGCCGCCGCGCGCGCGGCGACGTCCTGCACCGGGATGTGATCGACAGTCACCTCGATCTTGTTCTTCTGTCCCCAGTCCTTGGCGAACTGGTCGAACCACTTGTCGTAGGCCGGGACGAAATGACTCCACTGCACGATCGTCAGCGTCTTGGTGTCGGCCATGGCGCGCGACACGAAGGGCGCGGAGAGCA
>DATJOK010000154.1:0-14075 GCA_035507155.1 Allostellaceae bacterium
GGGGGCAGCGCGTCGGAGCGTCACCCAGTTCGCGGCCAGCGCAGCAACGAAATCGACGCGGTCGGCGACCGGCGCATGGCGCACCAGATCCGCCTCGGTCAGGGGATCGCGCAGCGCCTCGCCCTTGAAGGAGATGGCGCGGGTCACGATGCGGCCGTCCACCTCCGGCAGCGCCACCGACATGGCGACGTCGCGGGAGTCGAGGCCGCGGCTGCTGGCGCGCCAGCGGGCGATGTCGCCGCCGGCGAGGATCACCTGCAGCACCGGGCAGTCGAAAGCCGCGAAGGGCGAGGGCACCGGCGCGCCGCCCGGCGCCGCCACTGCGAAGCCGGTGGCGTTGAGCACGATGTCCGGCGGCGCCGCGGCGAGCGCGTCCGCCAGGATCGCCTGCGCCTGCGGATCCTTCAGGCTCTGCACAAAAAGCGGCAGCGAATTGAGGCCGCGCTTCCCGAGCGCCGCAATCAGCGCGTCCACGGGCGCGATATCGGCGGCCTGCACCAGGGCGCGGTAGAAGACCAGCGCCGCCACCGGCGCGTCGGCTTGCCAATTCCGGCGGATCTCGTCGAGACTCGGCTGCGCGAGGCCGGGCCAGTAGAGTCCCGCGCGCAGCAGCGGCTGCGGCTCGCGCCAGGTCTCTCCGCGGCCGAGGAGCGATGCGGCGAAGCGCAGGAAATTCTCCGCGTTGCCGGCGCCGCCCTCGCTCAGATAGCGCCAGAGCCGCTCGCGAACCGCTGGCTCGACGGTGGAGAGCTGCTTCAGCTCCGCGTCCTCGCGCTCGTCGCCGGGCAGCAGCGCCAGCGGGATCGACGTCGTCCGGCAGATCTCCACCAGCCGGTCGATCCCATAGGGCCAATAGCTGCGCCCGCCCAGGATGCGCGCCACCACCAGCTTCGCGCGCGCGATCACGCCATCGGCGTAGAGATCGACCGAGAGGTTGTGGCGCAGCCGCAGCAGATTGGCGAGGCGCAGCGTCGGCCGCTTCGCGTTCTCCTGGACGAGCGTCGCCTGCGCCGCGGCGAGGCACGCGATCTCGGTGTCGGCGGCGCTGAGGACGACGATGTCGCCGGCGCTCTGGCCGAGATCGACCGCGGCGGCGCCGTCGTTGACGGTGCCAGGCTCGGCGGCGAGGAGATGCATCACGCCTCGATCGCCGCGGCGATGGCGGCGCGGTCGAGGCCCTTGCGGCCGATCACCACCAGCCGGCTCTGGCGCCGTTCGCCGGCGCCCCACGGCCGGTCGAAATAGTGCTGCAGCCGGGCACCGACGCCCTGCACCACCTGGCGGAACTCCTTGCCGGGAACGTCGAGGAAGCCCTTGAGGCGGAGGATGTCGTGGGCGGCGGCGATCTCGCCGAGGCGACCGAGGAAGCCCGCGGTGTCGGCGACCGGCCCGCGCGCCACCACGAAACTCTCGAAGTCGTCGTGGTCGTGCCCGGACTCGCGGTCGTGGTGCGAGGGGCGGCCGGCGAGATCCTCCTCCGCCGCGGCTTCGAGCCCGAGCACGACGGCGGGCGAGACGGCGCCGTGGCGCGCCGCGATCCATTTCGCCGCCGGGCGGAGCTGCACGCCGATCTCGGCGGCGACGCGCTCGAAGTCCTCGGGTGGCAGCAGGTCGCTCTTGTTGAGGACCACGAGATCGGCGGCGGCGAGCTGGTCCTCGAAGACTTCCTCGAGCGGATTGTCGTGCTCGACGCTCGGATCGGCGGCGCGCTGGGCGGCGAGCGCCGCGGGATCCTCCGCGAAGCGGCCGGCGGCCACCGCTGCCGCGTCCACCACGGCGATGACGCCGTCGACGGTGACGCGCGCCTTTACCTCCGGCCACGCGAAGGCCTGCACCAGCGGCTTCGGCAAGGCGAGGCCGGAGGTCTCGATGACGATGTGATCGGGCGGATCCGGCCGCTCCAGGATGCGCTCCAGCGTCGGCAGGAAATCCTCGGCGACCGTGCAGCAGATGCAGCCGTTGGCGAGCTCGATCACGTCCTCCTCAGTGCAGCCCTCGACGCCGCAGCCGAGCAGGATCTCGCGGTCGATGCCGAGCTCGCCGAACTCGTTGATGACGAGGGCGAGGCGGCGGCCTTTCGCTTCGGATACCAGGTGGCGCAGCAGGCTGGTCTTGCCGGCGCCGAGAAAGCCGGTGATGACGGTGGCGGGGATCCGGCGACTCATCGCGCGGCCTCCGTCGGCTGCCGGTCCTTCAGCACCAGCGGCAGGCCCGCCGCCAGGAAGACGACCCGGTCCGCGAGCGCGGCGATACGCTGGTTGAGGCGGCCGGCGTGGTCGCGGAAGGCGCGCGCCAGCGCGTTCTCGGGCACGATGCCGAGGCCCACCTCGTTGGCGACGAGGACGACCGGCCCTGGCGCCTCGCCGAGCGCGCGCAGCAGGCGCTCGGTCTCGCTCTCGGGCTCGCGTTCCGCCAGCATCACGTTGCTGAGCCAGAGCGTCAGGCAATCCACCAGCATCGGCCGGTCGGGGCGCGACTCTGCGACGATGGCCGCCACGATGTCGAGCGGCTCCTCGATCGTGGTCCAGGCGGAACCGCGCCGCGCGCGGTGCAGCCGCACGCGCTCCGCCATCTCCGCGTCGCCGACCGTGGCGGTGGCAAGATAGAGGCCGCCGCCGGCGCGTTCGATGGCCGCCTCGGCAAAGCGGCTCTTGCCGGAGCGGGCGCCGCCCAGCACCAGCATGAGGCGCGGCAGCACGCCGCCGGATGCAGACGGATCGGGTGCGACTGATGAACCCAGCACGGCCTTCCTCCCTCCGAGGACGGTTGCGAATGGCTCGGACGAGGAGGTCTCCTGGCTCGGGGTCGTCGATCGCGGCGCCTTCCCAATCCCTCGGTAGAGGGACCAGTGGCTGATGCCGCGACCTCGCCGCTTACAGTTGCGGGGGCAGCGCCGGCTTCGCACCGGACTTCCCTGTCTCGTCGCGAGGATCGAAGCTAGCACGGCCGTCCAGCGGATGAAAGCAAGGTGGTGCCCGCTTTTGCCACCGTGGATGGCAGTCATTTAATCCGGCCGTCATGTGGTGGTGAGCTTGTCCCGCCATCTCAGCCAACAGCGAGCGCCCACCTGGCGCCGCCGAAGATGAAGATGAGGAGACCTGTCATGAAACCACTCGCAACCCTGGCGGCTGCCTCCGTCGTGCTGATGCTCGGCGCCGGCGCTGCCTTCGCGGCCGCGACGCCGACCGCCGCCAATCACTACAACTCCAACCCCGCGGAAGGCGTCCGGGCGACGCGCGCGCTCAATCTCCTGGAGGCCAAGGGCTACGGCGATTTCCGGGACTTCAAGCGCGACGGGCAGAACTTCCAGGCGACCGTGCAGCAGCAGGGCAAGACCATGACGGTGGTCGTGAACCCCGACGCCCACACGGTGCAGCCGACGACCTGAGCGGTGACCTCGCGCCGGCTCGAGAGCGTGCTCCGCTGCTTCAGGGGAGCACGCTCTCGACCCCTGCGCTATCGGGGCGGCTGGTTCACCGCCACCACATGCCAGGCGTGGCCGCCGCGGCTCTCGCCGTAATGGTCGAGGCGGGTCAGCGATAGATTGTCGACGCCGATCGCCAGCGACACTTCCGGCGCGATGCCGAGCGCCTCCACCAGTGCGGCGCGGATGGTGCCGCCGTGGGTGACGGCGATGATGTCGCGGCCCTCATGCTGCTGGGTGAGGCGGCGGATCGCCGGCGTCACCCGGGCGACCAGATCGACGAAGCTCTCGCCCTCCGCCGGCGCCACATGGGCGGGCGCCAGCCAGAAGCGGTGGTAGGCCTCCGGCTGCTTGTGCGGCAGGTCGGTGTATTTGATGCCCTGCCAGACGCCGAAGTTCTGCTCGTCGAGGTCGCGCTCGGCGATGACGTCCGGGCCGGGAATCGCGCCGGGTCCCGGCAGGCCCGCGCGCACGATGGCGGCCGCCGTGAGATGCGTGCGCCGGAGCGTGCTGGTGACCCAGATCGCATCCTTGGGCAGCACCCGCGCCAGCGCCGCGAAGGCCGCTTCGTCGGTGCAATCGCAGGCGACGTCGGTCTGCCCGTAGCAGCGGCCGTCGTTCACGGTGACCGGCGCATGCCGCACCCACCACCAGCGCGTCGAGCCGATCATAAGGTCGCCACCAGAAGCATCACGATCTCTCCCACCTGCTGGGCCGCGCCCAGGACATCGCCGGTGTAGCCGCCGAGACGCCGGCGCGCAAGCAAGGCGAGCGCCGCCATCGCCAGCGCCGCCAGCAGAACCGCGACAAGTCCGCGCCCGGCGTGCAGCGCCACCAGCGCCACCACCAGCCCGATCGCGCCGGCGATGCCGGCCACCGCCGGGCTCGGCCGGCCGGCCTCGACGCCGAGTCCATCGCTGCGGGCGGGATCGAGGCTCACCATGATCGCCGGCAGCAGCCCGCGGGAGAGCGCGTGCGCGGAGATGAGCGCGCCGGCGGCGAAGCGGGTGTCCGGCAGCGCCGCCAAGGCCGCCGCTCGCAATCCGATATCGAGGACCAGAGCCAGCACGCCGAAAGTGCCGATCCGGCTGTCGCGCATGATGGCGAGCGAGCGGGTCGCATCGCCGCCGCCGAGCCCGTCGGCGAAATCGGCAAGGCCATCCTCATGGAGCGCGCCGGTGACTACGATCGTCGCCGTCACCACCAGCAGGGCGCTCGCCAGGATCGGCAGGCCGAGGCGATCGCCCGCCGTCAGCACGATCGCGCCGACCGCGCCGACCAGCACGCCCGCCAGCGGAAACGCCCAGGCCGCACGCGCCAGCGCGCCGGGCTCCGGCTTGCTGTCGCCCGCGAGCGGCAGCCGCGTCAGGAATGCGATCGCCAGCCGCGCTTCCATGACGCGGCCGCTGAAATCGCTGTTGTTGCCGTCATCCATGCTCTGGGATAACCCAGTGCCCCGGGCGGCAACAAGGGCGCCGCACGCGAATGTCACGATGGAGTCCTCACGCATGGCTGACGAAGCGCCCCGCGCCACACTCGAGGAGATGCGCCAGCTGCTGCGGCGTCTGCCGGGCCCGGATCTCGAGGCCGGCAGCGCCGCTGCCGCGCGCGAGGCGCAGCTCACCAAACCCGCCGGCGCGCTGGGCCGGCTCGAGGAGCTGACCCAATGGATGGCGACCTGGCAGGGCCGTCATCCGCCGACCGCCGATCATCCGCGCGCCGCCGTCTTCGTCGGCAATCACGGCGTGGCGTCGCGGGGCGTCTCCGCCTATCCCGCCGAAGTCACCGCGCAGATGGTGCAGAATTTCATCAGCGGCGGCGCCGCGGTGAACCAGCTCTGCCGCGCCGTCGATGCCGATCTCCGCGTCTACGAGCTCAACCTCGAGGAGCCGACGGCGGATTTCACGCAGCAGCCGGCGATGAGCGACCAGGACTGCGCGCTCGCCATGGCCTACGGCATGACGGCGGTCGAGCCCGGCGTCGACCTGCTGGCGGTGGGCGAGATGGGGATCGCCAACACCACCTCGGCGGCGGCGCTCTGCCACGCGCTGTTCGGCGGCGCGGCGGCTGAGTGGGTCGGGCCCGGCACCGGCGTCGCCGGCGGCGCGCTCGCCCGCAAGATCGAGGTGGTGGCGGCCGGCGTCGCGCGGCACCGCGCGGAAACCAGCGAGCCCTTCGAGCTGCTGCGGCGGCTCGGTGGGCGAGAGCTCGCGGCGATCGCCGGCGCGGTCATGGCGGCGCGCCAGGCGCGGGTGCCGGTGATCCTCGACGGCTTTGCGACCTCGGCGGCGGCGGCGGTGCTGTTCGCCGCCGACCCGCGCGCGCTCGATCACTGCGTGGTGGCGCATCGCTCGGCGGAGCCGGGCCACGCGCGCCTTCTGGAGCGGCTCGGCAAGGCGCCGCTCATCGATCTCGGCATGCGGCTCGGCGAGGCCTCCGGCGCCACGCTGGCGATCGCCATCGTCAAGGCGGCGCTCGGCTGCCACACGGGAATGGCGACCTTCGCGGAGGCAAAGGTCAGCGGCAAGGAAGGTTGATCGCCTTGGCTGCGCTCCTCCTCGCCTGACGCGCGAGGGCATTTCCGGACTTTCCCGATAGCTGCGCTTTTTCATCACGTTAGCGGCATCGGGGAGGCCGGTCTCAGGAAACTCTTAACGATTAATGCCTACAACCTGCGCGCGTGATTACTGTCGTGTGCAGCAATCTGTAGTTATTCGACTGACACGCCACTATCCGAGGGGGAGACGATCCATGCGCCATTTTCTGTCATCGGCCCATACCCGTGAACTGGAAGCGATGCTGCAGGCGATTGGCAAATCGCAAGCGGTGATCGAATTCAAGCTCGATGGCACCATCATCACCGCGAACGAGAATTTCCTGCGTGCCATGGGCTATTCGCTGACGGAGGTCCAGGGCAAGCACCACAGCATGTTCGTCGAGCCTGCCTATCGCGACAGCGCCGAGTACCGCGAGTTCTGGGCGAAGCTGGCGCGCGGCGAGTACCAGATGGCGGAGTACAAGCGGCTCGGCAAGGGCGGCCGCGAGGTCTGGATCCAGGCCTCCTACAACCCGATCCTCGATCGCAGCGGCACGCCCTTCCGGGTGGTGAAGTTTGCCGTCGACATCACCGACCGGAAGCTGCAGAACGCCAACTATGTCGGCCAGATCGACGCCATCGGCAAGTCGCAGGCGGTGATCGAGTTCAATCTCGACGGCACCATCATCACCGCGAACGAGAATTTCCTGAGCACGGTGGGCTACTCGCTGGCGGAGATCCAGGGCAAGCACCACAGCATGTTCGTCGAGCCCAGCTATCGCGAGAGCGTCGAGTACCGCGAGTTCTGGACGAAGCTCGCACGCGGCGACTACCAGTCCGGCGAGTACAAGCGCGTGGGCAAGGCCGGCAAGGAAGTCTGGATCCAGGCCTCCTACAATCCGATCCTCGACATGAACGGCAAGCCGTTCAAGGTGGTGAAGTTCGCCACCGACATCACTCACCAGAAGCTGGAGAATGCCAATTATGTCGGCCAGATCGACGCGATCGGCAAGTCGCAGGCGGTGATCGAGTTCAATCTCGACGGCACCATCATCAGCGCCAACAAGAATTTCCTCGACGCGATGGGCTATTCGCTGAGCGAGATTCAGGGGCGGCATCATCGCATGTTCGTCGAGGCCGCCTACGGCGACAGCGCCGAATACCGCGAGTTCTGGGCCAAACTCAATCGCGGCGACTATCAGGCCGGCGAATACATGCGCGTGGGCAAGGGCGGCAAGGAGATCTGGATCCAGGCCTCCTACAATCCGATTCTCGACATGAACGGCAAGCCGTTCAAGGTGGTGAAATTCGCCACCGACGTCACCCGCCAGGTGATCCAGCGGATGAAGAACGAGCACATCCGCAACATGATGGAGAGCGTCGCCGCCGGCGCCGAGGAGCTCAATGCCTCGGTGAGGGAGATCGCCGAGAGCATGGTGAAGTCGAAAGAGACCGCCGAGGGCGCGGTGGAGCGGGTCGATGCCGCCGATCATTCCACCCATCGCCTCACCGAGGCGGCGCAGGCGATGGGCGGCATCGTCGATCTCATCAACAACATCACCGGCCAGATCAATCTGCTGGCGCTCAACGCCACCATCGAATCCGCGCGCGCCGGCGAGGCGGGCCGCGGCTTCGCGGTGGTGGCGAACGAAGTGAAGAACCTTGCCAACCAGGCGAAGGGCGCCACCGAGCAGATCTCCAAGGAGATCACCGGCATGCGCGGCATCTCCGACGACGTGGTCGGCGCGCTCAATGCGATCAAGCAGTCGATCGATTCCGTCCGCGAGTACGTGACCTCGACCGCCGCGGCGGTGGAGGAGCAGAGCGCGGTCGCGAGCGAGATGTCCGCCAACATGCAGAAGGCAGCCTCGGAAGCCGCCAGCATCGGGATGGCGTGATGGTAGACATGGGCGCCGCGACGCGGCGCCCACAGAAGTGAGGCTATCGCCTCGTCATCACACGCGCGAGGCGACGGTTCTTATTCACAGCGGGTAGGGGTCATGTCATGGGAAAGCTCTTGTCGTTGAGTCATGCGAACGAAGCCGACGCGGTGCTCGCGGCCGTGAGCAGGTCGCAGGCGATGATCGAGTTCAATCTCGATGGCACCATCATCACCGCCAACCCGAATTTCCTGAATGCGATGGGCTATACCCTGGCGGAGATCCAGGGCAAGCATCACAGCATGTTCGTCGAGCCCGCCTACCGCGACAGTGCCGAATACCGCGAATTCTGGGCGAGGCTGAACCGCGGCGAATTCCAGGCGGCGGAATACAAGCGGCTCGGCAAGGGCGGCAAGGAAGTCTGGATCCAGGCGTCCTACAACCCGATCCTCGACATGGACGGCAAGCCCTTCAAAGTCGTCAAGTTCGCCAGCGATGTGACCAAGCAGGTGATCGCGCGGCTCAAGAGCGAGCGCGTCAAGGAGATGATGGAGAGCGTGGCGGCCGGCGCCGAGGAGCTCAACGCCTCGGTGAAGGAGATCGCCGAGAGCATGGTCAAGTCGAAGGAGACTGCGAACTCCGCCGTCGAGCGAGTGGAGATCGCGGATCAGTCCACCCACCGCCTCAGCGAAGCCGCGCAGTCGATGGGCGGCATCGTCGATCTCATCAACAGCATCACCGGCCAGATCAATCTCCTGGCGCTCAATGCCACCATCGAGTCGGCGCGCGCCGGCGAGGCCGGTCGCGGTTTCGCCGTCGTCGCCAACGAGGTGAAGAACCTCGCCAACCAGGCCAAGGGCGCCACCGAGCAGATCTCGAAGGAGATCGGCGGCATGCGCGGCATCTCCGATGACGTGGTCGTCGCGCTCGGCACGATCAAGCAGTCGATCGATTCCGTGCGCGAGTACGTGGCGTCGACGGCCGCCGCGGTGGAGGAGCAGAGCGCGGTCGCCGGCGAGATGTCCGCCAACATGCATAAGGCTGCCGCGGAAGCCGCCAGCATCGGAGCTGCCTAGCAGCCGCTTGCCACGTTACGCCGTCAGCGAGGGTTGGTGTGGCGGCCGGTGACGGCGGAGATAATTCCTACTCGCCGGTCTGCAGCAGCGCGCCGGTGTGGCGCACGCGCTGGAAGCTTAGGAGCAGGAAGCCGCCGCCGGCGGCGATATAGAGCATGTCGAGGGCGGCGGCCTCGAGGAGATAGTCCAGGCGGAACGCGTGCTGGAACAGCACCGTCCGCATGCCTTCGAAGACATAGGCGGTGGGGAGCGACCAGGCCACCGGCTGCAGCCAGTGCGGCAGCACCGCCACCGGATAGTAGATGCCGCTCACCGGCGACAAGATGAAGATCGCGACCCAGGCGAGATTCTCGGCGCCGAGCCCGTTCCTGAGGATGATCGCGATGATGGCGAGGCCGACCGCCCAGCCCATCACCAGCAGCAGGGCGAAGAAGGCGACGAGCGGCAGCCCCAGGGCGAAGACCGAGTAGTGATAGAGCAGGATCGCCAGCAGCGCCGCCGGCACGATGCCGATGAGGACCCGGATCAGGCTCATCACCAGCAGCGACACCACCCACTCATAGGGCCTGAGCGGGCTCACGAAGAGATGCCCGAGATTGCGCGACCACATCTCCTCCAGGAAGGAGAAGGCGACGCCGAACTGGCTCCTGAACATCACTTCCCACAGCAGCACGGCGTAGATCAGCACGCCGCCCGCCTGGGCGACCCAGCTGCTGTTGGTGACCAGGAACTTGGTGGTGAAGCCCCAGAGGACGACGTTGAGCGCCGGCCAGTAGACGAGCTCCAGCGCCCGCGGCCAGGATCCCCGCAGCAGATAGAGGTGGCGCAGCACCATCGCGTTGACGCGGCGGAGCGAGAAGACGGAAGCGGCACTCATTGCGCCGCCTGCCGGCTCAGCCCCTTGCCGCGGGCGATGTCGAGGAAGACCTCCTCCAGCGTCTCGCGGCCGTAGCGGGCGATGAGCGCGTCCGGGCTGCCGTGATCGACGATGCGGCCGCTCTGCATCATCATCACCTCGGAGCAGAGCCGCTCCACCTCGCCCATGTTGTGGGATGCCATCAGGATGGTGGCGCCGGTGCGCGCGCGATAGGTCTCGAGATATCCGCGCACCCAGTCGCCGGTGTCGGGATCGAGGGAGGCGGTGGGCTCGTCGAGGAGCAGCAGCTGCGGCTCGTTGATGAGCGCCTTGGCGAGCGCCACCCGCGTCTTCTGTCCGGCGCTCAGGCTGCCGACCTTCCGCTTCAGGACATCGGCGAGCTGCAGATCCTGCACCAGCGTGGCGATGCGCTCGCGGAGATCGTCGACGCCGTAGAGCCGGCCGTAGACCGAGAGGTTCTCGCGCACCGTGAGGCGATGCGGGAGGTCCGCGTAGGGCGAGGAGAAATTCATCCGCGGCAGCACGCGATGGCGATGGCGCTGCATGTCCTCGCCGAAGACGGTGATCGCGCCGGCGCTCGGCAGCAGCAGGCCCAGCAGCATCGAGAGGGTGGTGGTCTTGCCGGCGCCGTTGCCGCCCAGGAGCGCCGCGGTGACGCCGCGTTCGACGGTGAAATCGAGGCGGTCCACCGCCAGCGTCTCCTTGAAGCGCTTGGAGAGGCCGCTGACCTTGATCACGGGATCGCCGGGCGGGGGGCTGGTCATGGGCGGCGACTATGGCCGAAACCGCCGACGCCGGCCAGCGCCCGGGGGTGGCGCCCGCAGACCGGGCACGATATGGAGAGGCGGCAAGATGAAGATGGTCCAGAGGGCAGTCAGCAGCGGCGGGCCGAGCGCCGCCACCGGCGCCGCCGACGTGCGCGCGGCCGGCGGCGTCTCGGTCAGTCTGCGCACGCTCGTGCTGATCCGCTGGGTCGCGGTGCTGGGCCAGGCGGCAACCTTGCTGGCGGTTCGTTACGGCCTCGGATTCGAGTTCCCGGTGGTGCCCGCCCTCGCCGTGGTCGCGACCTCGGCGCTGCTCAACGTCGTCGCGGTGGTGACCCGCGGCACCGCGGCGCGGCTGGGCGAGATCGAGGCCGCCTGCTATCTCGGCTACGACACCCTGCAGCTCGCGGTGCTGCTGTTCCTCACCGGCGGCCTCGCCAATCCCTTCGCCATCCTGGCGATCGCACCGGTGACGGTGGCGGCGACGGTGCTGTCGAGACGCAGCGTCATCCCGCTCGCCATCCTGACCGTGAGCGTCATCAGCGCGCTCGCGGTCTATCACCTGCCGCTGCCCTGGCGCGGCGAGCCGCCGGGCATGCCGACGCTCGCGGTGATGGGGGTGTGGATGTCGCTCATCCTGGCGGCGCTCTTCATCGCCGGCTACATCTGGAGCATCGCCGAGGAGGCGCGGCGCATGCGCGACGCCTTCGCGGCAACCCAGCTGGCGCTCGCCCGCGAGCAGCGCGTCTCCGCCGTGGGTGCGCTCGCCGCCGCCGCGGCGCACCAGCTGGGGAGCCCGCTCGCCACCATCGCGGTGGTGGCGCGCGAGCTCGCCCGCGACCTGCCGGCGGACAGCCCGCATGCGCCGGACGCGGCGCTGCTCCTCAGTCAGAGCGAGCGCTGCCGCACCATCCTCGCCGACCTCG
Source organism: Allostellaceae bacterium (assembly GCA_035507155.1). GTDB lineage: Bacteria > Pseudomonadota > Alphaproteobacteria > ATCC43930 > CGMCC-115725 > DASZHJ01. Next base: position 11,484 of record DATJOK010000154.1, read on the forward strand.
CCCGCCAGCGCGTCAGCGAGAGCGGCGCCCCCTATGCGCGCCTGCCGATCTCGGCCCTGGTGGAGGCGGCGGGCGAGCCTTACCGCGCCGAGAACGTGCGCGTCATCTACACGACCGGCGCCAGCGGTCCCGCCAGCGTCCCCAGCAGCGCCGAGCCGCAAGTGCCGCGCAGCGCCGAGGTGATCCACGGTCTCGGCAACCTGATCCAGAACGCGGTGCAGTTCGCCCAGCGCGAGGTGATCGTCACCACCGCCTGGACCGCCGGCACCATCACCGTCGAGGTGGTGGACGACGGGCCGGGCTTTGCGCCGGCGGTTATCGCCCGCATCGGCGAGCCCTATATCTCTGGGCGGGGCGCCGAGGCGGCGCAGCACATGGGGCTCGGCATCTTCATCGCCCAGAGCCTGCTGGAGCGGACGGGCGCGCATCTCGGCTTCTCCAACCTGGTGGAAGGCGGCGCCCAGGTTGTGGTGGAATGGCCGCGCAGCGCGCTGGAAGCGACGAGCGAGCCCCCGGCGGAGGGAGCCGCAAGAGCATGAGCGAAGGGTGGAGAGCATGAGCGAGAGCAACAACAAGACGCCCCCCGCCGGCGCGTCCTCGCCGCTGGAGGGGCTGCCGCTGGAGGGACTGCCGCCGGAGGAGCGCACGCTGCTGCTCGTCGACGACGACCAGCCGCTCTGCCAGCGCCTCGCCATGGCGATGGGGCGGCGCGGCTTCATCGTCTCCACCGCCGACAGCGTGGCGACCGGCGTCGCCGCCGCCGCCTCGGCGCCCGCCTTCGCGGTGGTGGACCTGCGTTTGGGCGACGGCAGCGGCCTCGACGTGGTGAGCGCGATCCGCGCCGCGCGTCCCAACGCCCGCATCGTCATGCTGACCGGCTACGGCAACATCGCGACCGCGGTCGCCGCCGTGAAGGCGGGCGCCGTCGACTACCTGCCGAAGCCCGCCGATGCCGACGCGGTGGAGCGCGCGCTCATCGCCACCGAAGGCGCGCTCCCGCCGCCGCCCGAGGATCCGATGTCCGCCGACCGCGTGCGCTGGGAGCACATCCAGCGCGTCTTCGAGCAATGCGACCGCAACGTCTCCGAGACCGCGCGGCGCCTCAAGATGCACCGGCGCACGCTGCAGCGGATTCTGAGCAAGCACGCGCCAAGGAACTGAGGCGGGGCTCAGGAGGCGCTCGATCCCGGCAGCTGCCAATGCTGCCAGACACCCATGATCCGAAGCGCGAAGCAGGTGAGCCCGCCGGCGAGCGCCGCCGCTTTGGGGGGCAATCCGAGGGCGCGGCTGCCGACCAGCACCACCGATCCCGCCAGCGCCGCGGTGGCGTATATGTCGACGCGAAGGATGACCGGCACCTGCGACAGCAGCACATCGCGGATGGTGCCGCCTCCGACGCCGGTAACGGTGCCCAGCAAAGTGGCGATGAAAGGCGACAGTCCGAAGGCGAGCGCCTTCTCGGTGCCGGCGACGGCGAAGAGCGACAGGCCCGCCGCATCGAGACCGACAATGAGCCAGAAGGGAACCTTCCCGGCCGGGGATTGCAGCAGGAAGGTCAACGCAGCGGCTGCCAGGGCGATCGCGGTGTAGCGCCAATCCTTGAGCGCCTGCGGTGGAATAGCGCCGATCAGCACGTCGCGGGCGACGCCGCCGCCCAGGGCGGTGGCGAATCCCAGGACCAGGACGCCGAAGAGGTCGAGATGTCCGCCGATCGCCGCCAGGGCACCCTCGGCGGCGAACACCGTCGTGCCGGCGAGATCGGCGGCGTAGCTCAGTCGGCTGGATTTCTCAGGCGCGTCCCTCATCGGACGCAGTATCCGCGATTCCGCAGCCGAGCGCCTCAAGTCTGCAGGAACCGCCGCTCCGTTCCCTCCAGCACCAGGCAGGTGAGGTGGTCGCTGGCATAGGCGCCGGTGTCGATGCCGATGCGGTTCGTCCGCACCACCGGCTCGCGCTCGATGCTGTGGCCGTGCACGACGATCTTGCCGAAATTCACCTTCGAGCCCAGGAACTCGTCGCGGATCCAGCGCAGGTCCTCGCCACGCTGCTGCGGCAGCGGCACGCCGGGGCGGACGCCGGCGTGGACGAAGAAATAATCGCCGGCGGCGTAGGTGTCGGCGAGATTGGCGAGGAATTCCTTGTGGCGCAGCGGCAGCTGGGTGCGGAACAGCGCCTGCGCATGGCGATGGATCGGCGTGCCGGCGAAGACGCTCGGCGCCTCGACGCCGTAGCTGCCCAGCGTGGCGTCGCCGCCGTTCATCATCCAGGTGCGGGCGACGCCGGTGTCCTCGAGGAAACGCTGCATCATCTCCTCGTGATTGCCGCGCAGCGCCACCACCTCGAAGCCCGGCGGCGCCTCGTCGAGGACGATGTCGATCACCTCCTGGGAGGCCGGCCCGCGGTCGACGTAATCGCCGAGATAGATCAGCTGCTGGAAGGCGGGCGGGCGGGCCGCCGCGTCCGCCGCGATCTGCGCCAGCAGCCGGCGCAGCAGATCGGCGCGGCCGTGGATGTCGCCGACGGCGTAGAGGCGCGTATCCGGAGGGGTGGTGGCGACGGCGGTCATGCGCTCCTGATGTAGGCGCGCCGGCG
>DATJOK010000155.1:0-18033 GCA_035507155.1 Allostellaceae bacterium
TCCATCAGGTGCAGCGCCAGCGATTCGCGAAACTCCGCGTCGTCGTCCACCAGCACCAGACGCGTCGCCGGCCGGCCGCGCCCGACAACCTCGCGGCCCAAACCGCCGCCCGTCACCTCTCCTGCCTCAAGCATCGGTGCCAACCTCCGATTTCCCGCTGAGGGATGATATTCCGAAGTCTAGTTAAACATGCCCGCCGCCCAAGGGCACAAAAGGGCGGAGCTGCGACATTAAAGAGACGTGCCCTGCCCGCCGCCACGGCGGCTCGCCGATGCCGCGGCAAGGCAGTCGCCGGGCTCGCAGCGCCGCCGCCGCGCGGCGGCAGAGGATTACGGCAGGGAATCAAGAGGCTGTCTCCCTCATCGCCAGGCGCTCCGGCCGGCCGCAGGCGGTATCCCGGGGAGGTTAACGGGAAAGCCGCGTCCCGGTTCCCCCGATTTGTCATGGGAATAGCGCGGAACTCGCCCATTCGCTGATCGGTTACGCGGAGGCTCGCTCAACCGTGGCGAGCTTTCGCCGCGGTTCGCAGCCGCAGATCAAGGAGTCGCAATGTCCCGCATCCAGGTGCCCGAGAGGCTGCGGCTGCCGGAGACCTTCACCGCGACGACCGAATGGCTGGCGATGGCGGCGATCGTGGCGGCGGCAGTGATCGCGGTCCTGATGGGGATCTAGCTCTCGGCCCCGTCTTCCTCCGAAAGCGCCGGCAGCGAGACCATCACCCGCGTTCCCTCGCCGACCGCGCTCTCGATCTCGACGTGACCTCCGGCCTGCACGGCGAAGCCATAGACCTGCGACAGGCCGAGGCCGGTGCCGGTGCCGGCTTCCTTGGTGGTGAAGAACGGCTCGAAGGCACGCGCCCGCACCTCGGGCGCCATGCCGCTGCCGGTGTCCTCCACCACGATCCTGAGACCCGCTTCCGTGCCTTCGCCATCGCGCTTCTCGCATTCGGTCCGGATGCCGAGCCGACCGCCACGGGGCATCGCATCGCGCGCGTTGGTGACGAGGTTGAGCACCGCGGTCTCGCATTGCAGCTGATCGAGAAGGGCGAGCGGCAGCCCGGGATCGAGCGTGAGGCTGAGCGCAATCGTCTCGCCGCAGGCGAGCCGCAACTCCGCCTCGAGGTCGCTGATGATCTCGTTGACATCGAGCGGCCGCGGGTCGGCCGGCTGCCGGCCGGCGAAGACGTTGAGGTGGCTCATCAGCAGCGTGCCGCGCTGCGCTGCCCGCCGCGCGCCCTCGACCAGGCGGCGAAAGCGCGCCGGATCGTCCGGGCCGGTCAGCAGCCGGTCCAGATTGTTGCTGACGACGGTGAGCAGATTGTTGAAGTCGTGCACCATGCTGCGGGTGAACTGCGCCATCGACTGCAACTTCTGTCGTTGCAGGATCGCCGCCGCGTTCTTGTCCGATAGAAGGTAGGCGGGTTTATACTCCTGGGTGTCGCGAATGACGCTGGCATAGCCCGTCAGCTCGCCGCTGCCGCCGCGCACCGGGTAGAGCACGAGGTGGGCGAAGAAGCGGCGGTTGCTCTTGCCGATCTGCCACGTCTCGGTCTCGAATTTGCCGTAGCGCCGCGCCGCGCGCAGCGCCCGCGCCGGCTCCCCCAGCGCCTGGTCCTCGCCGAGGTAGAAGCTCGAGAGGTGCCGGCCCATCGCCTCGGCGGCGGTGTAGCCAAAAATGCGCTCAGCGCCGGAGTTCCAGCTGCACAGAACTCCCGTCGGGTCGAGCATGGAGACAGCGTGCGTCTGCATGGCCTCGATCAGCAGCCGCAGGTCTGCGTCGGTCCCGGTCGTCATCATCGACGCGCCCGGGCGCCCCGCCGAGGAATCGCCGCCGCTCTCCGTCATCGATGCTCTCTCCACCATCCGCGCAACGTCGCCACCCCCCAGCGCGGACCCATCTCCTACGAATGAGCTATACTGCACTGCGCGGACTTTGACCATAAGGGGCGATCCGCCGCCACTGAACGTGGAACCGGTGGCGGCCCTCCGCGTATTAAGCAAGAGCCGCTGCCTTTGGACCCACCAGAGGGGCATTCCGACGCAGCGGCACCCTGCTGGAGGAATAGCGCCGTGCTGGTTGTTCCAAAAGATACATTGGCGCCGGACTGGAGTTTCGATGGGAGTTCGATTGCGCGTATGACAGAAGAATCGACTGGTCGCCGTCTGCTGCTTGTCGAGGACGAGCCGCTGGTGGCGATGATGCTGCAGGACATGCTGGGCGAGGCCGGCTATGCCGTCATCGGTCCGATCGGGCAGCTCGACAGCGCCATCGAGGCCGCGCAGCAGTCCGCGATCGACGTGGCGCTCCTCGACGTCAATCTGATGGGCAAGCATGTCTATCCGGTCGCCGCGGTGCTCGCCGCCCGCGGCATTCCCTTCCTGTTCATGAGCGGCTATGGCGACGGCTCGCTGCCGCCGGAATACGCCGGCCGCCCCACGGTGGCGAAGCCCTACAAGATGAACGCGCTGCTCGATGCGCTCGCCGCGCTGCCGGCAAAGACCGGCGAAGGTGCCTGAGCGCGCTCTACCAGAGGCGGTGCAGGGGTCGCTAATTTGTCACCCCCATTCCGCGGCGCTTCGCCTAGCTCTCGATAGGGCCCATGCGCTGGAAAACGGGAGCAGGAGAATTCGATGAGAGCAACCGCCCTGGACATTGCGGGTCTCCTGCCGAGTTTGCGCCGCTATGCCCGGGCGGTGACCGGCTCGAGCGAGGATGGCGATCGCTGGATCGCCTGCTGCCTCGAGAGGCTGCTGCTGGATCACGACAGCATGGTCCCCGAGGAGACTCCTCGGAGCGCGCTCTTTCGCCTGCTGCACCGGACGGCACCCGAGATCCGGCAGACCGCGGCGCCCGGTGCCGACGAGCCGTCGCAGGAGCGGTTGGAGCGTGAGATCCTGACGCTGCCGCTGCTCGATCGCGAGGTCTTTCTGCTGGCGACGCTGGAGGGCTTCCCGCTGGATGAGGTGGCGTTGCTGACCGAGCTCGATCTCGACGAGGTGAAGGCGCGGCTCGGCGCGGCGCGCCAGAAGCTCTCTCCGCTGGTCTCCGGCCGCGTCCTCATCATCGAGGACGAGCCGATCGTCGCCATGGACCTCGTCAATGTGGTGCGGAGCGCCGGCCATGTGCTCACCGGCGTGGCGCCCACCAACCGCCGCGCCCTGGAGCTCGTGCGCGATCGCGCGCCCGACGTCATCCTCGCCGACGTGCGCCTACGCGCCGGTGACAGCGGCATCGCCACCATCAAGCAGATTCTGCAGACGGGCTCGCTGCCGGTGATCTTCGTCACCGGCTATCCGGAACGGGTGCTGACTCGCGAGGGTGTCGAGCCCAGCCTGCTGATCCCCAAGCCCTTCGATCGGAAGCTGTTGGAAGTGGCGATCAGCCAGGCCGTGTCCGGGCGCCTCCCCGCCGCACGGCAGCGCGAGACCGCGCGCTGATCTGCGCGACGGCCACGCCGATCGGGATCTGACGGCACCTTCTCCAATCGAGAGCAATCGTCGGTCTCTCAATTCGTCTTGAGGCGCTCCAGCAGCGTGGCGATCGCTTCCGGGATCGGCTCTTCGGCGACCGCGCCGTAGATGTCGCGCAGCTGTCGCGTCAGTGGGTCCACGCTCTCCGTCGGACGTGGCGCTTCGGTGCGCGCTCCGTGGCCCAGGCCATCGAGAGGCTCGTCGTCCCGACCGGTCATGCCGCCCTCCGGCTGCGGCACGCGCGAGCACCGATGCGAACTATTCGAGCCTTGCGTCATATACGTCCCGTGAAGAGCAGCACGATGACGATGATCAGCACAATGCCGAGGCCGCCACCGGGATAATAGCCCCATCCGGCACTGTAGGGCCAGGTAGGCAGGCTCCCGATCAGCAGGATCAGAAGCACGACGATCAGAATGGTACCGAGCATCGAGAGCTCCTCGCAAAAGAGCGCATGAACGGCGCGTTGTGAAACGGAAACCGCCGTGAAGCGCTCTGGTTCCCTCGCTGGTCGCCCAGGCCGGTGGATTTGTCCACTCCTGGCGCTGTCGCCGCAGCCGCCGGCCCTGCGGATCGGGCGGACCGATCTCAAGGGGGTGGACGGCGGGGCGGGCAGGATTAGTGTTTGTGGCAGAGCGAGGAACCTCCAGCGGTGGCAAGGAATTGGAAGGCTGAAAGGGTGGTGCCGGAATGGGGCAGGGAGATCCTGTTGTCTTGGTGTCTCGACGGCGCCGCGACCGTTGATGATCCGTCGTCGCCACGCGATGCCGTTCGGCGCCACCGTGCACGACGACGGCACTCTGTTCCGGCTCTGGGCGCCGACCGCTCAGCGGGTCGCGTTGCGTCTCTACGAGCCGGGGCGGCTGATCCCGATGAGCGCAGGCGGTGACGGCTGGCACGAGGTGCTGGTTCCCGGGGTCGGCGAGGGGGCACGCTACCATTATGTGATCGACGGCAGCCAGGCGGTGCCGGATCCCGCCTCGCGCTTTCAGCCGCAGGACGTGCATGGGCCGAGCGAGGTCATCGACGCCGGGCGCTTCGAGTGGAGCGACGGACACTGGCAGGGTCGGCCCTGGCATGAGACGGTGCTCTACGAGCTGCATGTCGGCACCTTCGGCAAGGCCGGCACCTTCATCGGTGTGATCGGCGAGCTCGATCGCCTGGCGGCGCTCGGCGTCACCGCCATAGAGCTGATGCCGGTCGCGGCTTTTGCCGGTGCGCGCAACTGGGGCTATGACGGCGTCCTCCCCTTCGCGCCCGATTCCAGCTATGGCCGGCCGGAGGATCTGAAGCGGCTGGTGGCGGCGGCGCATGGCCGCGGGCTGATGGTGTTCCTCGACGTCGTCTACAATCACTTCGGGCCGGAGGGGAACTACCTCGGCCTCTATGCGAAGCCCGTCTTCGCCGGGCGTCACACCGATTGGGGCGAGGCGCTCAACGTCGCCGAGAGCGGTCCCTCGGCGCGCGACTTCTTCGTCGAGAACGCGCTCTATTGGCTCGAGGAGTTCAATCTCGACGGCCTCCGCCTGGATGCCGTGCACGCGATCCAGGACGACAGCGAAGGGCATTTCCTCGTCGAGCTGGCGCGGCGTGTGCGGGCGGCGACGCCCGCCGGCCGCCATCGTCACCTGGTGGTGGAGAACGACGACAATGCCGCCTGGCTCCTGGCAGAGAAAGGACTCTACGACGCGCAGTGGAACGACGATTTCCATCACGCCATGCACGTGATCCTCACCGGCGAGACCGCCGGCTACTATCGCGACTACGCCGAGATGCCGGTGGAGCAGCTTGGCCGCTGCCTGGTGGAGGGTTTCGCCTATCAGGGCGAATGGTCCGCCCATCGCGAGCGGCGCCGGGGCGAAAAGAGCGCTGGTCTCACGCCGCTTGCCTTTGTCACCTTCCTGCAGAACCACGATCAGATCGGCAACCGCGCCTTCGGCGAGCGCCTGATCCAGCTGACAGCGCCGGAGGCGCTGGCAGCCGCGGTGGCGATCCAGCTGCTGGCACCCTCGCCGCCGCTCCTCTTCATGGGCGAGGAGTGGGGCGCCGCGACGCCCTTTCTCTTCTTCTGCGACTTCGGCGGCGAGCTCGGCAATGCGGTGCGCGACGGTCGCCGCCGGGAGTTCGCGCGCTTTCCTGCCTTCGCCGATCTCGAGGCGCGCGAGCGCATCCCGGATCCGATCGATCCCGCCACCTTCGAGAGGAGCCGCGTCGATCGCCCGCCGTCGGCGTTGGGCGCCGATATGACGGCGCTCTATCGCCGGCTGCTGGAGATACGCCGGCGCGAGATCATGCCCCGCCTCGCTGGAAGCCCGCGCGGCGACGGCTACGAGGTGCGCGGCACGCGGCTGATTGCGGACTGGACGCTGGCGGAGGGCAGCCGCCTCAGGCTCACCGCCAATCTCGGCGCCGCCGCCGTTGCCGGGGAGATGCCGGCGGCGGGCTGGCGCGAGCTCTATCGGAGCGGCGTCGCTGTTGGCCCGATGCTCGCGCCGTGGAGCGTCGCCTGGCATCTCCACGAGGCGCCCTGAGATGACGCGCCTCGATCTCGCGGCTCCGAGCGCCGAGGCCGGCATCGCACTCGGCTATCACGATGCCTTCGGTGTCTGGCGCGAGGTTCCCGACGCGACGCTGGAGCGTCTGCTGCAAGCGCTTGGACCGCCGCGCCCGGCGGCGGAGGCGCCGCCGGCGGCGCGCTGCTTCCGGCCGGACTGGATGGCGCGCGGCGAGCGCAGCTGGGGCGTGGCGGTGCAGCTCTATTCGCTGCGCTCCGGACGAAACTGGGGCATCGGCGATTTCGGCGACCTGCGGCTTCTGCTCGAGCGCCTGGGCGCCGCCGGCGCCGATGTGGTGGCGCTCAATCCGCTGCACGCGCTCTTCGCCGCCGAGCCGCGGCGCATCAGCCCCTATGCGCCGGCGAGCCGCGAATTCCTCAACACGCTCTACATCGACGTCACCGCCATGCGCGCCTGGGCCGACGCCGGCGCCGCGCAGGCGCTGGTGGCTGCACCCGACTTCCAGTCGGCGCTTGCCGAGCTCCGGCGAGGCGACCTCGTCGACTACGCTGCCGTCACCACCCGCAAGGAGATCGCGTTCCGCGCTGTCTTCGCCGAGTTCGAGCGGCGCGCTGCGACCGATGCCGGCTACGCTCCGGCACAGGAGTTCGAGCGCTATCGGCGCGAGCGCGGCGCGCCGCTGCTGAATTTCGCGACCTACCAGGCGCTCTCGATGCAGCCGGGCTTCGGCACCGATTGGCGCCGCTGGCCCGACGGCTATCGGGATCCCGGCGCTCCCGAGGTCGCCGCGTTCCAGCAGCAGCACGCCGGCGAGATCCGCTATCACCAGTTCCTGCAATGGGAGGCGGAAGCGCAGCTCGAGGCCTGCGCCGCCGCCGCGCGCGGCGCCGGCATGCGGCTCGGCCTCTGCATCGATCTCGCGGTCGGCGCCGAGCTCGCCAGCGGCGAGGGCTGGGCGGAGCAGTCGGGCATGATCGCGGATTTCCACATCGGCGCGCCGCCCGATCCCTGGAACGAGAACGGCCAGGACTGGGGGCTCGCCGCCTACAACCCCCTGCGGATGCGGGAGAGCGCCGCCGCCAGCTTCCGCCGCATCCTCCGCGCCAGCATGCGCCACGCCGGCGCGGTGCGGATCGATCACATCCTCGGGCTGAGCCGGCTTTTCCTGGTGCCGGCGGGCGGCAAGCCCGCAGACGGCGCCTATCTCCGCTTCCCGCTGGAGCTGCTCTACGGCGCTCTGGCGGCGGAGAGCATCGACAACCGCTGCCTCATCGTCGGCGAGGATCTCGGTACCGTGCCGGAAGGCTTCCGCGAGCGGATGGCGGCGCAGGGCATCCTCGCCTATCGCCTGCTGATCTTCGGCACCGACGGCGAGGGGCGCGTGCTGCCGCCGGAGAGCTATCCCGCCGACGCGGTCGCCTCCTTCTCGACCCACGATCTGCCGACCTTCCGCGGCTACATGGCAGGGCGCGATCTCGCGACCCGAAGCGCGCTCGGCCTCTATCCCGATGATGCCGCTCGGGCGCGCGCCGCCGCCGCCCGCGAGAGCGAGCGCCAGCGCCTGCTCGAGGCCCTGCGGCAGGTCGATCCGACGCCCGATGCGCTGGCGGCCGCCTACCGCTTCCTCGCCCGCACGCCCTGCAGCCTCCTCCTCGCGCAGATGGAGGATCTCGCCCGCGAGGCGGATCAGCCGAACCTCCCGGGCACCGCGGATGAATATCCGAATTGGCGCCGCAAGCTCTCGCGCGATCTTGAGTCGCTCCTCGCCGAGGAGGGCGTCGCGGAGCTGCTGCGGCTGCTCCAGGCGGAGCGCCCGCGCACCGGTGCCGCCTGACACCGTCGATGCCGAGGTCCCCGCTCGACACGCCGCTCGCGACCTACCGGCTGCAGCTCAGCCGCGACTTCCCCTTCGAGGCGGCCGCCGATCTCGTGCCTTATCTGGCGGAACTCGGCATCAGCCATCTCTACGCGTCGCCCTTTCTCAAGGCGCGCGCGGGGAGTGCCCATGGCTACGACATCGTCGATCACAACCAGCTCAATCCCGAGCTCGGCGGCGGCGCCGGCTTCGATGCGCTCTGCGCGCGGCTCCACGAGCACGGGATGGGATTGATCCTCGACTTCGTGCCGAACCACATGGGGGTCGGCCACGACGACAATCCGCTCTGGCTCGACATCCTGGAATGGGGCGCGGCCTCGCCCTATGCGGGCTATTTCGACATCGACTGGAATCCGCCACGCCCGGCGCTCGCCGGCAAGGTCCTGGTGCCGGTGCTGGGCCAGAGCTATGGCAACGCGCTCGCCAACGGCGAGATCGAGCTGCGCTTCGACCCGGCATCGGGCAGCCTCAGCGTCTGGCACTACGATCATCGCTTCCCGCTGGCGCCGATGGATTATCCCGAGGTGCTGCGGGAGGCGCTGCTCGCGCTCCCGCCGGCGCGGTGCGAGTCGCTGGCGCTCGCGCTCCGATCGCTAGAGGACGCCCGCGGCGCGCCGCCGGAAACCGCGCGCAGCGCGTCGGAGGCGGTGAAGCGCGCGCTCCGCCAGCTGGCGGGCGACGCGGATGTCGTCGGCCGGCTCGGGTCGGCGCTTGCCGCCTGGCGCGGCGAGGCGGGCCGGCCGGAAAGTTTCGCGCGGCTCCATGAGCTGCTGCAGCGCCAGGCCTATCGGCTCGCCTACTGGCGGGTCGCCGCGGACGAGGTCAACTATCGTCGCTTCTTCGACGTCAGCGATCTCGCCGGCCTCCGCATGGAGGAGAAGGCGGTTTTCGACGCTACCCATGAGCTGGTGGGGCGGCTGATCGCCGCCGGCCAGATCCATGGGCTGCGCATCGATCACGTCGATGGCCTCGCCGATCCCGAGCAGTATTGCCGTGTTCTCGCCGCCTTCGTCGCCCTGCGGCTCGGGCCGGACGAGAGGGGCGAGGCGCGCGCGCCCTACATCCTGGTCGAAAAGATTCTGGCGTATCACGAGCAGCTGCGCGGCTCCTGGCCGGTGGCGGGAACCACGGGCTACGACTATCTGGCGCTCGCCAACGGGCTCTTCGTCGATCCCGCCGGCCTCGACCGGCTGGAGCGGATCTGGCGCGGCTTCACCGGCATCGCCACGCCGCTTGCCGAGGAAACCTATCGCTGCAAGCGCGCGGTCATCGACAACATCCTCACCAGCGAGCTGGCGGTGCTGACCAACCTCCTGGTGCAGATCACCGAGGCGGACTGGTTCTCGCGCGACTTCACCCGCCAGCGCCTGCGCGCCGCGCTCGCCGAGATCGCCGCCGCCTTTCCGGTCTATCGCACCTACGTCACCGGCCGCGGCAGCGACGAGGCGGATACCCGGGACATCGTCTGGGCGGTGGAGCAGGCGAAGAAGCGCTGGACCGGCACCGATGCCGAGGTGCTCGACTTCATCCGCTCGGTGCTGACCCTGGAGATCGCCGAGACGCGGCCCGACCATTACCGGGCCTCGCGGGCGGGAATGCTGCGCTTCATCGCGCGCTTCCAGCAATATACCAGCGCGGTCACCGCCAAGGCGGTGGAGGACACGCTCTTCTATCGCCACATCCCGCTGCTCTCCCTCAACGAAGTGGGCGGCGATCCGCGCCACCCCGCCCTTTCCCTGGAGGCCTTCCACCGCGAGGGCCCGCTGCGCGCCCGCAACCTGCCGCGCGCCATGCTCGCCTCCGAGACCCACGACACCAAGCGCGCCGAGGACGTGCGCGCGCGGCTCAACGTGCTGAGCGAGCTGCCGGAGGACTGGGCGCGGCGGATCGCGCGCTGGCATTCCCTCAACCGCTTCAGCTTCGTCGAGACCGCGGACGGTGTCGCGCCGACGCCCAACGACGAGTACCTGATCTATCAGACCATCGTCGGCAGCTGGCCGCTGGAGATCGCCGGCATCGCCGCGGCCGAGCGCTGGCTCGGCGCCTATCTCGAGCGGCTCAAGGCCTATGTGATCAAGGCCATGCGGGAGGCCAAGGCGACCACCTCCTGGATGCTGCCGAACGAGCGCTACGAGGCGGCGGTGCTCGCCTTCGTCGACCGTATCCTGGGCCTCGCGCCGAGCAATCCGTTCCTGGAGAGCGTCATCCGCTTCGTCGGCCGGATCGCGCCGCTCGGCGCTGCCTACGGTCTCGGCCAGCTGGTGCTGAAGGCCACCATGCCCGGCGTGCCTGATTTCTACCAGGGCAGCGAATTCTGGGACTTAAGTCTGGTCGATCCCGACAACCGGCGCCCGGTGGACTTTGCGCGCCGGCGCCGGGCACTCGCTCAAATGCGGAGCGAGACCGTGGCGGCGATGAAGACGCGCTGGCGCGACGGGATGCTGAAACTGCATGTCACCGCCGCGCTGCTGCGGCTGCGCGCGGAGCTACCCGAACTCTTCCGCGACGGCGGCTACCAGCGGCTCGCCGTGGAAGGGCCGGCCCAGGAGAGCGCGGTGGCGTTCAGCCGCCGGCTCGGCGACGCCGAGGTGGTGGTCGTGGCAGCCCGTCTCGTTGCCCGGCATCTCGGCACCGAGCGCGGGTTCTGGCCCAACGGCGATATCTTTATCGGCAACAACGTCACCGGCGTGGGCGCGCGGCCCTTCGTCGACGCGCTGACCGGCGAGGCCTTCACGGCGACGGAGCGGGGTCTGTCGCTCGATCAGCTGCTGCGCGGCCTGCCGGTGGCGGTGCTGCGCGCGGCGCCTCAGTAGGCGCCGCCGAGCCAGGCCTGTGGCCGCGCCGCGGCGCGGTTGCGCTCCAGCTGCCGCCGGGGGATCTCGGCCGCCACCGGCTCGAGAGCCGGCGCCGTCTTCTCGCCCTCCAGGATCTGCTGCAGCTGCAGGCGCGCGCGCGAGACCCGGCTCTTCATGGTGCCGACGGCGCAGTCGGCGACCTTCGCCGCTTCCTCGTAGGAGAAGCCGCTGGCGCCCACCAGCACCAGCGCCTCGCGATGCACCGCGCTCAGAGTCTTGAAGGCGCGCTCGAAATCGCGCACGTCGATATTCTCTTCCTGGCCGCCGCTGGTGGTGGGCTCCTCATGGGTGACACCCAGGTTGAGCTGGGTGACTCGGCCGCGATGGCGCAGCTCGTTGAAGAAAGAGTTGCGCAGAATGGTGGAAATCCACGCTTTGAAGTTCGAGCCCGGCTGAAACTGATCGGCATGGCTGAGCGCGCGCACCACCGTCTCCTGAACGAGGTCGTCGGCGAGCGTGCGCTCGCGCGTCAGCATGAGAGCGAAGGCCCGCAGATGGGGCAGGTGCTGGATGATCTCGGCATGCAGGTTGTCGCTCATCACGGGTCCTCCGAACTGTCATCCGGGAGAGATTGAAGCGCGGCGGTGAAGCCGCAGGGCGCCGGGGCTCGTCAGAACCCGGCACCGGATCTTCGAATGCGAACTCCCTCTGCCTGGAAGATGGCGATGGCCGCGACCGCGATCCACCGCGATCGCGGTCCTACACAGATAGGTCACCGTCTCACTCGTTGGGCCTGCAACGCGCCGCGGCTTCGTCACAGAAAGGTCGCAGAGCGGTCACGCCGCGCCGCGAATGAGATCCCTCGCGCGGGCGGCAGCGCCGATGGCGCCCGCCAGCGGACCGAGCTCGGCCTTGAGGATGGCGATGTCGCGCAGCGGCGCCTTGAGGGCGCGCGAGCGCGCTTCACGCTCGGCGATCGCCAGCAGCTGCGGCATCCCCGCCATCACGCCGCCGCCGAGGATCACGCGCTCCGGATTGAAGGCATTGAGCATGTTGGCGATGCCGACGCCGAGGGCGCGGCCGGCGACCGTCTGCAGCGAAAGCGCGAGGGTGTCGCCGCGGGCGGCGGCCTCGCTCACCACCTGCGCGGTGATCACGGCGGGATCACCGTCGGTCAGCCGGCGGATCAGCTCGCCGGTGCCGGGCTCTGCCTGCATGCGTCGCCGCGCCAGCTCGGCGATCGCCCAGCCGCCGGCGAACGCCTCGAGGCAGCCGCGGTTGCCGCAGCTGCAGGTCGGGCCGGCGAGATCGATCGTCATGTGACCGAGCTCGCCGGCGCTGCCGCCGTGTCCCATCAGGAATCGTCCGCCGCTCACCACGCCGCCGCCGATCCCGGTGCCGACGAGAAGGCAGATGATGTCGTCCGCGCCCCGGCCGGCGCCGTACCGCCATTCGCCATAGGTGGCGGCGTGCACGTCGTTCATGATCTTGACGGGAACCGCCAGCGCGCGCTCCAGGGGCGCGCGCAGCGGCACGTGGCGCCAGCGCAGATTGGGCGCGAACTGCACCACGCCGGTGCCGGGGTCGATCTGGCCCGCGACGCCGACCCCCACCGCGACGGGAGGCGAGCCCGCGGGGAACTTTTCCCGCAGCGCATCGATGAGCTCGCGGAGCGTATGCTCGGCCTCGCCAGCCGGGCCGGTCGCCATGTGGATGTGCTCGACCAGCTTGCTGTTGTCGTCCAACACCGCGATCTCGATCTTGGTCCCGCCGAGATCGATGCCGATCGAGCGAGAAGATCGCGATGCGGCCTGCGACACCTGCCCGTCCTTAGATCACGTGAAAGAGATAGAGCAGGATGATGACTGGGATCGGAATTCCGAGCGCCCAGAGCAGAATGCCGCGCATATGCGTCCTCCAGATGGTGGTTTCCGCATTGCTCAACCCGAGGCCGGTGGATTCGTTCCCTCCGAAGCGGCGTGGGATCCCGCAACCAATTGCAATCGGCGGCGTTTGCTTCGACGGCCCGCCCTGGTTGCGGCGGAGGTCTCATGCCGTCACGCGATGCGTCGTATCCGGCCTTGCTGCGCGCCGATCCATTCCTCTCTGCGGCGGGTGCGGACGGATGAAAGCGAAGGGCGGGCTCGCTGCGGTCGTGTCGGAGCCGCCAGCAGAAGCGTCGAAGGAAGGGCTGACGGCGGTGCAGCAGAGCGCCTCCTCGTGGAACATCACTTCGCTGCTGCTCGCCGGCATCTTCAGCCTGATGTTCTTCTATTTTCTCTATGTGGCGCGCGAGATCGTCGTGCCGACGGTGATCGCCTTCATTCTCAATCTGCTGATGCAGCCGGTGATGAAGGTCTTCGCCCGCCTGCGCGTGCCCAAGCACCTGGCGGCGATCCTCGCCATCTGTCTGCTGCTGAGCCTGCTCGCCGGCTTTGGCTATACCCTGGCCGGCCCCGCCGCCGCCTGGCTCGCCAAGGCGCCGGAGAGCCTGCCGCGGCTCGAGCATCACCTCGCCGCCTTCGAGCGCCCGTTCGAGGCGGTGCTCGCCGCTGCGGAGGAGGTCCAGCGTTTCACCGGCGCTCCGACGCTCGAGGGATCGCCGGTCGCCGTCAGCGGCGCCGAGGTGGGCTGGTTCCTGTTCAGCGGCACCCGCGCGATGATGACCGGCTTCGGCACGGCGATCGTGCTGCTGTTCTTTCTGCTGGTGTCGGGCGAGCTGTTCCTGCGCCGGCTGGTCGAACTGCTGCCGACGCTCAGCGACAAGAAGCAGATCGTCGAGATCTCGTACGAGATCGAGCGCAACATCTCGCTCTACCTGGTGACCGCCACATTGATGAACGCGGTGGTGGGGGTGGCGACCGGCATCGCCACCTGGCTCTGCGGGCTGCCCGATCCGCTGCTCTGGGGTGCGGTCGCCTTCGCCCTCAACTACATCCTGATCCTGGGGCCCCTCACCAATCTCGCCATTCTGCTGCTGGTCGGACTGCTCACCTACGATTCCCTGAGCTGGGCCCTGGTGCCGGCCGCCGCCTATCTGGTCATCCATCTGATCGAGGGAGAGACGATCACGCCGCACCTGATGGCACGGCGCTTCACGCTCAATCCGGTGCTGATCATCCTCTCGCTGGTGTTCTGGTACTGGATGTGGGGCGCGGTCGGCGCGCTCCTCGCGGTGCCGCTGCTGGCGATGTTCAAGATCGTCTGCGACCGGATCGAGCCGCTGACGGTGCTCGGCCATCTCCTGGATGGCGAGAAGGAGTGAGCGACGCGAGGCTCGTGGCCCGGAAAAAGAGACCCCCGGCGGGAGGGAGACATCCGCCGGGGGCCGGTTCGGACCGCAGGGGGACGGTCCGCCGCGCGGTGTGGGAGGTCTCCGCGCGGAAACGACGACAGCGTTCCTTCAACCCGGCGTCGGGATCATGGTTCCCGGCCGGCTTTCCGCCGGGTTCAGCCGATGGTGAAATAGTAGGCGGCGATCAAGGCGATCACGACGAGCCCGGTGGAGAACACCAGGACATAGCGGGTGATCCCCGGCGTGGTGCCCTGCCGGGCTTCAT
This sequence comes from Allostellaceae bacterium, assembly GCA_035507155.1. Classification (GTDB taxonomy): domain Bacteria; phylum Pseudomonadota; class Alphaproteobacteria; order ATCC43930; family CGMCC-115725; genus DASZHJ01. Next base: position 14,218 of record DATJOK010000155.1, read on the forward strand.
TGGTGGTCTTGACGATCCGATGCTCGTCGGCGTCTGCCATGCTCGGCTCCTGCTCTTGCGTTTTCCGCGCCCATGTCGAGAAAACGGCGCCGACATTGTGCAGTTCCGGCCATGGGGCCGCCTTAGACGGCCGTCGCCGCCGCGGCACGGCGTCAGGCGCGGAACGCCGGCCCGTGCGCGCCGTTCATAAATCATGCAACGGGAGCTGAACTACCGGTTGCGGCAGCAATCGCTGCTGTCCGATCTCGGGGTCTTCGCACTCAAGTGCCGGGATCTCGACGTGCTGTTCCAGGAAGCCTGCCGCCTGTGCGCGCTCGGTCTCGATACCGGCCTGGCGAAGGTGCTGGAGTATCTTCCCGACCAGAAGCGGTTGCTGGTGCGGGCCGGGATCGGCTGGCACCCGGGCGTGGTCGGCCATGCCACCATCGGCGCCGACCTTGAATCGCCCGCCGGCTTCGCGCTCAGCACCGGGATGCCGGTGATCGCCAATCGCCTCGCCGGCGAGGAGCGCTTCCGCACGCCGCAGCTGCTGCTGGACCACGGCGTCGTCTGCGCCATCAACGTGCTGATCGGCCACGGCGGCGAGCATTTCGGCGTGCTGGAGGCGGACAGCTCGACCCAGCACGAATTCACCGGCCACGACATCGCCTTCATGACGGGGATGGCCAATCTGCTGAGCGTCGCCATCGAGCGCGAGAGAAATACCCGCGCGCTCGCCGAGGCGGTGATGGAGAAGGACGACCTCCTGTCGCAGAAGGATCTGCTGCTGCGCGAGGTCAATCACCGCGTGCGCAATTCCCTTCAGCTCATCATCAGCCTGCTGCGCATCCAGGCCCAGCGCATCGAGGACGACGACCTCCGCCACAGCTTCGCCAGCGCGACCGACCGCATCAGCGCGGTCGCCCGCATCCATGACCGGCTCACGCACACCGACGACGTGACGACGGTGGAGTTCGGCGCCTATCTGAGGCAGATTTGCCTCGACATCGTCGAGGCCGGCGGACAGCGCTGCCGGCTCGCGATCCAGCCGATGCGGCTGCCCACCGACGCTGCCATCTCGCTGGCGCTGATTGCGGTGGAGATGCTGACCAATGCCATCAAGCACGGTCGCGCCGGCGACGCGGATCAGACCGTCGATATCAGCTTCAGTCATCTTGGCGATGGCGAGGCGCGGCTCGACGTGCGCGACTATGGCGCCGGCTTGCCGCCGGGCTTTCGCCTCGGAGAGCACCAGGATTCCGGGCTCGGCATCACCCTGATGACCGCGCTCGCCCGCCGCATCGGCGGCACGCTCTGGGCGGAGAATGCCGGGCCGGGGGCGCGCTGGTCGGTGGCGCTGCCGCCGCAACCGCCGGCACAACAGCGCTAGGTCATCCGCGGGAGGGGGAACCGCATGGAGGGTGGGGCCGAGATTGCCCTGGTGGCGGAGATCGCTCTGCTGCTCCTGGTGGGGCGCGGTCTCGGCGAGCTCATGCAACGGCTCGGTCAGCCGGCGGTGATCGGCCAGCTGCTGGCCGGCCTGCTTCTCGGGCCGTCGCTCTTCGGCTGGCTCTGGCCCGCCGCCCATGATCTGATCTTTCCCAGGAGCGCCGAGCAGAAGGACCTGATCGCCGGCATCTCCAGCATGGGCGTGATGATGCTCCTGCTGCTGACCGGCATGGAGACCGATCTCAAGCTGGTGCGCAAAGTGGGTAGGGCGGCGATCACCGTCGCTGCCGCTGGAGTGACGCTGCCCTTCCTCTGCGGCTTCGCGCTCGGCGAGCTGGCGCCGGCGTCGATCCTCGCCGATCCGCAGCGGCGGACGGTGGCGGCGCTCTTCCTCGGCACCGCGCTCTCGATCTCCTCGATCAAGATCGTCGCCATGGTGGTGCGCGAGATGAATTTCATGCGGCGCAATCTCGGCCAGGTCATCGTCGCCTCGGCGATCATGGAGGACACCGTCGGCTGGGTGATCGTCTCGATCACCCTCGGCATCGCCGGCGCCGGCGGCATCGCGATCGGCTCGCTGGCGAAGACGGTGATCGGCACCGCGCTCTTCCTCGCTTTCAGCTACACGGTCGGGCGACGGCTGGTGTTCTGGCTGATCCGCACCGTCAACGACACTTTCGTCAGCGAATACGCCGTCGTCACCGCCATCCTCATCGTGATGTGCGCGATGGCGCTGATCACCCAGGCGATCGGCGTCAATACCGTGCTGGGCGCCTTCGTCGCCGGCGTGCTGGTGGGCGAATCGCCGATCCTCTCCCGCCACATCGAGGATCAGCTCCGCGGCTTCATCACCGCCTTCATGATGCCGATCTTCTTCGGCATGTCGGGCCTCTCCGCCGACCTCACCATCCTCCGCGATCCGCGTCTCGCGCTGCTCACCGGCGGCCTGGTGATGATGGCGAGCCTCGGAAAATTCGCCGGCGCGCTCGGCGGCGGGCTGCTGAGCGGCCTTACCATGGCGGAATCCCTGGCGCTCGGCTCCGCCATGAACGCGCGCGGCAGCACCGAGGTGATCGTCGCCAGCATCGGTCTCGGCATGGGCGCGCTGACCCAGAACCTCTACACGATGATCGTCACCATGGCGGTGCTCACCACCATGGCGATGCCGCCGATGCTGCGCGCGGCGCTGCGCCGGCTGCCGATGAGCGCCGAGGAGAAGGCGCGGCTCGAGCGCGAGGAGCTCGACGCCCGGGGATTCGTCAGCCGCTTCGAGCGGCTGCTGATCGCCGCCGACGAGGGCCGGAACGGCAAGCTCGCCTCCCGCCTCGCGGGCTTCATCGCCGGCCAGCGCGGCATGCCGATCACCGTGCTGCAGCTCAAGGAGGGCCGCCGCTCCCCGGAGGGGGAAGAGCTCCGGGAGGCGGCGATCGAAGGCGCGCAGGAGGCGCGCCGCTCGGTCGCGGAGGAGGGTGGCGCCGACAATCCGGAGAAGATCAGCATCGGCGTCGCCAGGCCGCAGGCGAAGCCGGTCGACGAGGCAATCGCCGAGGAGGCGGCGAAGGGCTACGACGTGCTGTTCGTCGGCGTCGACCGGATGCGCAATCCCGACGGCACCTTCTCCGACAATGTCGACCGCGCCGCCCAGGGCTTCGAGGGGCCGCTGGTGCTGACCATCGCGGGCGGTGGCGCGGGGGAGAACGCCCTCGATGCCGGTCTCCGCATCCTGGTCCCGGTGGTCGGCACCGAGGCCTCGCGCCGCGGCGCCGAGCTCGCCTTTGCCCTGGCGCCGGCGCGGCAGAGCCAGGTCACGGCGCTCCATGTCGCCCAGCGCGGCGGCAGCGGCCCCAGGCGGCCGGCGCGGCGGGTGCGGCCCCGGCGGCCGCCGGAGCGGGCGATGCTGGAGGACATCGCGGCGCTCGCCAGGCGATACGGCCACGAGCGGATCGAGACGGTGGTTCATACCGACCTTGCCGCCGATGTCGCGATCCTCGACGAGGCGGAGCGCAGCCGCGCCGATCTCATCGTGATCGGCGCCAGCCGGCGGGTCGGGGACACGCTCTTCCTCGGCGAGACCGTGACCTCGGTGCTGCGCCAATGGAGGGGCGGGATCGTCCTGGTCGCGATGTAGGAAGAGGCAGGCTCGCGATCAGAGGTCCCAATATTGTCGCAGTCGTCTCCTTTTGCTCCCTATGGAGGAACCGCTCCTTCAATAGACTGAGGAGTCGAATCGACCGTGCTTATTCGGGAGGCACCGATGCTTGAGGCAGGAGAGGTGACGGGCGGCGGTTTGGGCCGCGAGGTTGTCGGGCGCGGCCGGCCGGCGACGCGTCTGGTGCTGGTGGACGACGACGCGGAGTTTCGCGAATCGCTGGCGCTGCACCTGATGGA
>DATJOK010000156.1:0-19897 GCA_035507155.1 Allostellaceae bacterium
CCGGAGCGCGCCGGGCCGGACGCGATGGGTCACCATGCGGCCGTAGAGCTCGCGGATGATGCCGGAGCCGGTCTTGAGGCAGAGGAAGGGCAGCAGCCCGTGCAGGAAGCAGGCGGCGGCGCCCACCGCCATCCGGCCGGCAAAGCCCCAGGCGGAGACCAGATGCTCGCCATAGGTCTCGCCGACCGAGGCCGGATGCTCCGTGAACGACCAGGGCGCCATGAACCGCTCTCCCTCGCAAAGACAAGGCAGCATAACGCGGCATGCCAGGGAAATGCTGGCGTTTTTCACCTCAACGTCGCTAGAATAGGGCAGCTTATTTCTCATATATGGAGTTTATGAGAATTTCATGCTCATCGACGAGATCGACCGGAAAATCCTGCGCCTGATCCAGGAGGATGCCACCATCGGCGTCGCCGAGCTCGCCGAGGAGGTGGGGCTGTCGCCTTCGCCGTGCTGGCGGCGGGTGCAGCGGCTGGAGGAGAGCGGGATCATCCGGCGGCGCGTCGCCCTCCTCGACCCCGAGCGAATGAACCTGGGGGTCACCGTCTTCGTCGCCATCCGCACCAACCAGCACAATGCGGAATGGGCGGAGAAATTCTGCCGCGCGGTGGCGGAGATCCCCGAGGTGGTTGAGTTCTACCGTATGAGCGGGCAGGTGGATTACCAGCTCAAGGTGGTGGTGCCGGACATCGCCGCCTATGACGGCGTCTACAAGCGGCTCATCAAGGTGGCCGACCTCTACGACGTCAGCTCCAGCTTCGCCATGGAGCGCATCAAGTACACCACCGCGCTGCCGGTGACCTATGCCGAGCGCGCCACAAAATCTTAGGAATCCGGCGGGAAAATAGTGGGTTGCCGGGACGGACTCGCTTTGCGAGAGTGCGCCCACGCCACCCGATCACGGTCTCCTGGAGGTTCTGGTGCCCGACACCCGTTCCGATGCCCTTCCCCGCCCCGGCGGCGTCAGGCCGCGGATCGCGGCGCTGCCGGAATCGAAGATCGGCGCGGTGGCGGCGCCGGTGTTCGGCGATCCCGACATCGTGCCGCTGTGGTTCGGCGAGGGCGACCTGCCGACACCCGCCTTCATCTGCGAGGCGGCGGCCGAGGCGATGCGCCGGGGCGAGACCTTCTACACCTTCAAGCGCGGCATCCCGCGGCTTCGCCAGGCGCTCGCCACGTATCTCACCGGTCTGCACGCGCGGCCGGTGGCTCAGGAGAACGTCGTCGTCACCTCCTCCGGCATGAGCGCCATCATGCTGACCATGCAGGCGATCATCGATCCCGGCGACAACGGCGTGGTGATCTCGCCGGTGTGGCCCAACGTCAACGCCGCCATCGGCATCATGGGCGGCGAGGCACGGCCGGTGGCGCTGACGCCGACGCCCGAGGGCGGCTGGAAGCTCGACCTGCAGAGGGTCTTCGACGCCTGCGATCTGCGCACCCGGGCGATCTTCGTGAACTCGCCGGGCAATCCCACCGGCTGGATGATGCGGACCGAGGAAGCCGAGGCACTCCTCGATTTCGCGCGGAAGCGCGGCATCTGGCTCCTCGCCGACGAGGTCTATAGCCGCATCGTCTACGATCGCCGCGCGGCGCCCTCGCTCCTCGACATCGCCGAGCCCGAGGACCGCGTCGTGGTGCTGAACTCTTTCTCCAAGAGCTGGGCGATGACCGGCTGGCGCCTCGGCTGGCTGGTGGCGCCGCGGGAGCTCCTCCCCGCGATGGACAAGCTCATCGAGTTCAACACCAGCGGCTCGCCAACCTTCATCCAGCACGCCGCCGTCGTCGCCATCGAGCAGGGCGAGCCGCTGGTGCAGGAGATCGTCGAGCGCTGCCGCGCCGGCCGCGATCTCCTGGTGCAGGGTTTGAGCCGCTTCTCTCGCGTCCATGTGACGCCTCCCGCCGGCGCCTTCTACGCCTTCTGCCGCGTCGACGGCATCACCGACAGCTTCGCGCTCGCCCGCGAGATCGTCTCCAAGGTGAAGGTCGGCGTGGCGCCCGGCATCGCCTTCGGCGAGGCCGGCGAGGGCTATCTCCGCTTCTGCTTCGCCGCCTCGACGCAGCGCCTGACCGAGGCCCTGGACCGGCTCGGCAAAGTACTGAGCTGACGCCCATCACATCGAAGAGAGGCGATCGCGCCGCCTCTCGTCGCTTCCGCATCTCCCCGCGTAGGGTGGCCCGGAACGGCGCCGCAGCGGCGTCGCGCTCTGAGGGAGAGACACCATGATGAAGCGGTTTCGGTGCTGCCGTCTCGTCGACGCCGCGGCGGTCGCGCTCTCGATCGGCGTCGCGGCGCCGGCATCGGCGCAGGGCCTGCAGGCGACGCATCGGGTGACGGCGGCGCTCGCGCTCGAGGCGGTGGGCGCCGCGGTGGCACACTGCGCGAGCCAGGGCAATTTCGTCAGCGCCGTGGTGGTGGACGCCAGCGGCGTGCGCCAGGCGGTGCTGCGCGGCGACAACGCCGGCGTCCACACCCTCGACAGCGCCATGGGCAAAGCCTATACGGCGGCGAGCTTCAAGGCGCCGACCGGCGCTGTCGCCACGCGCATCATGGGCAATCCCGCCGCGGCCGGCCTCGCCCATGTGCCGGGCGTGCTCTTCGCCCAGGGCGGCCTCCCGATCAAGATCGGCGACGAGGTGGTTGGCGGCATCGGCGTCGGCGGCTCGCCCGGCGGCGAGAAGGACGAAGCCTGCGCCCAGGCCGGCCTCGACCAGATCAGCGAACGGCTGAAATAGGACGGTTCAGGATTTCCGCGCCAGCCAGACCGTCGCCTCGACGGAGACCGAGACGGTGGCATCGCCCGGTTCGGCCGAGGGCGGCGGCGCCGGCGCCGCGGCGGCTGCCATGCGCATCATGACGACCGGCGGCCGTCCCTCCGTCTGCGCATTGCCGACGGTGACGTCGCGCAGCTGCTGCACCGTCATGCCGAGATCGGCGGCGACGCGATCGGCGCGCCCGCGCAACTGCGTGAGCGCCTCCGTGGTGAGCGCGTCCTCCGCCTTACGGAGCGCTTCCGGCGACAGCACGTAGCCGAGGCCGCTGGTGGCGAGGCCCTGCTGCTGCAACGTGCCCACCAGCTCGAGAAGCGCCGAGGGCGTGTCGCTCCAGAGATTCAGGCTTTGATTGCCGTGCCAGACCACGGGCTTGTTGGCCTCGCGCTGCTCATAGACGCTGTAGCCCCCGGTCTGCGGCTTCACTGCCGCGACCTGATGCACGCGGGCAAGCGCAGCATCCATCCGCTTATTGATCTCCGCCTGCACCTGCTGCGGACTGGTGCCGGTCACCTCGACGGCGAGCGTCGCCTGCAGGCGGTCGCGCGGCAGCAGCCGCTCGGCGTGGGCGGTGAGATGAACGACCGTGATCTCCGGTCCCGGCAGCGCCGGCTGGTCCGACGCAGCGGCCGAGGTGGCGGCAAGGATCGTTGCGGCGAGCGCCGCAAGCGCCGAACCGAATACCCGCATTGCTGGCTCCCTCCTATTCAATGACCCGCTGCGAGGGGTGGCCCGGCGGCGGGACGGACGAGGCTCGGCGACGAAATCGGCGAATTTCGGGCGCTTCGCGCCAACCGTTCCGGCCGCCCCTATCCCCTTGATTCTGCGTATATTAACCGAAGATCTTGCAAGCCGGCGCCAGGCCATGGCCAAAAAAAGCCACGGATAAGCTGAGCGACTGATCATTAACCACCGTAACGGGTTCACAGGCTCGCGCCGATATCTTATGCTTTTTCGATAAAGGTTGACGCCGGCTCCTGGCCTTCATGGACCAGCTTCTGCCCGGCATCGTCGACCCCCTAGGCGGCCATATAAGAACCGCCCTCGTTCTCTCGAGAACCAAGGATAAAGAGGAAGGAAATGTCTCCAGACACACGTGCGGGGGCCGCGGGTGCCCCCACCAATCGTTGGCTTCAGCTCGTCGGCGGCGTGATCTGCATGGTGCTGATCGCGAACCTGCAATACGGCTGGACGCTGTTCGTCAACCCCATGAAGGAAGCGACCGGCTGGTCGGTCGCCGACATCCAGATCGCCTTCAGCATCTTCGTCGCCCTGGAGACCTGGCTGACGCCGATCGAGGGATGGCTCGCTGACTACCTCGGACCCCGGCGCGGACCGCGGGTGCTGGTGGCCTTCGGCGGCATCCTGGTGGCGCTCGGCTGGATCATCAACGCGAAAGCCGGCTCGCTGGGCATGCTCTATTTCGGCGCCGTGGTGAGCGGCACCGGCGCGGGCGCGGTCTATGCCACCTGCGTCGGTAACGCCGTCAAATGGTTCCCGGACCGGCGCGGCCTGGCGGTCGGCCTGACCGCGGCTGGCTTCGGCGCCGGCGCGGCGCTGACGGTGGTGCCGATCCGCGCGGTGATCGCCGCCGGCGGCTATCAGGCGGCCTTCTTCTGGTTCGGCCTGGTGCAGGGCGCCGTCATCTTCGTGGTGGCCTGGATGCTGCGCGCGCCGCAGCCGGGCGAGGTGCCGAGCGGCTCGGCGGTGAAGGTCCTGCAGAGCTCGCGCAGCTATACGCCCGCCGAGATGCTGCAGTCCGGCACCTTCTGGGTGCTCTACGTGATGTTCGTGCTGGTCTCCGCCAGCGGCCTGATGGCGACGGCGCAGATCGCGCTGGTCGCCAAGGACTTCGGCGTCGCCAACACCGCGATCTTCGCGGGGGCGACGACGCTGACGGTGGCGCTCCTCGTCGATAACGTGGCGAACGGAGCGGCGCGTCCGCTGTTCGGCTGGATCTCCGACAACATCGGGCGCGAATACACCATGGCGATCGCCTTCGGCCTCGGCGGCATCAGCTACTGGCTGCTGGGAACGATGGGATCGGCGCCATGGGCGTTCGTGATCTTCGCGGGCCTGATCTTCCTCACCTGGGGCGAGATCTTCAGCCTGTTCCCGTCCACCTGCACGGACACCTTCGGGCCGAAATACGCCACCGCCAACCTGAGCTTCCTCTACACGGCGAAAGGCGCTTCCGCCTTCCTCGTGCCGGTCGCCAACGTGATCAAGGTGTCGACCGGCAGCTGGCACATGGTGTTCGTGGCCACCGCGATCATGAATTTCATCGTCGTGGGATTGGCTCTCTTCGTGCTGAAGCCGCTGCGGTCGAGACAGGTCGGTCTCGCATCGCACGGCGTGCCGAGAGCGGCGGAATAGACGCCGCGCGGCAGTGCGTGACCCACGGGCGGGACGGCAACGTCCCGCCCGTTTTTCTTTTCCCCGGGGTCATTCCTCGGCAGAGATCTCGCTCAGGCCGTCCAGCAGAACGTCGCAGGCGGCGATGTTGGCGCGATGGGTATCGCGGATGTCGGCGAGCTCGGCCGCGAGCCCCGCATCGGCGACCTGCGGCAGCAGCTGACCGAGGCGCCGCGCCGCCCAGGCCTGGCCGCGGTTCAGCAGCGCGAGCCGGTCTTCCAGCGTCGGCACCGCGAGCACGTGATCGCGGAACGCTCCCACCGCCATGGAGGGCGTTCCGCCGAGGCGCCTGACCATCCGGGTCAGCAAGGCGCAGTTGCGGGCCTGGTCGCGCTGCACCTGGGCGAGCAGCGCATTGGCCCCGGGCGCGCTGCTTCCGGCCATCAGGGCGGTGAGGACGCGGGTACCTGCGCGCTCGAGCTCCAGGATGGCATTGAGCCACGCCACCAGCTGCTCGTCGGCGACGCGCCCGAGGGCGGCCTCGCTCATCTGCAGATCGCGATGCTCCACCATGCCCCAATCTCCCCGTCGTTCTTATTGATCTGGCGGCCTTTCCAGCAAGTGCAAGCCCGCTGCCAGGGAATCGCGCGCCAAGTATGATGGGGGGACGCGGCCTGGAGGCCGCAGGAGACGGAGGGGAAAGTGGGGATTCGACAGTTGCGGCGAGCGGTAGCGCCCTTGGCGGCGGCGCTGCTCCTGGCACTTCCGGTCGCCGGCCGGGCGGAGGAGAGCGTCGAGCTCAAGCCGCGGCCGGGGGTTACCGAGACGGTGCTCTACACCATGGTAAGCGGGGCGCCCGCCAGCGTGATCCTGCTGCCCGGCGGCGGCGGCGTGCTCGCGGGGGTCAGGAACAACTTCCTGTTGCGGGTGCGCGAGGATTTCGTGCGGCAGGGGCTCAGCATCGCAATACCCGATGCGCCCTCCGACCACGGTTCCGGCATGGAGGCTGCGTTCCGCGCCTCGGCAGAGCACGCGACGGATCTCGCCGCCGTCGCGGCTTTTCTCAAGAGCAAATCGCCGGCCCCGGTCTGGCTGGTCGGCACCAGCCGCGGCACCATCTCCGCCGCCAACGGGGCGGCGCGTCTCGGCCCGTCGCAGGTCGCCGGCATCGTCCTGACGTCCAGCGTCTGGGTCGGCGGCTTGAGCGCCGTGCCGCTCGGCGAGATCGCGGTGCCGGTGCTGGTGGTGCACAACCGCAGCGACGGCTGCCGGGAGAGTCCCTATGCCGGCGCCGCGCCGGGGTTCGCGCAGCTCGCGAAAGCGCCGACGAAGGAGCTGATCTCGGTCGAGGGTGGCCGCTCCCAGAGCAAGCCCTGCGAGGCGATGTCGCCGCACGGCTATCTCGGCATCGAGGACCAGGTGGTGCCGCCGGTGATCCAGTGGATCAAGGCGCACAGCAAGGGGTGAAGTGCATCAATCGCGGAACACCCTCTCCACCGCGAATCGCGGCGGAGAGCGACTGCATCACGCCGACACCGCCGCGGGCTCCACCTTGGCGGCGCAGAATTTGAACTCGGGGATCTTGCCGAAGGGGTCGAGCTGCGGGTTGGTGAGGACGTTGGCGGCGGCCTCCACGTAGCAGAAGGGGATGAAGATCATCCCCGGCGGGATCGCGTGGTCGGCGCGCGCCTTCAGCTCGATCGCGCCGCGCCGCGTGGCGACGCGCACCTTGTCGCCGGCATGGATGCCCATGCGATGGAGATCCTCGGGCGAGAGGCTCGCCACCGCCTCGGGCTCGATCTCGTCCAACACGCTGGCGCGTCGCGTCATGGCGCCGGTGTGCCAGTGCTCGAGCTGGCGGCCGGTGGTGAGCACCATCGGATAGTCGGCGTCGGGCTCCTCCGCCGGGGGCACCAGCCCCACCGGCACGAACTTGCCGCGCTTGCTTTTGGTGGGAAAGCCGTCGCCGAAGACGATGTCGTTGCCGGGCTGATCCGGCGCGTCGCAGGGATAGGTCACCGAGCTCTCGCGCTCGAGCCGCTCCCAGGTGATGTTGTCGAGGGACGGCATGGCGAGCTTCATCTCGGCGAAGACGTCGCGGGGATGCTGATAGGTCCAGCCGAGGCCGAGGCGATTGGCGATCTCGATGATGAGCTCGAGATCCTGCCGCGCCTCGCCGGGAAGTGGCAGCGCCTTCCGCCCCATCTGCACCTGGCGATTGGTATTGGAGACGGTGCCGACCTTCTCCGGCCAGGCGGAGGCCGGCAGCACCACGTCGGCATAGCGCGCGGTCTCGGTGAGGAAGATGTCCTGCACCACGAGATGCTCGAGCTTGGCGAGCGCCTGGCGGGCATGCTCCACGTCGGGATCCGACATGGCGGGGTTCTCGCCCATGATGTACATGCCGCGGATCTGGCCGGCGTGGATCGCGTTCACCACCTCGACCACGGTCAAGCCGCGCTTGGGATCGAGGCTGGTGTTCCAGAGCTTCTCGTAGAAGGCGCGGACCTGCGGATCATCGACCGGCTGGTAGTCCGGATAGACCATCGGGATGAGGCCGGCGTCGGAGGCGCCCTGCACGTTGTTCTGGCCGCGGAGCGGATGGAGTCCGGTGCCGGGCCGGCCGATCTGGCCGGTCGCCATGGCGAGCGCGATCAGGCAGCGCGAATTGTCGGTGCCGTGCACGTGCTGCGAGATGCCCATGCCCCAGAAGATGATCGCCGACTTGGCGCGGGCGTAGGTGCGCGCCACCAGGCGCAGCGTCTCCGCATCGATGCCGCAAATCGCCGCCATCTTCTCCGGCGGATAGTTCTTGACGTTCTCCTTCAGCTGCTCGAAATCCTCGGTGTGCGCCTGCACGTATTGCCGGTCGTAGAGCTCCTCCGTCACGATCACGTTGAGGAGCGCGCTCAGCATCGAGACGTCGCGGCCGGGCTTGAACTGCAGCATGTGGGTCGCATGCCGCTTCAGCGTCTGGCCGCGCGGATCCATGACGATGAGCGTCACGCCGCGCTTCACCGCGTTCTTGAAGAAGGTGGCGGCGACCGGATGGTTCTCGGTCGGGTTGGCGCCGATGACGATGATGACGTCGGCATCCTTCGCCGCCATGAAGGGGGCGGTTACCGCGCCGGAGCCGATCCCCTCCATCAGCGCCGCGACCGACGAGGCGTGGCAGAGCCTGGTGCAATGGTCGACGTTGTTGGTGCCGAAGCCGGTGCGCACCAGCTTCTGGAAGAGATAGGCCTCCTCGTTGGAGCCCTTGGCGGAGCCGAAGCCGGCGAGCGCCTGGCCGCCATGCTGGTCGCGGATGCGCTTCAATCCTTGGGCGACCAGATCGAGCGCCTCGTCCCAGCTCGCCTGGCGAAAATGCGTCCAGGGGTTGGCGGGGTCGATGTCGACGTCATGGTCCTTGGGCACCCCCTCCTTGCGGATCAGCGGCACGGTGAGGCGATGGGGATGCGAGACGTAGTCGAAGCCGAAGCGGCCCTTGACGCAGAGCCGGTTCTGGTTCGACGGCCCGTCGCGGCCGTCGACGTAGAGCAGCTTGTCGTCCTTGATCTTGTAGGTGAGCTGGCAACCGACACCGCAATAGGGGCAGACGCTGTCCACCTCGCGGTCGGGCTTCGCCGCGAGGACGTTGTTCTCGTCCACCAGCGTCGCCGGCATCAGCGCGCCGGTGGGACAGGCCTGCACGCACTCGCCGCAGGCGACGCAGGTGCTCTTGCCCATGGGATCGTCGAAGTCGAACACGATCTTCTCGCCATGGCCGCGCCCGGCCATGCCGATGACGTCGTTCACCTGCACCTCGCGGCAGGCGCGGACGCAGAGGGTGCACTGGATGCAGGCGTCGAGATTGACCGCCATCGCCGGATGGCTGCGGTCGGGCGCCGGCTGGTGGCGCGCCGGGAACCGGCTCCCGCTCACACCGACGCGGTCGGCCCACCGCCAGAAGCGCGAGTCGGGATCGTGCGCGGTGGCGCGCGCCGGCTGATCGCTCGCCAGCAGCTCGAACACCATCTTGCGGGAGAACTTCGCCCGCTCGCTGGCGCTCTTCACCTTCATGCCGGTGCTGGGCTTGCGGATGCAGGAGGCGGCGAGCACGCGCTCGCCCTCGATCTCCACCATGCAGGCGCGGCAGTTGCCGTCGGGGCGATAGCCGGGAGCCGGGCTGTAGCAGAGATGCGGGATCTCGGTGCCGCGACGGTTCGCCACCTGCCAGATGGTCTCGCCGGGCCGCGCCTCGACCTCCTCGCCATCGAGAAAGAAGCGGATGCCGTCGCCGGGGATGTTGGAGCCGTCCATCATCGGAGATCCCCTTGGAAATGCTTGATCACCATCTTGACGGGATTCATCGCCGCCTGACCCAAGCCGCAGATCGAGGCATCGCCCATCGCCCGCGCCAGCTCATCGAGGAGCGGCCGGTCCCAGACCTTCTGCGACAGCAGGTGCACCACCTTCTCGGTGCCGACGCGGCAGGGCGTGCACTGCCCGCAGCTCTCGTCCTCGAAGAATTTGAGCAGGTTGAGCGCCACCGCCTTCATGTCGTCCTGGTCCGACAGCACCACCACCGCCGCCGAGCCGATGAAGCAGCCGTACTGCTCGAGAGTGCCGAAATCGAGCGGCAGATCGGCCATCGACGCCGGCAGGACGCCGCCGGAGGCGCCGCCCGGCAGGTAGCCCTTGAAGCCGTGCCCCTCGGCCATGCCGCCGCAGAATTCGTCGATGAGCTCGCGCACGGTGATGCCCGCAGGCGCCAGCTTGACGCCCGGGTTCTTCACCCGGCCGGAGACCGAGAAGCTGCGCGGGCCCTTGCGGCCGCGCCGGCCCTGATCCGCGAACCACTGCGGTCCCTTCTCGACGATGTCGCGCACCCAGAACAGGGTCTCGACGTTGTTGATCAGGGTCGGGCGGCCGAACAAGCCGACCTGGGCGGGATAGGGCGGCTTGTGGCGCGGCAGGCCGCGCTTGCCCTCGAGGCTCTCCAGCATCGCCGATTCCTCGCCGCAGATATAGGCGCCGGCGCCGCGCCGGAGATGGATGCGCGTGTGCTTGGCGAGGCCCGCGGCCTCCAGCGCCGCGATCTCCGCCTCCAGGGCCTCGCGGCACTGCGGATACTCATCGCGGAGATAGATGTAGGTGTCGGCCGCCTCCACCATCCAGGCACCGATCAGCATGCCCTCGAGCATGCGATGGGGATCGGTCTCGAGGTAGTAGCGATCCTTGAAAGTGCCGGGCTCGCCCTCGTCGGCGTTGACCGCCATCAGCCGCGGCTTCGGCTCCGCCAGGACCATCCGCCATTTGCGCCCGGTCGGAAAGCCGGCGCCGCCGAGACCGCGGATCGTCGCATCCTCCAGCGCCTTCAGGATCTCCTCGCGCGGCTTGCTGCCGGCGAGGCATGCCTGCAGCAGCTTGTAGCCGCCATCGGCGCGATAGGCCGCGAGCGCGCGGTAGGCCGGAATTTGCGGATGGGTCCCAACTCCCTGCGCTGCCTTGGTCACGCTCTCGATGGTGGCGTGCTCGTGGAGCGCATGGCCGATCGCCGTCACCGGCGCGTTGTGGCAGCCACCCATGCAGGGCGCGCGCACCACGCGGACGCCGGATCCGAGCTTCGCCGGCAGCTCGCTCAGCAGCTTCTGCGCGCCCATCAGCTCGCAGGTGAGGCTGTCACAGACGCGCACGGTGAGCGCCGGCGGCGGCGTCTCGCCATCCATCACGATATCGAAATGCGCATAGAAGGAGGCGGTCTCGTAGACCTCGACGAGCGCGAGCTTCATCTCTTGCGCCAGCGCCGCCAGATGGCGCGCGTGGAGGCAGCCGTATTTGTCCTGGATCAGATGCAGGAACTCGATCAGCAGATCGCGCCGGCGCGGCTGCTCGCCGAGCAGCGCCTGCACCTCGCCGAGCGCTGCGGGCTCGACCTGCCGACCCTTCGGATGGCTGAGACCGCGGCGCCGACCCGAGCCGGGCTTGATGCTTCGCTTGCTCTCTGACGCCGCCACGTTGCTCATCGCCTCAGCTCCAAGATTCTGGCCTTGCCGGCCTCTGCTGCCTCGAGCCTCCGAGGATCACCGGACTCCCCTGGCCGGTCTCGCCGTTCCCTGTCGCTGGCGCGCCGATCTTGCGCCAACCCCCCGTTCAGCCCTTCTTCAAGACCTTCAGCATGGTGCTGCCGAGCGCCGCCGGCGACTCCGCGACGGTGATGCCGGCGCTCCGCATCGCCTCCATCTTGGCGGGCGCGGTGTCGCCGCCGCCGGAGATGATGGCGCCCGCATGACCCATGCGTCGGCCGGGTGGCGCGGTGGCGCCGGCGATGAAGCCTACCATCGGCTTCTTCACCTTGCTGCGCTTGATGAACTCGGCCGCGTCCACCTCCGCGGCGCCGCCGATCTCGCCGATCATGATGATCGACTGGGTCTGCGGATCGGCGAGGAAGAGCTCCAGGCAGTCGATGAAATTGGTGCCGTTGACGGGATCGCCGCCGATGCCGATGCAGGTGGACTGGCCGAGCCCCGCCGCCGTCGTCTGCGCCACCGCCTCGTAGGTGAGGGTGCCGGAGCGCGAGACGATGCCCACATGACCCTTGGTGTGGATGTGGCCGGGCATGATGCCGATCTTGCACTGCTCCGGCGTGATGACGCCGGGGCAGTTGGGACCGATGAGGCGCGACTTCGAGCCCGAGAGCGCGCGCTTCACCACCACCATGTCGAGGATCGGGATGCCCTCGGTGATGCAGACGATGAGCGGCACCTCGGCGTCGATCGCCTCCAGGATCGCGTCCGCCGCGAAGGGCGGCGGCACGTAGATGGCGCTCGCGGTGGCGCCGGTCTTGGCAACCGCATCCGCCACCGTGTCGAAGACGGGGAGATCGAGATGCGTGCTGCCGCCTTTGCCGGGCGTTACGCCGCCCACCATCTTGGTGCCGTAGGCGATCGCCTGCTCGGAATGGAAGGTGCCCTGGGCGCCGGTGAAGCCCTGGCAGATGACCTTCGTCTCGGAATTGACCAGGACGGCCATTACGCAGCCTCCTTCACCGCTTTCACCACCTTCTCGGCAGCGTCGGCGAGATTGTCCGCCGAGAGGATCGGGAGGCCCGAGTCGGCGAGGATCTTCTTGCCGAGCCGGACATTGGTGCCCTCGAGCCGCACCACCAGCGGCACGTGGAGGCTTACCTCCCGCGCCGCGGCGACGATGCCCTCGGCGATCACGTCGCAGCGCATGATGCCGCCGAAGATGTTGACCAGGATGCCCTCGACGTTGCTGTCGCTGAGAATGAGCTTGAAGGCGGTGGTGACGCGCTCCTTGGTGGCGCCGCCGCCGACGTCGAGGAAGTTCGCGGGCTCCCCGCCATAGAGCTTGATGATGTCCATGGTCGCCATCGCGAGCCCGGCGCCATTCACCATGCAGCCGATGCTGCCGTCGAGTTTCACATAATTGAGCGAGTGCTTGGCGGCCTCGACCTCGGTCGGATCCTCCTCCGCTTCGTCGCGCATGTCGGCGACGTCCGGGTGACGGAAGAGCGCGTTGTCGTCGAAGTTCATCTTGGCATCGAGCGCCAGCACCTCGCCGGCGCCGGTCACCACCAGCGGGTTGATCTCGACGATCGAGGCGTCGAGGCTGATGAAGGCCTTGTACATCGCCAGCATGAACTTGGTGGCGGCGCCGATCTGCTTGCCTTCGAGGCCGAGGCCGAAGGCGAGCCTGCGGGCATGGAAGCCCTGCATGCCGGTCACCGGGTCGATCGCCACCTTGAGGATCTTCTCGGGATGCTTCGCCGCCACCTCCTCGATCTCCATGCCGCCCTCGGTCGAGGCCATCATGGTGACGCGGGAGGTCTTGCGGTCGAGCAGCAGGCCCAGATAGAGCTCGCGCTTGATGTCGCAGCCTTCCTCGATATAGACGCGCTTCACCTCGCGGCCGGCGGGACCGGTCTGCTTGGTAATCAGCACATGCCCGAGCATGGCGCCGGCGTTCTTGGAGACGTCATCCACGGACTTGACGACCCGGACGCCGCCCTTGCCGTTGGGATCGTCCTTGAAGCGGCCGGCGCCGCGGCCGCCCGCATGGATCTGCGACTTCACCACCCAGACCGGACCGCCCAAGTCGGTGGCGACCCGCGCCGCCTCCTCGGGGGTATAGGCGACGCCGCCTTTCGGGACGGCGACACCGAACTTCTGCAGCAGGCTCTTCGCCTGGTACTCATGGATATTCATGGCAGAGCCCTGACCTTCCTCTGTCCGCGCGATCCGGGCTCCCGGAGTACCCCGGAAGCCCCTCTCGCCGCAACAGCCTCAGATGACACCGGCGCCGCGCGCCCACTTGTATTTGGCGCCGAGCACCGCGACCGGGATCTCCGTCGAGTAGGGATAGGCGGGGATGCCGTGGTCGTAGAGGTATTCCGATGCCTCCTCCACCTGCACATCGCCTGCCAAAGAGGCAACGATCGGCTTGGCGATGCCCTTGGCCTTGAACTCCGCCACCACCTCCGAGACCAGCTTCGCGAATACCATCGGCGGCGTGATGATGGTGTGCCAGTAGCCGAGGATCAGCGAGTGAATGCGCGGATCCTCGAGGCCGAGCCGGATGGTGTTCTGGTAGGTGAGCGGCGGCTCGCCGCCGGTGATGTCGACGGGATTGCCGGCGGCGCCGAAGGGCGGGATGAACTTGCGGAAGGCCTGGTCGAGGTCCGCCGGCATCTTCATCAGCTGGAGCCCGTTGTCGACGCAGGCGTCCGACAGCAGCACGCCGGAGCCGCCGGCGCCGGTGATGATGACGACGTTCTCGCCCTTGGGGGTGGGCAGCACCTGGATGCCGCGGGCGAAATCCAGCATGTCGCGGAGCGAGCGTGCCCGGATCACGCCGGACTGCTTCAGCACGTCCTCGTAGATCTTGTCGTTGCCGGCGAGTGCGCCGGTATGGGAGCTCGCCGCCCGCGCGCCCATGGCGGTGCGGCCGGCCTTGAGCATCACGACCGGCTTCTTCTTGGAGACGCGCTTTGCCACCTCGGCGAAGGAGCGGCCGTCCTTCAGGTCCTCGCAATGCATGGCGACGAGGTGGGTGTTGTCGTCCTGCTCGAAGAAGGTGAGGAGATCGTCCTCGTCGAGATCGGACTTGTTGCCAAGGCCGACGATCGCCGAGACGCCCATCTTGGCCGAGCGCGAGAAGCCGATGATCGCCATGCCGATGCCGCCTGACTGCGAGCTCAATGCCGCATGGCCCTTCACGTCATAGGCGGTGCAGAAGGTCGCGCAGAGATTCTTCCAGGTGTAGTAGAAGCCGTAGATGTTCGGGCCCATCAGGCGGATGTTGTACTTTCGCCCGATCTCTTGGATCTCCTTCTGGCCCTCGACGTTGCCGGTCTCGGCGAAGCCCGAGGGGATCAGCACCGCGCCCGGGATCTTCTTCTCGCCGCACTCGATGAGCGCCTGGGCGACGAACTTGGCCGGGATCGCGAACACCGCGACGTCGATGGTGTCCGGCACGTCCTTGACGCTCTTGTAGGCCTTGCGGCCGAGGATCTCGTCGGCCTTGGGATGGATCGGGTAGATCTTGCCCTGATAGCCGCCGTTGATGAGGTTCTTCATCACGGAATTGCCGATCTTGCCGTCCTCGGAGGAGGCGCCGATCACCGCCACCGCGTCGGGCTTCATGATGCGGTTCATCTGGCGGACGATCTCGTCCTGCTTCGGCCGGTAGCGCTGCGGCGGCGGGTCGAAGTCGAGGACGATGCGCACGTCGGCGGCGGTGGCGCCGCTCTTGGTGGCGAAGACCGGGTTGAGATCGAGCTCGGCGATCTCCGGGAAGTCGCTCACCAGCTTGGAGACGTTCTGGATCAGGCCCGCGAGCGCCCGGCGGTCGACGGGCTCGCCGCCGCGCACGCCTTTCAGGATCTCGGCGGCGGCGATGCCGTCGAGCATCGAGAGCGCGTCCTCGCGGGTGGCGGGCGCCAGGCGGAAGGTGATGTCCTTCATCACCTCCACCAGCACGCCGCCGAGGCCGAAAGCGACCAGCTTGCCGAAGCTCGGATCGGTGACCGCGCCGACGATCACCTCCTGGCCGCCCGCCAGCATCTGCTGCACCTGGACGCCGTCGATCTTGGCCTTCTTGTTGTACTTCTTGGCGTTGGCGAGGATCTTCTTGTAGGCCTTCTCGGCCTCGGGCGCGGTCTTGACGCCGACGACGACGCCGCCCGCCTCGGTCTTGTGCAGGATGTCCGGCGAGACGATCTTCAGCACCACCGGAAAGCCCATCTTGCGCGCCATGGTCCCCGCCTGCTTGGCGGAGGTGGCGACGCCCTCCTTCGGAACCGCGATGCCATAGGCGTCGCAGATCAGCTTGCCTTCCGGCGCGGTGAGCGCGTTGCGGCCCTCCGCCTTCACCTTGGCGAGAATCTTGCGGACTGCCGCCTTGCCGCTCACCACCGCATCGTGTGCCATCGAACTCTCCCGTCGTGTTTTATGGACGCGCGCTCAGATGGCGCGCTCGGTCCGCATTGTCGTGATCTGGTCCTTGTTGAAGCCGAGCTCCGCCAGGACCTCGTCGGTATGCTCGCCCAAGAGCGGCGAGCGCTTCACCTCGACGGGGCTGTCGCTGAGCTTGATCGGGTTGCCGACCGTCAGGTACTTGCCGCGCTTCGGGTGATCGACCTCGACCACGGTGCCGGTCTTGCGCAGGCTCGGCTCGTGGGCGAGCTCCTTCATGGAAAGGATCGGCCCGCAGGGGATGTCGTACTTGTTGAGGATCTCCATCGCCTCGAACTTGGTCTTGCTCATCGTCCACTTCTCGATGCGGGCGAAGATGTCCATGAGCCGCGGCAGCCGCGCTTCCGGCGTCGCGTAGTCGGGATGGGTGATCCAGCCTTCCTCGCCGATCACCTTGCAGATCGCCTCCCAGACCGGCGCCTGGGTGATGAAGTAGATGTAGGCATTGGGATCCTTCTCCCAGCCCTTGCACTTGAGGATCCAGCCGGGCTGGCCGCCGCCGGAGGCATTGCCGGCGCGCGGCACCGCCTCGCCGAACTCGCCGTGCGGATACTGCGGGTATTCTTTCATGACATGGGTGCGGTCGAGGCGCTGCTGATCGCGCAGCTTGACGCGACAGAGGTTGAGGACGCCGTCCTGCATGGCGGCGAGCACCCGCTGACCCTTGCCGCTGCTGTTGCGCTGGTAGAGCGCGGTGACGATGCCGAGCGCCAGGTGGAGGCCGGTGCCGCTGTCGCCGATCTGCGCGCCGGTCACCAGCGGCGGGCCGTCGTCGAAGCCGGTGGTGGAGGCGGCGCCGCCGGCGCATTGCGCCACGTTCTCGTAGACCTTGCAATCCTCGTAGGGACCGGGACCGAAGCCCTTCACCGAGGCCACGATCATGCGCGGGTTGAGCTGCTGGATGCGCTCCCAGGTGAAGCCCATGCGGTCGAGCACGCCCGGCGCGAAATTCTCCACCAGCACGTCGCAGTGCTTCACCAGCGCTTCCAGCACCTGCTTGCCCTTGGGGTTCTTGGTGTCGATGGTGATCGAGCGCTTGTTGTGATTGAGCATGGTGAAATAGAGACTGTCCGCGTCAGGCACGTCGCGCAGCTGGCCGCGGGTGATGTCGCCAACCCCCGGCCGCTCGACCTTGATCACGTCGGCGCCGAACCACGCCAGCAGCTGCGTGCAGGTCGGACCCGACTGCACATGGGTGAAATCGAGGATGCGAACGCCTTCCAGTGCCTTGCCCATGTTGCTCTCCGAAAATTCCCTCGTTGCGTTCCTGTGAATGAATGCCTTGCCGCCGCGCTACTTCTTGCGCAACGCGCTCTGCGGGTTGAGGTTGCCGATGCGGCCGCTCTCGCTGCCGGCCGCCGGATCGATCACCGCGTTGATGAGCGTCGGCTTGCCCGAATCCATCGCCGCGTTCACCGCGCGCTTCAGCTCGTCGGGGCTGGTAGCGTTGACGCCGACGCCGCCGAAAGCCTCGATCATCTTGTCGTAGCGCGCGCCCTTGACGAAGACCGTGGTCGCCGGATCCGAGCCGCCGCCGCGATTCACGTCCGTGCCGCGATAGATGCCGTCATTGTTCAGGATCACCACGCAGACCGGCAGGTGGTAGCGACAGATCGTCTCGATCTCCATGCCGCAGAAGCCGAAGGCGCTGTCGCCCTCGATCGCCAATACCGGTTTCCCGGTCTCGACCGCGGCCGCGATGGCGGAGCCCATGCCGACGCCCATCACCCCCCAGGTGCCGACGTCGAGGCGCTTGCGCGGCTTATAGATGTCGATGACGCCGCGGGTGAGGTCGAGAGCGTTGGCGCCCTCGTTGACCAGGATCGCGTCCGGGCGCTCCTTGACGATGGTGCGCAGCACGCCGAGCGCGCCGTGATAGTCCATCGGCGAGTTGTTGTTCATGAGTCGCGGCGCCATCTTGGCGACGTTCTCCTCGCGCTTCGCCATGACGGCCTTGGCCCATTCCGCCGGCGCCGCCGGCCAGCCGCCGCCCATGCCGTCGACGAGCGCCTGGACGCAGGAGGCGATGTCGCCGACGACCGGCGCCGCGATCTCGACGTTGCTGTCCATCTCCCTGGGCTCGATGTCGATCTGGATGAACTTCTTCGGCGCCTCGCCCCAGGTCTTGCCCTTGCCGTGGGAGAGCAGCCAGTTGAGCCGGGCGCCGATCAGCATCACCACGTCGCTGTCCTTCAGCACTGTGGAGCGCGCGGCGCCGGCGCATTGCGGATGGGTGTCCGGCAGCAGGCCCTTCGCCATGCTCATCGGCAGGAAGGGCACACCGCTCTTCTCCACCAGCGTCTTGATCGCCTCGTCGGCCTGGGCGTAAGCCGCGCCCTTGCCGAGGATGATCAGCGGCCGCTTGGCGGATTTCAGCACGTCGAGGGCGCGCTTCACGGCGGCGGGCGCCGGGATCTGCGCCGGCGCCGCGTCGATCACCTTCACCAGCGATTTCCGGCCGGCTTCCGCGCTCATCACCTGGCCGAAGAGCTTCGCCGGCAGGTCGAGATAGACGCCGCCCGGCCGGCCGGAGACCGCGGCGCGGATCGCGCGGGCGAAGCCGATGCCGATATCGGCGGCGTGCAGCACGCGGAACGCCGCCTTGCAGAGCGGCTTGGCGATCGCGAGCTGGTCCATCTCCTCGTAGTCGCCCTGCTGCAGGTCGACCACCTCGCGCTCGGAGGAGCCGGAGATCAGGATCATCGGGAAGCAGTTGGTGGTGGCATGCGCCAGCGCGGTCAGGCCGTTGAGGAAGCCCGGCGCCGACACGGTGAGGCAGATGCCGGGCTTCTTGGTGAGAAAGCCGGCGATCGCGGCGGCATAGCCCGCGTTCTGCTCGTGGCGGAAGGAGAGCACGCGGATCCCTGCGGCCTGCGCCATGCGGCCAAGATCGGTGATCGGAATGCCGGGCACGCCATAGATGGTGGTGAGACCGTTCAGCTTCAGCGCCTCGATGACGAGATGGAAGCCATCGGTCAATTCTTCATCCGCCGCGGGCTGCTCTTTGAGCGTCGTGGCTTGCGTCATCGGACTGTCTCCTCCGGATCTTTTCGCGCGTTCAGCTCAGGAAATCGCAGTGCTTTTCCACATGGGCGGCGAGGTCGAGGGCGTGCTCGCGCACCAGCCGCTCGGCGAGCTCGGTGTCGCGCCGCTCCAGCGCCTGGATGATCTTCATATGGTCGACGATCGAGCGCTGGGCGCGGTCGCTCTGTCGGATCGTCACCTGCCGGATCGCGCGCACATGGATGAAGAGATTCTCCGTCACGTCCTCGATGAGCCGCGACTTGCTCAAGCGGATGATCGCCTGATGGAAGGCGATGTTGGCGTCGGAGTACTCGTCGAGATGGCCTTCCGGCGAATTCCCCTGGAACTCGTCGAAGAGCTTGCGCAGCGTCGCGATCTCCGCGTCCGTCGCGTTCTTGGTGATGAGCCGCGCCGCCATGCTCTCGAGCGCCGCCCAGACATGGATGATTTCCAGGATCTCGGCCTTGGTCTTGCGCACCACGAAGACGCCGCGTCGCGGCAGGGTGCGCACGAAACCCTCCTGCTCGAGGAGCGTCATCGCCTCGCGAATCGGCGTGCGGCTGACGCCCAGATCCTGGGAGAGCTGGCGCTCGTCGAGGCGGATCTCGTGCGGATGGGCGTAGATGTTGACGGAGGTGATCGCCTGCTTCAGCGCCTGATAGGCCTGGGTGCGGAAGCTTGCCTGGGTGTCGATGGGCTTCACGGCCAGCTTCGGCAGCGCCGTGATGGTGGTCTCTTCGGTCATTTCGTCCCTGGCCTGAGCAGCGGGATCCCCGATCAACGGAATCAGGGAGTTGGCGCCGATCCACAGCGGCCGGCACTCGTCATTGGCCATACTGTATACCAGATACCAAGCCGGCAGCAAGGCTGCTGCTACTCACGATGGTGTGCGCTGCAGCAAAATCGCGGTAGGAGAGTCTTCCGACAACCGCTGGGGTCCGAAACCCGATGATCCGCGCTGCCGTTCCGAGCGATGTCGACGCGATCGCCGCCGCCCATGTGGCGGCCTGGCGCGAGGCCTATCGCGGCCTGCTGCCGGCGACGGTGCTCGCCGGCCTCACCGTCGCCGGGCGCGCCGAGCAATGGCAGCAAACCCTGACGCGGGGCATCGCCTCCGTCTTCATCGCCGACGACCGCGGCGAGGTCCTGGGTTTCATCTCCGGCGGCCCACGGCGCGGCGAGAAGCTCCGGGGCGACGCCGAGGTCTACGCCCTTTATGTGCGCGCCGACCGGCAGCGCCGCGGTCTGGGCCGCGACCTGATGGG
>DATJOK010000157.1:0-38832 GCA_035507155.1 Allostellaceae bacterium
CGAAGGCCGCACCACCTTCGTAATCGCGCACCGGCTCTCGACGGTCAGGGATGCGGATCTGATCCTGGTGCTGCGCGACGGCCTCATCGTCGAGCAGGGCGGCTTCCAGGAGCTGCTGCGCCGCGGCGGCGCGTTTGCCGATCTCTACAACACACAGTTCAAGGGCGCGGCGTAGGAGCTGTCAGCCGTCAGCTCCGTAAGAACAGTTTTCAGTTATCAGCTGTCAGTCATCAGAGGCGCGCGGCTGCCGATGCGCTCGCGCGACTGATAACTGACGACTGAGAACTTGGCTGACAGCTTTGGCCTAGATCGCGTCGAGCTGCCAGGCCAGATCGTTGTGGATGTTCCAGAGGTAGCCGATGTCGGCGCTGCCGACGAGGGCATAGATGTGCCCCTGGTGCCGCCAATAGAGCACGTTGAGATCGTTGCGGCGGTCGAAGGCCGGGTTGGAATCCGGCAGGTTGGTGCTCGCCACCACCACCGTCAGCGGCCCGAGCGCGGCGTTGTCGGTAGTGTAGAAGAGCTGCGTCGCCGGCCGGCCCTCGATGAAGAGGAAGCGTGCGCCCTGGAACACCAGCCCCCAGGGCTTCAGGTTCGGCAGGCGGAAATCCTGCGGCAGCTGCTGCGTCAGCTTGCGGGCGGCGGCGTTCTGCGGATCGGCGGGGATGTCGACCAGGCCCATGTCGTTGTTGGGGCCGGCCGCCACGAACATCTTGTGGTAGCCCGCGATGTTGTCGAGCCAGCTCGAGTTTGCCACCTGGGTGTTGACGGCCTGCAGCTGCTGCTGCTGCGCCGCCGTAGGCGCGAGCTCGGGCGAGGTCGCGGCGAAATATCCGAGCGTGCCACCGATCACCAGGCTCGCGACCGAGGCCGCGATGGGGAGCGCCGCCCAGCGCCGCCAGCTCTTGCCGGCGCGCTTTGCCTGCCGCTGCCGCGGATCGGGGAACTGGATGACCGTCTGCGCCTGGGTCTCGCCGCGCGCCGCCGCCAGTAGGCGCTCCGGCACTGGCTCGTGCAGCACGTCGTCGAAGGTGGCGCGCAGCGCCACCGCGCTCTCGGCCAACGCCAGCGCATGCCGATTGAGATCGGAATCCTGCTCGAGCGTCACCGCCACCTCGGCCGCGGCCTCGGCGTCGAGCTCGCCATCGAGATAGGCGATCAAAAGCTCATCGCTCAGCTTCTGCATCGTCCTTGCTCCTTTCCCGGCTGCCGATGTCGAGCCTCGCCTGCAACGCAACGCGCGCCCTGGCGAGTCGGCTCATGATGGTGCCCACCGGCACCTCGGCAACTGCAGCCGCCTCCTTGTAACTCAGCCCATCCACCGTCACGAGGAGGAGCGCCACCCGCTGATCCGGGGGCAACTCCTTCAGCGCCTCGCGCACTTCGCTCAGCGCCAGCCTTGCCTCGACCCTGCGCACCGGCTCGTCGCTGCCCATGCGCTCGGCCTCGTCCTCCGGCTCTTCCTTGCGGACATCCCGCGCCCGTATCTGATCGATCCAGATCGTCTGGACGATGCGGAACATCCAGCTGTCGAAGCGGGTGCCTTCCTGGAACTGATGCTCGCGGGCGAGTGCCCGCTCGCATGCGGCCTGGACCAGATCATCCGCGTCGGCTGCCGAGCCGGTCAGACCGCGGGCGAAACGCCGGAGCCGGGGCAACACCGCCACCAGCTGGTCGCTGAAACGGACACTCACCGGGGGCGACCCGGCAGGCGCCGGCGCGTTCGGACCGGCCTGACGTAGAGACAACGGGGTCGGATTGGCTTTATTCCCTGGCAGCAACCGGCTTCGCCCTCCCAGGCGGTTGCATAGTATACTCGGAAGGCTTTGAAAGCCTTAAAAAAATAGGGTTAGCTAGGGCCGGATCGATTCGGAGGCATTCTATGCAAGGGCGGCCGCGGGCGAAAGGGGGTGTCCTGTGGCCTCTGCTGGTCTCGCTTCCTATGGTAGTATTTTTGGTGACCTCAGCTAGCGCAGATTGTGGCGCCGAGCTTGCCGCCCTGAAGGCCAAACTGCCGGCCGTCACCAACCCCAAGCACCGCGAAGAGGCGAAACTCCTGTTGGAGAAGGCGGCAATCGAGCAGCAGCATTCCCGCGCCGAGCTCTGCGAGGCGGCGGTCGCGCAGGCGAGCAAGCTGTTGCACTGAGGTTCCGGTCGGCTCGGTGCCAGCGTCCGCGGTAGCGGCTTCACAAAGCCGGGCCCGCGCGGCATTGTGGCGGCCCCGCGCGACATCGGACGGTGTCGTGCACGCGGTCCCGAGCCTCCCGAACGGCAGAGCAGAGACCCTCCATGAAGATCAGCATTCCCAGAGAGCGCCGCGCGCATGAGCGGCGTGTCGCAGCGACGCCGGACACCGTCAAGCGGCTCGTCGGCCAGGGCCTGGAGATCGTGGTGGAAAGCGGCGCTGGAATGGCCGCGGCGTTTCCCGACGACGCCTACCGGGCCGCCGGCGCCACCATCGCGCCCGACGCCGCGGCGGCGATCGGCGCCGGCGACATCGTGCTCAAGGTGCAGCGGCCGCTGCGCGCGGGAGAGCAGGGGCCGGACGAGCTCGCGGCGATGAAGCGGGGCGCGGTCCTGATCGGGCTGCTGCAGCCCCTGCAGCGGCCGGACGACGTCAAGGCCTATGCGGAGCAGGGGATAGCCGCTTTCGCCATGGAGCTGGTGCCGCGCATTACCCGCGCGCAGTCGATGGATGTCCTCTCCTCGCAGTCGAATCTCGCCGGCTACAAGGCGGTGCTGGATGCCGCGGCCGAGTTCGGCCGCGCCTTTCCGATGATGATGACCGCCGCCGGCACCATCCCGCCAGCGCGCGCCCTGGTCATGGGCGCGGGTGTGGCCGGCCTGCAGGCGATCGCTACCGCGCGCCGCCTCGGCGCCGTGGTCTCGGCGACCGACGTCCGCTATGCCGCCAAGGAGCAGGTGGAGAGTCTCGGCGCCAGCTTCCTCGCCGTCGATCTCGAGGCGATGAAGGCGATGGAGACCGCCGGCGGCTACGCCAAGGAGATGGGCGAGGATTTCGCCCGCCGGCAGCGCGAGCACGTGACCGAGGCGCTCAAAAAGATCGATCTCGTCATCTGCACCGCCTTGATTCCCGGCCGCAAGGCGCCGGTGCTGATCACCAGCCAGATGGTGGGCGTGATGCGGCCGGGCTCGGTCATCGTCGACCTCGCGGTGGAGCAGGGCGGCAATGTGGAGGGGAGCCGGGAAGGCGAGGTGGTGATGACGGAAAACGGCGTCAAAATCGTCGGCCATGCCAACGTGCCGTCGCGCCTTCCGGTCGATGCGAGCCAGCTCTATGCCAAGAACCTGCTCAATTTCCTGGGGCTGCTCATCGACAAGGAGAAAGCGCTCAAGATCGATACCGCCGACGAGATCATAAAGGCGACGCTCCTCACCCGGGACGGCGCGGTGGTGCATCCCCAACTGGCGCCGGCGGCGCCCGCAGCGGCAGGAGCCTGAGGCCATGGACGATCATTCCATCACCAACAGCGCCCAGGACCTGGCGGCGCAGGCACATTCGCTCGCCGGCCACGCCGACGAGCTCTCCCGCCAGGTGAGCGCGATGGCGGCCCATGTGGCGCAGGCCGGCACTCATGCGGACGTCTTCGTCTTCTTCCTGACCGTCTTCGTGCTGGCGGTTTTCGTCGGCTACTACGTGGTTTGGCGGGTGACGCCGGCGCTGCATTCGCCGCTGATGAGCGTCACCAACGCGATCTCCAGCGTGATCGTGGTGGGCGCGCTGATCGCCTCGGCGGGCAAGGGCTTCTCGGAGGGGATGGGGCTCTTCGCGGTGATGCTGGCCTCGGTCAACATCTTCGGCGGCTTCATCGTCACCCAGCGCATGCTGCAGATGTTCAAGAAGAAGCAGAAGTAGCGGGGGCGCCAGATGACCGAGAATCTCGCGGCCTTCCTTTATCTCATCGCCTCCGTCTGCTTCATCATGGCGCTGCGCGGCCTCTCCTCGCCAGAGACGGCGCGGCACGGCAATCTCTACGGCATCGTCGGCATGGTGATCGCCATCGGCACCACGCTGGCGCTTCCGATGATGAGCGGCTACATCGCCATCGTGATCGCGATCGCCATCGGCGGCGCGATCGGCACCTATATCGCCCTCAACATCCAGATGACCGCGCTGCCGCAGCTGGTGGCGGCCTTCCACAGCCTGGTGGGCCTGGCGGCGGTGGCGGTGGCATCGGCGGCGTTCTACGCGCCCGACGCCTACGGCATCGGCACCATCGGCGACATCGAGCGCGGCAGCCTCGTCGAGATGAGCCTCGGCACCGCGATCGGCGCCATCACCTTCACCGGCTCGGTGGTGGCCTTCACCAAGCTCCAAGGCCTGGTCTCCGGAGCGCCGCTCACCTTCCCGGGCCAGCACTATCTCAACGCCGCGCTCGGCATCGCGCTGGTGGTGCTAATCGTCCTCTTCGTGATCGGCCAGTCGCCCGGCGTCTTCTGGCTGATCGTGCTGCTCTCGCTGGCGCTCGGGCTGCTGCTGATCCTGCCGATCGGCGGCGCCGATATGCCGGTCGTGATCTCGATGCTGAACTCCTATTCGGGGTGGGCAGCCTGCGGCATCGGCTTCACGCTCAACAACAGCCTGCTGATCGTCACCGGCGCCCTCGTCGGCTCCTCCGGCGCGATCCTCAGCTACATCATGTGCAAGGGGATGAACCGCTCGATCTTCAACGTGATCCTGGGCGGCTTCGGCACCGAGGGCGGCACGGTGGCGGCGGGCGCAGGTCACGGCGACCGCAGCGTCAAGTCCGGCAGCGCCGACGATGCCTCCTTCATCCTCAAGAACGCGAGCTCTGTCATCATCGTGCCGGGCTACGGCATGGCGGTGGCGCAGGCGCAGCACGCGCTCAAGGAGATGGCGGACATCCTGAAGAAGGAAGGCGTCACCGTCCGCTACGCCATCCATCCGGTGGCGGGCCGCATGCCCGGCCACATGAACGTGCTGCTGGCGGAGGCGAACGTCCCCTACGACGAGGTGCTGGAGCTCGAGGAGATCAACCGCGATTTCGCCACCACCGACGTCGCCTTCGTGATCGGCGCCAACGACGTGACCAACCCTGCCGCGAAGACCGACCCGAAATCGCCGATTTACGGCATGCCGATCCTCGATGTGGAGCGCGCCAAGACCGTGCTCTTCGTCAAGCGCTCGATGGCCTCGGGCTACGCGGGTGTCGAGAACGAGCTCTTCTTTCGCGACAACACGATGATGTTGTTCGGCGACGCCAAGAAGATGTGCGAGGAGATTGTTAAGGCGATGGGTGCTTGAATAGGTCGGTATCAGTAAGAGGTTGTTGGTGATGAGTGAGGACAAGGCGATGCTCGATCACGTCTCGATCGGCGTCCGGGATCTCGCGGCGGCACGACGGTTCTACGACAGCGTTCTTTCGACCCTCGGTTACGCCTGTCTCAGCGAGAGTCCGGCGGCGCTGGGCTACGGGCGGGAGGTGCCGCGCTTCTGGGTGAGCCTCGCTTCCAAGCCGGTACCGGCGGACCGCGATACCGGCCTCCATTTCTGCTTCGCCGCCAAGCAGCGGTCCGATGTCGATGCCTTCCATGCGGCGGCGATCCGGGCCGGCGGCAGCGACAATGGTCAGCCCGGCCTGCGTAAGGACTATGGCGACAGCTACTACGCCGCCTTCATCGTCGACCCCGACGGCTACCGGATCGAAGCCTTCTGCGACCAGGTGGACTGACCCGGGGCCTCAGGAGCGCCGGAACGGGCGGGCTGGCGAGGGCGCCGCTCGTCCGGAGAAGACGGGTCCCTTGCTCCCTGCTCTGGCGGGTGCCTCCGGCCGGGCTGCCTCGACGCCGCGCAGCCGCCGGAACAGGTGGGTTAGCACCGCGGCGGTGACCTTCGGATCATGTCGGCGCCAGGCAAACATGGCATGCATCCTTCATGGCACTGCCATGACAATAACGCGAATCATTCGCATTTGCAAGCTGGCTGCTTCCTGGTATGGTCCGCCCGGACTTGCTGCGGAGTCTTCCCAATGTACGTTTGTCTCTGCAATGGGCTTACCGACCGTCAGGTGCGCGGCGCGGCGGGCAGCGCAAAATGCTCGCCGGCGGGCGTCTACCGGGCGTTGGGCGTGCGCCCGCAATGTGGCAAGTGTGTTCCCCTGATGAGGGAGATCCTCCGGGACCACTCCGAGGCTGCGGCGAGCGCGCCGGGTGGCGTTCCGGTGCCGGCGTAGCGCCAGGGGACGGTCGCGCCGGGGCCCCTCGCTTCCGCTGTGTTCGCGTCGGCAGCGCCAGAACAAGCAACAGGAGAGCTGATGCGGCCCCAGCCCAAGATCGTCCAGCGCCTCAACGTCATCCTCAGGAACGAGCTCACCGCGATCAATCAGTACTTCCTCCACGCCCGGATGCTGAAGCATTGGGGCGTGAGCAAGCTCGGCAAGCACGAGTACGAGGAATCGATCGACGAGATGAAGCACGCCGACAAGCTGATCGACCGCATCCTCTTCCTCGAGGGCGTGCCCAACCTGCAGGATCTCGACAAGCTGCTGATCGGCGAGAACGTCCAGGAGATCCTGGAATGCGATCTAAAGCTGGAGATGAAGGGCCTCGGCGATCTCCGCGAGACCATCGCCTATTGCGAGACACAGCGGGATTTCGGCACCCGCGACATGCTCTCGGCGATCCTCGACAGCGAGGAGGACGCCGTCGATTTCATCGAGACCCGGCTCGCTCTCATCAAGAGCATCGGCATCGAGAACTATATCCAGCTGCAGTCGGAGAGCGCCGAGTAGCCGCCGCCGGCGGCTCGAAACAACAAAGCCGCCTGGGATGCCAGGCGGCTTTTTCTTCGCCGGTTCGAAGCGAAAGCGCTAGTAGCCCTCGCGCTCCATGCGCTTCCTCAGCAGCTTGCGATAGCGGCGCACCGCCTCCGCCTTCTCCCGGGCGCGGCGCTCGGAGGGCTTCTCGTAGTTGCGGCGCAGCTTCATCTCGCGGAAAACGCCCTCGCGCTGCATCTTCTTCTTGAGAGCGCGCAGCGCCTGATCGACGTTGTTGTCGCGAACGAGAATTTGCACGAGCCGCGGTCTCCTTGAGTGCCGGTCCGAGAATGCCGGGTCCGAGGGGTAAAAATGGGCCGCAATGGCGTTTGCGGCCCACGATTCGGGGGCTGGCTATACCATAGGTGCGGGCCAAAGGGAAGCCGGGGGCAAGGGCGCTTTGCGCTGCCCCGGCCGGGGCCTATATAGTCGGATCATGGCCATTCTGAAGATCGCCCGCATGGGGCATCCGGTGCTGCGCCAGGTGGCGGCAACCGTCGCCGATCCCACCTCACCCCGGATCAAATCCCTGGTCGCCGACATGGCGGCGACGCTGGAGGACATCGGTGGCGCCGGGCTCGCCGCTCCCCAGGTGCACGTCTCCGAGCGGGTAGTGATCTTCAAGGTGCCGGCGGAGCGGATCACCGGCGCCGCCCTCGACACGCCCCAGGAGCTGGTGGCGGTGATCAATCCCGTGATCGAGCCGATCGGCGACGAGACCGACCTCGGCTGGGAGGGCTGTCTCTCGGTGCCGGGCCTTCGCGGCGCGGTGCCCCGCTTCAAGCGCATCCGCTATCGCGCGGTGACGCCCGACGGCGAAGCGATCGACCGCACCGTCGAGGGCTTCCACGCCAGGGTGGTGCAGCACGAGTGCGACCACCTCGACGGCATCCTCTACATCCAGCGCATGACCGATCATCGCCTCCTCGCGTTCCTCGAGGAGTGGCAGCGCTATCCCCTGCCGATCGCGCCGGCACAGAAGGCGGCGGAGTAGCCATGGCCGAGGACAACCGACAGGCGAAGGACGCGCTGCTTCGGGCCCTGCTGCCGGACGTGCCGTTCGACGGCTGGACCGCGGCAGCGATGCGGAAGGCCGCGGAGCAGGCAGGCATCGATCCGGCCGAGGCGGCGAGCCTGTTCCCAGGCGGGCCGCGGGATGCGGTCGCCTGGTTCAGCCGCTGGGCCGACCGCGAGACCCTGGCGGCGCTTGATCCCGCCGGCCTCCAGAGCATGAAGACCGGCGCGCGCATCGCCACCGCCGTCCGCACGCGGCTCGGCATCCTGACGCCGCACCGGGAGGCGGTGCGGCGCGCGCTCGCCTTGCTGGCGGCACCGCAGAACCTGATATTGGGGGCGCGCCTCCTCTACGATACGGTGGACGCGATCTGGTATGCTGCCGGCGACACCGCGACCGATTTCAACTTCTATACGAAGCGTGGTCTGCTGGCTGGCGTCTACGGGGCGACCACCCTCTACTGGCTCGACGACCGGTCGGAGGGGCAGGCAGACACCAACTCCTTTCTCGAGCGCCGGCTTGCCGACGTGATGGCGATCCCACGCATGGGTCAGAAGCTCAGGAGCTGGAGCACGCGGCTTCCCGATCCCTTCCTGCTCGCCCGCCTCGCCCGGCGGCGCTAGGACTCGGCGCCCGGCATGACCGTCGCCGCGCTTCCGCTGCTGCAGCAGCAGGCCACGGCCGCTTACCGCGCCGGCCGGCTCAAGGATGCGCTGCAGATCTGCCGCCAGCTCCTGAAGCTGCAGCGCGACCGGCCTGATCTCCTGGCCTTCGCCGGCATGATCGCCCTCGAGCTCGGCGAGGTCGCCGAGGCGGCCGAGCTCTACCGCAAGGCGGTGCAGCGACGGCCTGACTATGCCGAGGCCTGGTACAATCTCGGCAACGCGCTGATGCGTCTCGAGCGCGTCGATGACGCGGCCAAGGCCTATCGCCGCGCCGCCGAGCTCAAGCCCGACATGATCCCCGCCCACAACAACCTCGGCGGCGCGCTGCACGCGCTGGGCCGCTTCGAGGCGGCGGCGGACGCCTATCGCCGCGTGCTGCGCCTGGTGCCTGATGCGCCGGAGGCGGAGCGCAATCTCGGCATCGCGCTGGAGAAGGCGGGCCGCCGCGCCGAGGCGATCGACATCTATCGCTCGGTGATCGCGAAGCGGCCGGACTGGTCCGTGGCCCACAGCAACCTCGCCAACGCGCTGCTCGCCGCCGGCGACGCGCGCGGCACCGTCGAGGCCTGCACGCGCTGGCTCGAGGTCGCGCCCGGCAACATGGAGGCGATGGCGCTCGAGGGTCTCGCTTGCTATGGCGCCGGCGACCGCGAGGCGGCGCGGCATCTCCTCGATTTCGATTTCGTGCGGACCTTCATGATTGACGTGCCGCCGGGCTACGCGAGCCTCGAGGAGTTCAACGCGGCGCTCGTCGACTACGTGATGACGCATCCGACGCTGCATGTGCCGCCGGCGGAGGATCCGCATTATCATCATCCGGCGCTCGCCATCACCGCCACCTTCTTCGGTCCGAGGGAAGGGCCGGTGGCAGATTTCGAGCGGGTGGTGCGGGCGGCGGTCGCGGATTATCTCCGCCGCATTCCGCCGGGCTCCAATCATCCCTACCTGATGAAGCCGCCGAAGAAGTGGGAGTTCGCCTCCTGGGCGGCGGTGCTGCACTTCCAGGGCAATCTCACGCCGCACATCCACATGGACGGCTATGTGAGCGGCGTCTATTACCCGCTGCTGCCGGATCTGGTGGGCAAGCCCGAGAGCGGCCAGGAGGGCTTCTTCGAGCTCGGCCGTCCACCCGACGACTTCCCACTCGCCCGGCCCACCGAGCTCCTGCCGATCAAGCCCGAGCCCGGCCGCATGATCCTCTTCCCGTCATACTTCTATCACCGCACCATCCCCTTCGTGTCGGACCAGCGCCGCATCTCCATCGCCTTCGACGTGATGCCGCGGGATTGAGCGTGGGACACGCTTAGACGCGTCCTTCGAGACGGCCGCTCCGCGGCCTCCTCAGGATGAGGCGCATCAAGAATGCCAGAAAGGAAAGGGCCTCATCCTGAGGAGCGCGCGTCAGCGCGCGTCTCGAAGGACGCAGGATAGTTCTGCAGCCGTCAGATAACCGGATATCTCCACCGCAGATTCGCGCGGCTGAAGGTGTCGCGGTCTTCCTTCGGGAGGCGATGCGCGCGGGCGAAGCGCCGGTAGCGCTGGCGGACCTCGTCGAGGGAGAGGCGGCGCGGGATCGGCGCCAGCTGGATGATGTTGGGGCGCGAGTGCCGCTCCACCAGGAAGCAGGCGCGGCCAGCAGCCTTGGTGACCGTGCGCGCCTCGGCAGCGCGAGTGTCGCGGCTGACGAACTCCGCCCAGTTGACGGCGATGCAGCCGCCGGGGCTCAGCGCCTCGACGCAGGTCTGCCAGAAGCGCGTCGGCATTGTCGCCGCCCCGCCGCCGTCATAGAGATCGACCAGCACCACGTCGAAGGCGCCGCGCGAGCGCGCCGCCACCTCCGCCGCGTCGGCAAGGATCACCGGATGCTTGAGATGGAAATAGCGCCGGGCGAAGGCACGCACCTCCGGGCTCCGCTCGACGATGGTGAGCGCGCAGTCCGGCAGGTAGGCGTGGAGATGGCGCCACATGGCGCCGCCGCCGAGGCCCAGGAGCAGCGCCGAGCGCGGCTCCGGCACCATGGCGAAGGCCGCCAGCATCAGCCGCTCGTAGCCGTAGACGAGCCGCTCCGGGCGGAGCAGGTCCATGGCGGACTGCTCCATCACCATGCCGCTGCCGTCGACGGCGCCCAGCATGCGCACGAGGCGCTTGCCGCGCAGGTGATCGGCGACGAAGAGTCTGGCGCCGAATTCCGGCGCCCGCCGGAGCGCCAGGATGTTGGCGGCGCTGCCGCAATGCTCTTTGATCCGCTCGCGATACATCGGCGAGAGCTAGCGCGCCGCCTCCGCGAGCGCCTGCTGCAAGAGGTCGAGCGCCGCCGCGGCGAAGGCGCGCATGTTGGCGGCGCGGTCCGGGCTGCCGGTCTCGATGGTGAGGACGCGCTCGCCGCTGCCGACGACGGCGATGCAGGAATGGCCCGCGGCATCACCGTAGCGGTTGCCGGTGGGGCCGGTTGCGCCGGTCTCGGCGATCGCCCAGCCGGCGCCGAAGCGCTCGCGCGTCCGCCGCGCCAGCAGCAGCGCATAGGCCTCGGTGGAGGGGCGAAGGCCGGTCATGTCGGCGTCGGTGATGCCGAGGAGGGCGCCGCGCGCCTGGCGCGTATAGACGACGGCGCCGCCGAGGAAATAGGCCGAGGCGCCCGGCACCGCCAGCAGCGCGGCGGAGACCAGGCCGCCGGTCGAGGACTCCGACACCGCCACCGTCTCCTTGCGCTCCTTGAGGAGAGCGCCCAGGCGCTCCGCCATCGGCAAAAGGTTCTGCATCAAGTTCCTCCTATCGGTTGCGGGCCGCCCTCTTGGTGTCGCCGTTCTTCTTGCTCGACTTCGATCGCAGGGTCGACTTGCTGGCCGCCGCCGCGAGGCGCTCGCCCCAGCGGCCCATGGCGCGATAGACCTCGCTGAAGCCGCGGCCGAGCTCGGTGAGCGCATAGCTCACCCTGACCGGCGGTCCGGCCGCCACTTCGCGCGCGACGAGGCCGCGCGCTTCCAGCTCCTTGAGCCGGGCCGAGAGCATGCGGTCGCCCATGGCACTCAGGAGCTCGCGCAACTCGCTGAAGCGCAGCGCGCCCTCCTGCGCCAGGATCGCCATGATGAGGCCGTTCCACGGCCGCGACAGCACGTCCATCGCCGCCTGGAACTTGGGGCAGAGGTGCTCGCAGTGGCGGGGGCTGACGCGTGGCGTGCTCATGGGGACCGTCTTTCCCGAGTATGGGGGCTCGGCGCCCGGAAGGGAAGCCGTTGCCCGGTTGCCGGGAGCATCGCCCCTTGCCACAGTTCTGAAATGGATGTTACTATATTTTCGGAAGTTAGGTGGAGCTCGCGGCGCGGGCTGTCGCCTCCGGCGCCACGGCGCCGATCGGGGAAGCCTTCATTATTTCAGGAGAACTCCAGGAAGCTTTATTTCTCGCCGGGCGCCTGCTCGCTCTCGCCGCACATCGCGCTCCGCGAGGCGGGGCTCGCCTTCGACCTGGCGCAGGTCGACCTCAAGGCCAAGACGACAAAGAGCGGCGGCGATTTCCGCGCGATCAATCCCAAGGGCCAGGTGCCGACCCTCGAGCTCGACGACGGCGAGGTGCTGACCGAGGGGCCGGCGATCGTCCAGTACATCGCCGACCGCAAGCCGGAGGCCAAGCTCGCGCCGGCCGCCGGCACCCTGGAGCGCTACCGCCTGCAGGAATGGCTCAACTACGTCACCAGCGAGATGCACAAGGGCTTCAGCCCGCTCTTCAATCCGAATGCTCCCGATCAGTGGAAGCAGACGGTGAAGGACATGCTGGCGCAGCGCCTCGACTTCCTCTCCAAGAAACTCGAGAGCAAGCCCTACCTGATGGGCGGCACCTTCACTGTCGCCGACGGCTATCTCTTCACCATCCTTGGCTGGGGCAAGTACCACAATATCGACTATGCCGCGAAATGGCCGGTGCTGCAGGCCTATCAGGACCGGGTCAGCGAGCGCCCGGCGGTGCAGGCGGCGCTGAAAGCCGAGGGCCTGCTCAAGTAGCAGATATCGATGCTACCGGCGCCGGGGAGAAAGGCGCGTGACGTGGCCCATCTTGCGGCCCGGCAGCGCCTTCTCCTTGCCATAGAGGTGGAGCTTGGCGTTGGGCTCGCTGAGCGCGTCCCGCCATTTCTCCACCTCGGCGCCGATCAGGTTCTTCATCGCCGCGTCGGAATGCGGCTCCGGCGAGCCCAGGGGCAGGCCGCAGATCGCGCGCACCAGCTGCTCGAACTGGCTCGTCGCACAAGCGTCGATGGTCCAGTGGCCGGAATTGTGCGGCCGCGCGGCGAGCTCGTTCACCAGCACCTCGCCGTCGGGCCGGACGAACATCTCCACCGCCAGCAATCCCACCACGTCGAGCTTCTCGGCGACGTGGCGCGCGATCGCCTCGGCGCGCATGGCGGTCTCCGGCTTGATGCGCGCCGGCGCGATGGTGGTGTCGAGGATGTGGTTGGCGTGCCGGTTCTCCACCGGATGATAGGCGACGCCCGAGCCTGAGGGCCCGCGCGCCACGATCACCGAGATCTCGCAGGCGAAGTCGACGAAGCCTTCGAGGATGCCGATATCGGCGCCCATCTCGCGCCAGCGTGCGTCGAGATCGCGGCCGTCCGCGATCTTAACTTGGCCCTTGCCGTCATAGCCCATGCGTACGGTCTTCAGCACCGCCGGAAATCCCAGTTCGGCGAGCGCGCCGGCGAGCGCGGGCACGCCGGTCACCCTGCGATAGTCGGTGGTGGCGACGTCGATCGAGCGCAGGAAATCCTTCTCGCGCAGCCGATCCTGCACGATCGCCAGCACCGGCGGGCTCGGTCGCACCGGCTTCAGCCCGGCGAGGAACTCCGCCGTCTCCGCGGGCACGTTCTCGAACTCGCAGGTGACGACGTCGACGGCGGCGGCGAAGCGCTCGAGCGCAGCGCGGTCGTCGTAGGCGGCGGTGGTGAAGTAGCAGGTGACCTGCTTCGCCGGGCTCTCGGCGTCGGGACAGTAGATGTGGGTCTTGTAGCCGAGCGATGCCGCCGCCAGCGCGGTCATCCGACCGAGCTGACCGCCACCGAGGATGCCGATGGTGGCGCCAGGAGCGATCATTCCTTGGCCGGCGGAACGTCGCTGGGCTGCTCCGCCACCGCCGCCGTCTGCTCGGCACGGAAGCGCTCGAGCGTCGCCGATACCTTGGTGTCGCTGGTGGCGAGGATGGCGGCGGCGAGCAGGGCGGCGTTGATGGCGCCGGCCTTGCCGATCGCGAGCGTGCCGACCGGTACGCCGCCCGGCATCTGCACGATGGAGAGCAGGCTGTCCATGCCTTTCAGGGTCTGCGTCTCGATGGGGACGCCGAGGACGGGCAGCGCGGTCATCGAGGCGGTCATCCCCGGCAGATGCGCGGCGCCGCCGGCGCCGGCGATGATCACCTTGAGGCCGCGGCCGCGGGCGTCACGGGCATAGGCATAGAGCCGCTCCGGCGTGCGGTGCGCCGAGACGATGCGGGTCTCGTGGGGGATGCGGAGTCGGTCGAGAGTCGCGGCGGCGTGGCGCAGCGTCTCCCAATCGGACTGGCTTCCCATGATGATGCCAACCGTCGGGCGGTCGCTCGCCATCAGCGTCAAGGCCTCTAAAACGCCTGGAAGAGAGCGCGCATTATAGGGAGCGTCCTCGTCCGGGCAAGGGCCGCTCTTGGTATCGCCGATGAAGCTGGCGTATCCTTAACAAAAGCGCCATCGATGGCGCGGGCGAGGCGTCGGAGATCGTAGTGCACGCATGAAAATCCTCAAAAACGGGCCGGTCGGCCGCGCTC
Source organism: Allostellaceae bacterium (assembly GCA_035507155.1). Classification (GTDB taxonomy): domain Bacteria; phylum Pseudomonadota; class Alphaproteobacteria; order ATCC43930; family CGMCC-115725; genus DASZHJ01. The sequence continues at coordinate 14,260 of DATJOK010000157.1, forward strand.
CGGAGGGGAGCGGGCCGGAGCCCGCCCGAGGCGAATCGCGTGACGGTGGCGCGGTCGTCGAGTCGCTGCCGTCTGGCGGCATCTCCGCGGAGGAGCTGACGCCGCGGGTGCGCCGGGCGATGGCGATGCTGCTGGCGGAGGTCGATCAGCTCCGCGGCGAGCTCGGCGACGCCCGCGCGCGGATCGACTATCTGGAGCGGCTCGCCGACGAAGATCCGCTGATGCCGATCGCCAACCGGCGCGCCTTCCTGCGCGAGGTCACGCGCATGGTGGGCTTCGCCCGCCGCTACGGCACGACGGCGAGCATCGTCTTCGCGGACGTCAACCGCCTGAAGGCGATCAACGACAGCTACGGCCACGCCGCCGGAGATGCCGCGCTGCTGCAGGTGTCGCGTACCCTGGTGGAGCACGTACGCACCACCGACGTGGTGGCGCGGCTCGGCGGCGACGAGTTCGGCGTGCTGCTGATGCAGACCGACCAGCAGGTCGCCGAGACCAAGGCGGAGCAGCTCGCCCAGACGGTCCGGGCGAACCCGCTGTCCTGGCAGGGGCAGACGATTCCCCTCGATATCGCCTATGGCGTCTACACTTTCGGCGGCGATGCCGAGGCCGGCCAGGCTCTCGATGCCGCCGACCGTGCCATGTACCTGCGCAAACCGCGGCCGGGCGTCGAGCGCTGACGCGCGGTCGGCCGCTGCGCGAGGCGGCGATCAGCTCATGCGATGATGTCGGGGACGAGCTGGCTCTCGAGCTTGGCGATCAGGTCCTTGAGGACGAGCTTCCGCTTCTTGAGACGCTGGATCTCAAGCTGGTTGAAGGGAGATTCCTCGGTGGTGCGCGCGATCAATCCGTCGAGGTCCCGGTGCTCGCTTCTGAGTTGCTCCAAGCGAGCCTTGATCGCTTCGAGATCGAGGTCCATCTGAAGCGCGGATCGGCAGCTTTTCCTGTAGGCAGGCTCTTATACCAGACTATGCTGGGCCGGGCGAAGCACTGGCATGGTTAACGGCCGCCGCGCGTCGAGGCGGGGGGAGCGCCGAGAAAATGGCTGAATCCGCGCCGATCCGCACCCTGGCGTTGCTCACCAGCGGCGGCGATTGCGCCGGACTCAACGCGGTGATTCGCGGAGTCGTGCACCGCGCGGTGGGCGGCCACGGCTGGCGCGTCGTCGGCATCCGCCAGGGGACCATGGGGCTGCTGAGCCGCCCCATCGACGTCGTCGATCTCGGTCTTCCCCAGGCCGACAGCATGCTGCTGCGCCGCGGCGGCACCATCCTCGGCACCACCAACAAGGGCAATCCCTTCGATTTCCCCGGCCGCCGGGGGCGCCACCGCGACCGCTCGCGCGAGGTGATCGAGGGCTTTCGGGAGATCGGAGCCGACGCCCTCATCGGTGTCGGCGGCGATGGCAGCTTCGCCATCCTGCGCCGTCTCGCGCAGCAGGGCGGCATCAAGCTGGTGGGGATCCCGAAGACGATCGACAACGACGTCGGCGCCACCGAGAGCGCGGTCGGATATCACACCGCCGTTGCGGTCGCGACCGAGGCGCTCGACCGGCTGCAACCGACGGCGGCGAGCCACGACCGCGTCATGATCCTCGAAGTGATGGGACGCGACGCCGGCCACATCGCGCTCGCCGCCGGCATCGCCGGCGGCGCCGACGTGATCCTCATCCCGGAGATTCCCTATCGCCTTCAGGCGGTGGCGCAGCACGTGGCGTCGGTGCGCCGGCGCGGCCGCAACTTCGCCCTCATCGTGGTGGCGGAGGCGGTGCGCGATCCGCGCGGGCGGCGCGTGCGCCAGCGCCAGACCGGCACCTATGGCGGCGTCGGCCATCATTTGGCGGAGGCGCTCGGGCCGCTCACCGGCGCCGAGATCCGCGTCACCGTGCTGGGCCATGTGCAGCGCGGCGGCGAGCCCACCTGGAGCGACCGCCTGGTGGCGCAGAGCTTCGGCGTCCATGCGGTCGATCTCGTCGCGGCCGGGAAGTTCGACCGCATGGTGGCCTGGCAGAACCGCGCCGTGGTCGACGTGCCGCTGGCGACCGCGATCGCAGCACCCCAGGTGGTCGACGCCAAGGGCGCGATGATCCGCACCGCGCGCGGCCTCGGCATCTCGCTCGGCGACCGCTGAGGTTGTCTTCCGACGGATGAAGCGCCACTCGCGGGATCGTGTAGGGTAGCGGCACGCACAAGGTTTCTCGCCTCTCGTTCTCATGCTATAGGCGAGGGATCGCATGTTGCCGCGCCTCTTTTTTTCGCTTCTGGCCGTCGCGATCTCGTTTGCGGGCTGCGCCTCTCCGCCGAACGAGATGCCGCCGGATCGCCTCACCCGTTTCTTCGACGAGCTCGCCTACGGCAATCCGGCCGCGCCGGAGGGGACCACGAAGTCGCTGATGCGTTGGAGCCAGAAAAGGCTCGTCTACGCGGTCGAGGGCAGCCACACCGCGGCGGAGGATCGGCAGATCTTGTCGACGATGGAGCGCTTCCAGGCGCTCACCGGCATCACCCTTGCGCGCAGCGACGTCGTCAAGGATGCGCAGATCACCATCGACTTCGCCAAGGGGCCGCTGCCGGCAGTCCATGACGAGCTCGCCGCCTGCTACACGCGCTCGATCTACAATGCCGCCGGCCTCCAGCTCTCGCAGGTCTTCATCGGCACGGAGCGGCCGGGAACGCTCGGCACCTGCCTCGATCACGAGCTGATGCATGCTTTCGGCTTCGGCCATCATTCGGTGGTGGCGCCCTCGGTGATGAGTCCGTTCCGCAGCCGCGACACGCTGACGCCGGTGGACGAGGCGGCGCTGCGCACTCTCTACGATCCGCGACTGCAGATCGGCATGACAGCGGGCGAGAGCGATCGGCTGGTCGCCGCGGTCTTCAGGGAGCATGCGGTCACGGTGACGGCGGCGACGCCGGGCAATCCTTTTGCCGCGGCGCTCGAGGACCTGGAGTGGCACACGGTGACGGCTGCCGACACCGGGCTGGTGTTCACGCCGGGGATCAACGCCGGCGTCGGGCACTACTACTGGGCCGTGCCGAGCGACGGCTCCATGGTGGCGGAGGTGTCGATCTGGGCGGCGCCCGGCGCCGAGCGGCCGCGGGCGACACTGCGCTATGTCCGGCTCGAGCGTCGTCGCACCTTCGCCTTCGATCTGCCGCCGGCGCTGGCGGCGAAGATCTGGCGCAACATCGCCGATAATCATCCGAAGGTCGGGCCGGCGCTCACCTATCAGAACAGCCTCGGCCCGGTGACCTATGCGGTCGCGGAAACGTCAGAGGGACCCTGCGTGATCTTCACTCAGGATCGGCGCGACGACAGCGTGCTTCGCCTCCATAGCCGCATCGATGGCTACTACTGCGCGCGCAAGGGAGCGACCATCGACGTGGCGCGGATTCTCGAGGGTTTCTCGCTGCGGGCGCCGCACTATCAGCCGTCCGGCTTCATCAGCGAGCGCTGAAGCGGCTGCGGCCGCGCGCCCCGCTCAGCGCGAGCGGGGACGGCGCAGCGGCTCGACCGGCGGCGGCGTCTCGCCCCAGCGCTCGACGCTGCCGCTCTCCAATCCGAAGAGGTCGAGTACCCGGCCGAGCGTGTGGTCCACCATCTCCTCGAGGGTCTGCGGGCGTGCGTAGAAAGCCGGCACCGGCGGCGCCACGATGGCGCCGAGCTCGGAGAGCGTCGTCAGCGTGCGCAGGTGACCGGTGTGAAGCGGCGTCTCGCGCACCATCAGCACCAGGCGGCGGCGCTCCTTCAGCGTGACGTCGGCAGCGCGCGTCAGCAGCGTCGAGGTGGTGCCGGTGGCGATCTCCGCCGCGCTCTTGATCGAGCAGGGGGCAACGATCATGCCCGCGGTCCTGAACGAGCCGGAGGAGATCGGCGCCGCCATGTCGCCGGCGCCGTGCACGTGGTCGGCAAGCGCGTGAACCTGCTGCACCTTGAGGTCGGTCTCGTGCGCCAGCGTCACCTCGGCGGCGCGGGTGATGACGAGATGCGTCTCCACCGGCAGGGGACGCAACAGCTGCAATAGGCGGACGCCGTAGATCACCCCCGACGCGCCGCTCAATCCGACGATTAATCTTTGCTTATCCATCCCGCGCCTCCCGGACGCCGAGTCGCACCTCGGGGACTGGAACCGGGGCGGAGACGCAGCATATCTCTGTTGATCCCCGGCCTCCAGAGGAGGACCATGGGAGCGTGTTCGTCTTGATACAGGAGGCGCCCTTATGTCGCTGCAGGATCGTATCCAGACACTTCGTGCCCGGCATCACAGCCTGGAGACGGCTCTGGAAGAAGAAATCCACCGACCGCTGCCGAACGAGGAAATGATCCACGATATCAAGCGCCAAAAGCTGAAGATCAAAGACGAGATCGCCGAGCTGGAACGCCAGCACTAGCTACTTTTCCCACTCGAACCCGACCTGATCCGCCGCCTGCTGCAGCGCGGTATGCGGTTGCATGCAGCCGACCCCGCCCGCGCGGCGGTTTTGCCGCGCCGCCAGAGAGTTGTGAGCAAAACACCCCCCGGCTAGGATCCGCCCCGCATGGAACGGGCGCGGACAGCGGGAGAGCGTGATCCGGCCGGGGGCGGCTGGGTCACCTGGGTGGTGGTGGCGGTACTGCTCGCCCTCTGCCTCCTCGAAGGACTGCAGTCGATCGCCGGCCTCGACCGCCCGCCCGACATGGACAGCCTCCGGGACGTGGGTTTCATCCAGGGCTTCCTCGACGGCAACTGGCTCGGCGACCCCATGTATGCCGGCGAGTATCGCTGGTACCCGCCGCTCTTCCCCGCGCTGGGCGCGCTCGCCGTCTGGATCACCGGCATTCCGGCGATGCGGCTCTGGCTCGAGCTCGCGCCCTGGATCAATCTGCTGGCCCCGCTTACCTTCTTCCTGATGAACCGGCGCCTGATCGGCGCCCCGGCGGCCGCCGTGGCGACCGCCGTCTTCGTGCTGTTCAATGGCGCCTTCACACTTCCCTTCATCGAGGCCTCCTACACACCCTGGCCGCTGGTGCCGGATTTCAGCCTGTTCCTGTTCTTCCTCGGCGTGGGGCTCATCCATCGCCACGGCGGCTCGACCCGCTTCGGCGACGCGGCCGGGATCGGCACGCTGCTCGGCATCACCTTTCTCGCCCACACCGTGCCGGCGATCCTGCTGTCGGCGATCGTGACCGTGAATGCCTTCGCGCTCAGCGGTATCCGCCCGCGCGTCATCCTCTGGCTCGCGGTGGTGGCGCTGGTGGAGCTGGCCTGGGGCGCGATCTTCCTGCTGCCGCTCTTTCTCCGCTACCACCTGCACATCGCCAATCCCGCGCCCGGCGCCTGGCTCGACGATCTGATGGAGCCGCAGCAGCTTCTGCGGATGGTGGCGCTCAACGTCCCGGGCATCCTGGCGCTCACCGGCGCCTTCCTGCTGCGGCATCGCGCGCCGATGGGCCGCAGCACAGCGGTGATCCTCGGCACCTGGATCGGCATCTGCCTGCTGTTCCTGGTGCGCCACGAGGCCTGCGCCATCGCCGACGCGCACAACGCGGTCTGCGACACCTTCGTCATCGCGGTGAACCACTATCACTTCTATCTCGCCGCCGCCTGGGCCTCGGTGATGGGCTACGTCCTCTGGGAAGGGGCGCTCTGGTGGATGGAGATCTCCAGCTCCGGCGCGATCTCCCAGCCTCGCGCGGCGTTGGTCGCGCTGGCGGCGGTGGCGGCGCTCGGCGTCGGCACTTTCTACTTCCTGTTCCGCCCGGCGTCGCTGGACGAGCGCGAGCTCGCGCGCGTCGACGGCAAGAGCATCGAGGAGCTCGACACCTATCCCTACCGCTGGATCCGCAACACCATGCGGCCCGCCTTCGAGGTGCGCATGCGGCTCTGGGCGCGAATGGACGAGAAATACTTCGACGGCGAGGCCTATCGCTGGATCCTCGCCAACACCGCGCCCGGCGATCTCTTCGTCACCGACGTGGTGAAGGACTGGGAGGAGCCGCAAGCCTTCGCGGTGATGGCGGCGGCGCGCCGCATGGTGGCGACGCCGGAGCTCCATTCCAATCCCTACGTCACCTGGACCGATCGCGACGCGCGGCGGCGGCGCTACATCGCCGCCGCGCTGGCGCCGACGCCGGCCACATCCCATGCGCTCTGCGATTTCGCGGGCGAGGCGGGACCGGACGACCACGCCTATTTCCTGCTGCCCAACAGCGACACGGTGGAATCCCCGGCGCTCGCTCGGGTCTTCCACGGCGACTGGAGCTCGATCTACCGCGTCGATCCCGAGCGCTGCGCGGCGGGGTGAAGCGCTATTCCAGCGCCTTCGCCTGGGCGCGGAGCGCGAATTTCTGCACCTTGCCAGTGGAGGTCTTGGGAAGCGGGCCGAACACCACGGTCTTCGGCACCTTGAAGCGGGCAAGGCGCTCGCGGCAGAAGGCGATGATGTCGTCGCCGCTGGCCGCCTCGCCGGCCTTCAGGGTGACGAAGGCGCAGGGGGTCTCGCCCCATTTCTCGTCGGGCCGCGCCACCACCGCCGCCTCCAGCACCGCGGGATGCCGGTAGAGCACGCCTTCCACCTCGATCGTCGAGATGTTCTCGCCGCCGGAGATGATGATGTCCTTCGAGCGGTCCTTGAGCTCGATGTAGCCGTCCGCGTGCCAGACACCCAGGTCGCCGGTGTGGAACCAGCCGCCGGCGAAGGCTTCCTCGGTGGCGCTCGGGTTCTTGAGATAGCCCTTCATCACGATGTTGCCGCGCATGAAGATCTCGCCCATGGTCTTGCCGTCGCGCGGCACAGGTTCGAGCGTCTGCGCGTCCGCCACCATGAGCGCTTCCTGCACGGGATATGTGACGCCCTGGCGCGCTTTCAGATTGGCGCGCTCCGCCGCTGGGCGCTGGTCCCACTCGTCGTGCCAGGCGCAGACCACCGCGGGACCATAGACCTCGGTCAGGCCATAGACGTGGATGATGCCGAAGCCCAGCTTCTCCATGCCTTCGATGACCGCGGCGGGCGGCGCCGAGCCCGCGGTCATCATCTCCACCTTGCGCGGGAGAGGTCGGCGCGCCTCGGCGGGCGCGTTCAAGAGCATGTTCATCACGATGGGGGCGCCGCAGAGATGCGTCACGCCGAGATCGGCGATCGCGTCGAAGATCGGCTTCGCCTCGACGCGGCGGAGACATACGTGAGTGCCGGCGAGCGCGGTCACCGTCCACGGGAAGCACCAGCCGTTGCAATGGAACATCGGCAGGGTCCAGAGATAGACGGGATGCGACGGCATCGACCAGGTGAGAACATTGCCGATGGCGTTGAGATAGGCGCCGCGATGATGATAGACGACGCCCTTGGGATTGCCGGTCGTGCCCGAGGTGTAGTTGAGGGCGATCGCGTCCCATTCGTCCTCGGGCCGGAGGCCCGGCTCGGTGGGATCGCCCTCGGCGAGGAAGTCCTCGTAGGGGAGCTCGCCGAGCCGCTCTCCGCCCACTGCCAGCGCATCGTCGATGTCGATCACCAGCGGCCTCTTCTCGAGCCGCGCCAGCGCCGCCGAGATCACCGGCGAGAACTCGCGGTCGGTGATCAGCACCGTCGCCTGGCCATGGGTCAGGATGAAGGCGATGGTCTCGGCATCGAGGCGGATGTTGAGGGCATTGAGCACCGCGCCCGCCATCGGCACGCCGAAATGCGCCTCCATCGCCTCGGGGATGTTGGGCGCCATCAGCGCCACGGTGTCGCCGCGCCCGATGCCGCGGCGCCGGAGTGCGCTCGCAAGCCGCTTGCAGCGGGCGTAAGTCTCGGCCCAATCGTAACGGCGATTGCCGTGGATGACCGAGGTCCGCTGCGGATAGACCGAGGCCGCGCGCTCCAGGAAGCTGATCGGCGTCAGCGGCACGAAATTCGCTGCGTTGCGGTCGAGGCCGATCTCGTAGGGGTTGGTCATGGCGCATTCTGGACTGCCGCCGGGCCGCTTCACAAGGCCGCGGCAATGCCGCAGTATTTTTGTGTTCGGGAGCCCTCGACGGGCTCGGAAAACCCGCTCATTTGAAGAGGCGGGGCAAGGGGAGGTGAGGCGCCATGACCGGCCGCTACGACGAGATGTTCCGCCGCTCGCTCAGCGACCCTGAGGGGTTCTGGGGCGAGGCGGCGGAGGCGATCGACTGGGAGCGCCGCTGGGACAAGGTGCTGGACCAGAGCCGTCCGCCCTTCTCGCTGTGGTTCAAGGGCGGCCGGCTCAACACCTGCTGGAACGCCCTCGATCGCCATGTGGAGCGCGGCCGCGCCCAGCAGACGGCGCTGATCTACGACAGCCCGGTCACCGGCGAGATCCGCAAGTTCACCTACCGCGAGCTGCGCGATCGCGTGGCGGCGCTCGCGGGCGCGCTGGCGGGTCTCGGTGTCGGCAAGGGCGACCGCGTCCTCATCTACATGCCGATGGTGCCGGAGGCGGCGATGGCGATGCTCGCCTGCGCCCGCATCGGCGCCATTCATTCGGTGGTATTCGGCGGCTTCGCGGCGCCGGAACTGGCGACGCGCATCGACGACGCCAAGCCGAAGGTGATCCTCACGGCGTCCTGCGGCATCGAGGTGCAGCGGGTCATCGCCTACAAGCCGCTGCTGGATGCCGCGATCGAGCTGGCCCAGGCGAAGCCCCTGGCCTGCGTCGTCCTGCAGCGGCCGCAGGCCGCAGCAACCCTGGTCAAAGGCCGCGACCACGACTGGCAGGACCTGGTCGCCAAGGCCAAGCCTGCGGGCTGCGTTCCCCTCGAGGCGACCGATCCGCTCTACATCCTCTACACCTCGGGCACGACCGGCATCCCGAAGGGCATCGTCCGCCACAACGGCGGCCATGCGGTGGCGCTCAACTGGTCGATGGCGAACATCTACGGCATCAAGCCCGGCGAGACCTGGTGGACCGCCTCGGACGTGGGCTGGGTGGTCGGCCACTCCTACATCGTCTATGCGCCGCTCATCTACGGCTGCACCTCGATCCTCTTCGAGGGGAAGCCGGTGGGAACGCCGGACGCCGGCGTCTTCTGGCGGATCATCGCGGAGCACGGCGCGGTCGCGCTCTTCACCGCGCCCACCGCCTTCCGCGCCATCAAGCGCGAGGATCCCGAGGGCGACCTGATCCGGAAATACGATCTCTCGAAGTTCCGCGCGCTCTTCCTCGCCGGCGAGCGCGCCGATCCGCCGACGGTCGAATGGGCGCAGCATCAGCTCAAGGTGCCGGTCATCGACCATTGGTGGCAGACCGAGACCGGCTGGCCGATCACCGCCAACCCCGCCGGGATCGGGCTGATGCCGGTGAAGCCGGGCTCCTCGACGAAGCCGATGCCGGGCTGGGATCTCCGCGTGCTCGATCCCGAGGGCCACCAGGTGAAGCGCGGCGAGATCGGCGCGCTGGTGATGAAGCTGCCGTTGCCGCCCGGCGCGCTGCCGACGCTCTGGAACGCCGACGAGCGCTTCAAGCAATCCTATCTCGACGAGTATCCCGGCTACTACCAGACCGCGGATGCCGGCTACATCGACGAGGACGGCTACGTCTTCGTGATGACGCGCACCGACGACATCATCAACACCGCCGGCCATCGCCTCTCCACCGGCGGCATCGAGGAGGTGCTGGCCTCGCACCCCGACGTGGCGGAATGCGCCGTGATCGGCGTCCGCGACACGCTCAAGGGCCAGGTGCCGATCGGCTTCCTGGTGCTGAAAGCGGGCGTCAGGAAGGCGCCGAGGGAGGTGGCGGCGGAGGCGGTCAAGCTGGTGCGCGAGCGCATCGGCCCGGTGGCGAGCTTCAAGACTGCCCTCGTCGTGCAGCGGCTCCCCAAAACGCGCTCGGGCAAGATCCTGCGCGGCACCATGCGCAAGATCGCCGACGGCGAGGAGTACCGCATGCCCGCCACCATCGACGACCCCGCCATCCTCGCTGAGATCGCCGAGGACCTGAAGAGCGCGGGCTACACGGTGAAGACCGAGTAAGCGCTACTCCGCCACCCGGTGCCAGATCTGCGTCTTGCCGAACAGCGGGATGCCGACATAGCCGCGCACGATCAGCGTTACCGGGTTGTCGAGGGTGAGGGTGCACCGGTAGGTATCGCCGTCCTCGGGATTGTAGATCGTGCCGCCGCCCCAGCGCTTGTCGTCGAGGCGCGTGAAATTCTGCAGGATCTCCAGCCCGACGATCGGCCGGCCGTGCTGCGCTGCGTCGCGGTTGCGCTTGTCGGTCTTCGGCTGGCCATCGGGTCCGAGCGGCTCGCGGAGCGCGATGATGGTGCCGCAGAGCTTGTCGCCGCACTCGCTGATCCGCACCTGCGCCTGGTCGTTCTGAGTGAGCCAGACGCCGATCACCGTCGCGTCGGCGGCAGATCCGATGCCGGGCGAAGCGAGGCAGGCCGCCGCCCAGGCGCCGCAGAAGACGAGGGTCCGAAGATATCCGCCCATCGGACCTCTAGGTGCGATGGGCGGGGCGGCGGCTCAAGACACCTGGTCGAGAGCTATTCGGCCGCCGTGCTGTCGCCCTCGCCGGTGACCGGCACGGCGATGTCGTCGACGACCGCGCGCTTCTTGCCCTTGCTCGCGCGTGAGACCGCAGCGTCCAGCTCCGGGAGCGTGCAGAGGCCGAGCGCCACCGGGTGGCGCGGCTTGATGTTGGGCGAGTTCCAGTGTGTGCGGTCGCGCACCGCCGCGATCGTCGGCTTGGTGGTGCCCACCAGCTTGGAGATCTGCCCGTCGCTGAGCTCGGGGTGGTTCTTGAGCAGCCAGGCGATGGCGTCCGGCTTGTCCTGGCGCTTGGAGATCGGCGTGTAGCGCGGCCCCTTGTGCTTCACCATCGGCACCGGCTGCGCCTGCTCGGAGAGCTTGAGGCGCGCCGCGGGATCGGCCTCGGCGCGGCGGATCTCCTCGACGGTCAGCTGGCCGTTCGCCACCGGGTCGAGGCCCACCATCTGGGCAGCAACCTCGCCATCGGCGATCGCCTGCACCTCGAGGGCGTGCAGGCCGCAGAATTCCGCGATCTGGTCGAAGGTGAGCGCCGTGTTCTCGACCAGCCATACGGCCGTCGCCTTGGGCATCAACGGCAGCTCCATGAGGCCTCCTAAATGTCTGTAGAACCGCGCGTTTCTGGCTTTTCAGGAGCCAGCTACGAGGCAGGGTTCATGGCAGGGATAGAGGCTATATAGCGTCTCGACCGGCGGGAGGGAAGGGCCGGTTGGGGATCGACGCCGAAAAGAGCCCGGTTTCCGCGTCGCCGCTTCAGACCGTCAACACGATCTTGCCGATGTGCTGCGAGGTCTCCATCAGCCGGTGCGCTTCGGCCGCCTCCGCCAGCGGGAAGGTGCGGTAGATCACCGGCTTCACCTTCTTGGCCTCCAGGAGCGGCCATACCGTGTTGTGGAGTGCGGCGGCAATCGCGCCCTTCTGCTCCACCGTGCGCGGGCGGAGGGTCGAGCCGGTGATGGTGAGGCGCTTCACCATGACGGGGCCGAAATTCACCTCGACCTTGGGCCCCTTGAGATAGGCGACGTTGACCAGGCGGCCTTCCAGGGCGAGGGCGCTCAGGTTCTTCTGCATGTAGTCGCCGCCCACCATGTCGAGGATAACGTCGACACCGCGGCCGCCGGTCATCTCCTTCACGACCTTCACGAAGTCCATGATCTTGTAGTCGATGCCGCGCGTCGCACCCAGCTCCTCGCAGGCGCGGCACTTCTCCAGGCTGCCGGCGGTGGCGAAGACCTGATGTGCGCCCAGTGCCTTCGCCAGTTGGATCGCGGTGGTGCCGATGCCGCTGGTGCCGCCATGCACCAGCAAGGTCTCGCCGGGCTGGAAGTGCGCGCGCTCGAAGACGTTGGTCCAGACCGTGAAGAAGGTCTCGGGGATCGCCGCCGCCTCGACCAGGGTGAGACCTTTCGGCACCGGCAGCGTCTGCGGCGCCGGCGCAACGCAGTAGGTGGCATAGCCGCCGCCGGCCACCAGGGCGCAGACCTCGTCGCCGATCTTGAGATGGGGAACGCCGAGCCCGACCGCGACGATGCGTCCGGCCACCTCGAGGCCCGGGATGTCGGTGACACCCGGGGGCGGATCGTAGTGGCCCTGGCGCTGCTGCATGTCGGGCCGGTTGACGCCAGCCGCCTTCACCTCGATCAGCACCTCGCCCATGCCGGGCATCGGCATCGGCCGGCTCGCCGGCTTCAGGACCTCGGGCCCGCCAGGCTGGGCGATCTCGATGGCGGTCATGGTGGCGGGGAGGGTGCTCATGCTGCGCTTCCTGTCGGCGAATTAAGCGGCTTGGCGGCCGGAAGATTGCGTGTCTAGCCGGATCGCGCCAGACTGGCAACAGGCGAGCGAATCCGGGGCCAGCACGTCTTTGGGAGGGTCCGATGGACGAGGAAGATCTGGCTCCGCTGCGCAAGAAAGCGCCGCCCAGGGACCTCCAGCCGATGGCGGTCGCGGAACTCGAGGAATACATCCTCGGCCTCGAGGCGGAGATCGAGCGCGCCCGCGGCGAAATCGCCCGCAAGCGCGCCCAGAAGACCGGCGCCGAGGCCCTCTTCAAGCGGTGAGGCGGCGCAGCCTCGCGACGGCAAGATGAACGGTATTTTAGCTTTCAGCCGCCGTTAAGGGGTGGCCGGTAGAGTGCGCCCCCGACGGCAATTTGCCGCTCGGCTTCCGCAGCACCTTCACATTCCGCATGGGAAGCCGGCCCTCCGGGACGGCCTCCCGTCTTCCGGTTCCGCCATCTCGTGTATGGTAAAGGCCTCGTCGCGAACCCCGCGAGGTCAGCCATGCCCGAGGCCAAATTCCCCGGCTTTTCCACCCTGAGCCTGCATGCCGGCCAGCGGCCGGATCCGGTCACTGGCGCCCGCGCGGTGCCGCTCTACCAGACCACCAGCTACGTCTTCCGCGACAGCGACCACGCGGCGGCGCTGTTCAATCTGGAGGAGCCCGGCTTCATCTATTCCCGCATCGCCAATCCCACGGTGGCGGTGCTGGAGGAGCGCCTCGCCGCGCTGGAAGGCGGCGTCGGTGCGATCTGCACCGCGAGCGGCCAAGCGGCGCTCCACCTGGCGATTGCGACGCTGATGGGCGCCGGCGGCCATATCGTCGCGGCGGCGTCGCTCTACGGCGGCTCGACAAATCTGCTGAAGCTGACGCTGCCGCGCTTCGGCATCGAGACAAGCCTCGTCGACGTGCGCGATCCCGCCGCCTTCGCCGCCGCGATCCGGCCGGAGACGCGCGTCGTCTTCGCGGAGATTCTGGGCAATCCCGGCCTCGAGGTGCTGAACGTGCCTGAGATCGCCAAGGTCGCGCACGACGCCGGGCTGCCGCTCCTCATCGATGCCACCTTCGCCACCCCCTATCTCTGCCGCACTCTCGAACTGGGCGCCGACCTCGTCATGCATTCGGCGACCAAATGGCTCGGTGGCCATGGCATCGCCATCGGCGGCGCGCTCGTCGACGGCGGCCGCTTCGACTGGCAGGCCTCGGGCAAGTTCCCGACGCTGACCGAGCCCTATGCCGGCTATCACGGCATCGACTTCGCCGAGGAGTTCGGGCCGCAGGCCTTCATCATGCGGGCGCGTGCGGAGGGCTTGCGCGACTTCGGCGCCTGCATGAGTCCGGCCAACGCCTTCCAGATCCTGCAGGGTGTGGAGACGCTGCCGCTGCGCATGAGCCGCCACATGGAGAACACGCGGCGCGTGCTCGACTTCCTCGGCAAGCACCCGATGGTCGCCTGGGTCATCCATCCCGAGCTCGAGAGCCATCCCGATCACGCGCTCGCCAAGCGGCTGCTGCCGAGAGGCGCGGGCTCGATCGTGAGCTTCGGCATCAAGGGCGGCCGGCCGGCGGGCAAGCGCTTCGTCGACAGTCTCGCGTTGATCTCGCATCTCGCCAATGTCGGCGATGCGAAGACGCTGGTGATCCATCCCGCCAGCACGACGCATCAGCAGCTCTCTGCCGAGCAGCTCGCGGCTGCCGGCATCGGCGAGGACATGATCCGGCTCTCGGTTGGTCTCGAGGAGGCGGAGGACATCATCGAGGATCTGAGCCAGGCGCTGCGGGCGGCGCAGAAGACGCTGCCCAAGGCGGCGGAATAGGCGCGGGCGCATGGAATTCCACGTCGCGGGCAAGCGCGTCCTCGCCGGCACCGGCGGGCGGCCCTTCGATCCCGGGCTGCCGACCGCCGTCTTCCTGCACGGCGCTGGCATGGACCACACGGTCTGGGCGCTGCAGACGCGCTCCTTCGCTCACCACGGGCGGAGCGTGCTCGCCCTCGATCTGCCCGGCCATGGCGGCAGCGAGGGACCGGCGCTCACCAGCATCGTCGCGATGGCGGAATGGGTGCTGGGCGCGCTCGATGCCGCGGGCGCCGGCGAGGCGCGGATCGCCGGCCACAGCATGGGCTCGCTGGTGGCGCTCGAAGTGGCGGCGCGCGGCGGCGCCCGCATCGACGGCCTGGCGCTCCTCGGCTTCGTGCCGGAGATGCCGGTGCACGCCGACCTTCTGGGCGCGGCCCAATCGGGCGCCCATCTGGCGCTCGACCTCATGGTGAGCTGGAGCTTCGGCGCCCAATCCCGGCTCGGCAGCAATCTCGCCCCCGGCCTCTGGCTCCAAGGCGAGGCGATGCGCCTCCTTGAGCATTCGCCGGCGGCGACGCTTGCCGCCGATCTCGCCGCTTGCAACGCCTACAAGGACGCTGCCGTGGCGGCGACGCACATCCGCTGCCGCACCCGGCTCATCCTCGGTGCCGAGGACCGCATGACGCCGGCGGCGCAAGGCAGCGCCTTTGCCCGCAGGATCGAGACCGCCGATGTCACGGTGCTGCCCGGCGTCGGCCATATGATGATGGTGGAGGATCCCGTCGGCACGCTCACCGCGCTGAAGCCGGTGCTGTAGGCGCGGGAGCAGGGGGAGAGAGCAGTGGCGGCGACGGTCGAGACGATAGTGCCCACCGGCCTCATCAACGGGTTCCTGTTGAGAGCCGATCGGCCGCTCAAGGCGCTCTCCTGGGACGGCATCGACGGTGCGCTGGGTGATGCTCGGCAGGGGCGTCACGGTCGCCGCATCGCTGGCGATCCTGCGCTGGAAGAAGCTGCTGTGAAGGATTGATCAGACAGGAAGGGAAGCACCGGCATGGCCGAAGGCGATCAGGAGCGGCGCGGCGACTATCCGCATCTTCTCGAGATCCCCACCCGATGGATGGACAACGACATCTACGGGCACGTCAATAACGTGGTCTACTATTCGTACTTCGACACCGTCATCAACAAGTACCTGGTGGAGGCGGGCGGGCTCGACATTCATACCGGGGCAGTCATCGGCATCGCGGTGGAGAGCCAGTGCCGTTTCCACCGCTCGCTGGCGTTCCCCGACCGCATCGATGCCGGGCTCCGGGTGGGCCGACTCGGCAATTCCAGCGTCCGCTACGAGATTGGCCTGTTCCGGCAAGGCGACGAGTCGCCGGCCGCCACCGGCCATTTCGTCCATGTCTTCGTCGGCCGAGAGGATCGGCGCCCCACCCCGATTCCCCTGAATTTACGGGCTGCTTTGGAGCGACTCGTGACGACTCGCCCGCTCGGTTGACGGCGAGTCCCGGATGAGCGAGCCTCGGAACCACCATAGATAAGGGGTAACGGGGGACGGGTTGGTCAAGGTTCTGCGGGTCGTCCTGTCGGGGCCGGTCCTGTCGGCAGTTTGGCTGCTGCTCTGCGCCTACTACATCGACTCGCAGGTCGGCTGGGACGTGCTGCCGACCTTGCTTCCCCATGAGATCGCCATCACCGTCCTGGGCGTCACCGCTCCCATCGCTTTCATCTGGGTGGTAACCGGCTTCTATCGCCGGGCAGGCGAGCTCGCCGCCAGCTCGGCGCTGCTGGCGGAGAGGGTGGACACGCTCGTCTTTCCCTCCGAGGCCTCCGAGGCCCGCGCGCGCGAGGTGAGCGAGAGCCTGAGCGCCCAGGCGCAGAGCCTGAGCAGCGCCGCCGTCGAGGCGGTGGACCGGATCGAGGGAGTGTCGGGAACCCTGGCCGGGCGGCTGCGCGACATCGTCGCCTCGGTCACCGAGGCCGCCGAGCGCGTGGAGCGCGCCGAGGGCGATCTTGCCACCGTCGCCGATCACGTGGGCAGGCTGAGCCAGGCGCTGCAGAGCCACGCTCAGGCGGTGGAGCAGGCGGTGCAGCGCGACCTCACCGCCGCCAGCGAGCGGCTCGCCGGCCAGGTCTCGGTGGTGGAGATGACGGTGGGGCGGGCCTTCGCCGCCGGCGGCGAGAAAGTGGCCGAGGAGGCCGCCGCCGCGGGCCGCGAGAGCGCGCTTGCCATCCAGCGCGCGTCCGAGAGCGCGCTCGAGGCGCTGCAGGCCGCCGGCGAGCATACTCTCGACGCGCTCCGCGCCGTGGGCGACCGCTCGACCGACGGGCTCACCACCGCCGTCGACCGGCTCAAGGAGACCTTCGCTGATTTCGACGGGATGATCGAAGCGGCGGTCGCCAAGGCGGGCGACCGCATCGCCGCGCAAAGCCGCGAGGTCGAGCGGCAGCTGGCGATCGCTGGCCAGCGCCTCGACCAGGCGGCGGCGGGCGGCGAGCGGGTGGTGGAGAGCGCCAGCGCCGCCAGCCGCGAGGCGGTGCAGTCGATCGAGCGCAGTGCCACCGACACCCTCGATGCCTTCCGCGCTGCGAGCGAGCGCGCGCTCGAGACATTGCGCGCCGCCGGCGACCGTTCCGCCGACAGCCTCGGCGGCGCGATCGAGAAGGTGCGGGCGACTTTCATCGACCTGGACGCTCAGATCGAGGCGGCGGTCGCCAAGACCGGTGACCGCATCGCCCAGAAGAGCCGCGAGATGGAGCAGCAGCTGGCGCTCGCCGGGCAGCGCCTCGATCAGGCGGCGGCGTCCGGCGAGAAGGTGGTGGAGAGCGCCGCGACGGCGGGCCGCGAGACCGCGCAGGCAGTGGAGCGCGGCTCTGCCCATGCGCTCGATGCCTTCCGCGTCGCCAGCGAGCGCACTCTTGAGGCGATGCGTGCCTCGGGCGACCGCTCCGCCGACGGGCTTGCGACGGCGGTCGAGCGGCTGAAGGAAACCTTCGCCGATTTCGACGTCATGATCGAGACGGCAGTTGCCAAGGCCGCCGAGCGCATCGCCCAGAAGAGCCGCGAGGTGGAGCAGCAGCTCGTCGTCGCCTCACAGCGTCTCGACCTTGCCGCTGCGGGCGGCGAGAAGGTGGTGGAGAACGCCACCACCGCGAGCCGCGAGGCGTCCCAGGCGATGGAGCGCAGCGCCGCCCATGCCCAGGAGGCCTTTCGCGTTGCCGGCGACCGGGCTGTCGAGTCAGTGCGGGTCGCGGGCGACCGCTCGGCCGACGGCCTTGCCACGGCGGTCGATCGCCTGCGCGAGACCTTCGCCGATTTCGATGCGCAGATCGAGGCAGCGGTCGCCAAGGCGGCGGAACGGGTGGCACAGCGGAGCCGCGAGCTCGACGACCAGCTGGCGCTCGCCTCCCAGCGGCTCGATTTGGCGGCGGCTTCCGGCAGCAAGGTGGTGGAGAACGCCAATGCCGCGAGCCGCGAGGCGGCGCTCGCCATGGACCGGGTCGCCGATCGCACCATCGAGGCCTTCCGCCTCGCCGGTGAACGGTCCTCCGATGGGCTCGGTACGGCGATCGAGCGCCTCAAGGAGACGCTCGCGGATTTCGACAGCGTGATCGAGGACGCCGCCGCCAAGGCGGGCGAGCGCATCGCTCAGCGCAGCCGCGAGGTGGAGCAGCAGCTGGTGGTGGCCTCCGATCGCCTCGATCAGGCGACCGGCGGCGTCACCAACGCCACCCGCCGCGGCGCCGAGGCGCTGCAGAGCGGCACCGAGAACATGACCGTCGCCACCGGCAAGGCGGCGGCGCAGAGCGAGGTGATGGCGACGGCGCTGCGCACCTTCACCACCGAGCTCACCCGCTTCAGCGAGCAGGCCGGCGATCAGGCGGATCAGCTCAGCACCGCGCTCGCCCGCCATGTGCAGACCCTGCGCACCGCCTCTACCGAGGCGCTGCAGCGCCTCAAGGAAGTGAACGACGGCTTCGGGACCCAGGCCGACCACGTCGGGCAGACGACCCGGCAGGCGGGTACCCGGGTCGAGGAGGTGGGCGAGGCGCTCCGCCTGCAGGTGCGCGACCTGCTCTCCACGACGGAGCAGGTGTCGGTCCGCCTGCAGACCGTCGGCGAGCAGCTCCGCCAGCGCAGCCAGGACCTGAACTCGGTGGCGCAGGGCAGCGTCAGCACGGTCCGCCAGGCGGCGGAGAGTTTTCGCGACAGCGGCGATCAGCTCAACGCGGCGGCGGTGGGAGCGGCGGAGCGCGTCACCGACGCGGCAGGGGGGCTGCGCAACCAGGCCCTCGAGCTGCAGGCGACGGCGGACCAGGCGGCGGCGCGGGTGCGCCGCGCCGGCGAGAGCTTCGACCAGCAGGCGGATCGGCTGACCGGCGTCGCCGCCGAGGCGAGCGCGCAGATCCAGCACGTGGGTGATACCCTCGGTCGCCAGATGGGCCTCATCAAGGAAGGCGCCGATCACGCGGCGGCACAGGTGGCTCAGCTGCAGGAGGCCTTCACCCAGGAGGTCGGACGCCTCAACACCGCGCGGACGGCGGTGGGCTCCCAGGTGGCGGAGATCCGCAACCTGCTGCAGCAGCAGGTGCAGGAGCTCGGCCGCTCCTCCGAGCAGGCGGTGGAGCGCTCGTCCCTGGTGAGCGACGTCTTCCGCGAGCAGGCGCGCCAGCTGAAGGAGGCTGCCGCCGAGGCGCTCAACCAGACCGATGCCGTCGGCATCGTGGTGCAGCAGCAGGTGCGCGATCTGCGCGGCCTCTCCGAGCAGCTCGCGACCCAGGTCAGCACCATCAGCGAGACGCTGCGCAGCGGCTCGCTGGAGGTGACACAGTCGACCGACCGCGCTGCCGGCCGTTCGGAGGAGGTGGCGCAGCTCCTCGCCGATCAGAGCCGGGCGGTGGCGAGCGCCACCGAGGCGGCGGCGCAGCGCCTGACACAAACCGGCGAGATCCTGCGCGAGCGCGCGCAGGACGTGATGGAGTCCGCCGACCGCACCGCCGGCAAGCTCGTCGAGCTCGGCGACCGCTTCTTCGAGCGCAGCCAGCAGGTCGCCGCCGCGAGCGACGGCGCCACCGCCAAGCTCCGGGATTCCGCCGCGGTCTTCCGTCAGCAGACCCAGGATCTCGCCGCCGCCGCCGACCGTGCCGCAGCGCAGGTGGAGGAGGCTGGCGAGATCTACGCCGACCGGCTGGCGGCGCTCGCGTCGACCGGCGAGACCGCGACGCTGCGGTTGAAGGAGCTGAGCGAGGCGGCGCGCAACCAGGCGACCGCGCTCTCGGCGATCGGCGAGACGGTGGCGCTCCGGACCGACCAGGCGAACGAGGCCTTGCGCCGGCAGCAGCGCGATCTGCAGGCGGCGGCCGAGCACGCCAACGCCCGCATCGCCGAAGTCAGGAGCGCGCTCAAGGATCAGACCGTCGAGCTCAACGCCACCACGGACAAGGCGCTCGAGCGGCTCGAGAACATGGGCGATACCTATCGTCGGCAGGCGACCGATCTCGCCACCACCGCCGAGCATGCCGCCGGCCGCGCGCGCGACGCCGGCACCACCTTCGAGAACCAGGTCAATACCCTGGTCAAGACCGCGACCGAGGCTGCGGAGCAGGCGGAGCGGGTGCGCCGCGCCGCCATCGAGACGCAGCAGGACACCTTCCTCAAGGGCGCCACTTTCATCATCGAGACGCTGCAGTCGATCGCCGTCGATCTCAATCGCGTGCTCGACGAGCAGATTCCCGATCAGATCTGGAAGCGCTTCCACTCCGGCGACCGCGCCATCTTCACCCGCCAGCTCCTGCGCATGCAGGATCGCGACGGGCCGGGCCTCATCAAGCAGAAGTTCGAGGAGGATCCGAACTTTCGCGACTACGTGCTGCGCTATCTCAATCAGTTCGAGACGCTCTTGGCGCAGGCGCGCGAATGCGACCATCAGGACGTGCTCGGCGCCACCTTCGTCACCGCCGATGTCGGCAAGCTCTACCTGCTGCTCTCGAACGCGGTCGGGAGATTGAAGCATTAGGCATTAGGGAGCAGGATCAGCCCCTCTCCCCCGCTATTGCGGCGGAGAGGGGTTAGGTAAGAGGCAAATCTATTCCCACCCGCTCTCGATCACCTCGCGTGTCTCCTCGACCGCGACCTGCCAGAGCGCCAGCATCTCCGCGTCGCTCTTCTGGTAGTAGCCGCCGTAGTTGCCGTCGCCGATATGGGCGCGGATCTCCCTGGGGTTCATCGAGCGGAGGCGGTCGAGATCCACCATCGGCTTCCGCTGGGTCGGCTGCTCGACGCCCTTGACCCGTGTCCAGGGGAAATTCTCCATCCAGGAGGCGTGCGAGGCGACGGGATCGATCTCCTTCACCTTGGCCCAGGTCTTGGGCGCGTTGTACCAATTGTAGAACTTGGCCTTGAGGCCCGGCCGCTCGCCCATGCGCTCGGCGATCAGGGATTGCGCCGGCGCGTTGCCGCCATGGCCGTTGACGACGACGATGCGGCGGAAGCCGTGCGCGTAGAGGCTGTCGAGGATGTCACCGATGACGCGGAGGAAGGTCTCGACCTTCATCGTCACCGTCCCGGGATAGGCCATGAAATAGGGCGTGATGCCGTAATTGACGACGGGGAAGACGGGGACGCCGAGCGGCTCTGCCGCCTCCGCCGCCACCCGCTCGGAGAGGATGCCGTCGACGTTTAGGCTCAGATGCGCATGCTGCTCGGTGCTGCCCACCGGCAGCACGGCGCGGTCGTCACGCTTGAGATAAGCCTCGACCTGGCTCCAGTTGGTCTCGCTGATCCGCACCGGCGACCTCCCTCAGAAACTGCATCCGACCCTACCGCTGCCCGTCGCGCGCCGGCAACCGTTGACAAGCTTCGGCGGCGCTCCCTAACGTCGCCAACCGCCAAAAAGGGGATAAGGGGCTTGGCGCAGTACGTTGCCCGACGGCTCATCCAGCTCGTCTTCGTGCTGATCGGCGTCAGCATCGTGGTGTTCTTCACCATGCATGTGCTGCCGGGGGACGTGGCGACGCTGCTGCTGGGCGAGCGCGCCAGCGCCGAGCAGCTGGCGCGGCTCCGCCACCAGCTCGGCCTCGATCAGCCGGTCTATGTCCAGTATCTGCGCTTCGCGCTCGACGCGCTCCATGGCGATTTCGGCACCTCGCTGCGCACCAACCATCCCGCCTTCGCCGATGTCTGGACCGCCTTTCCGGTGACGATCCAGCTCTCGCTGGCGGCGCTGCTGCTGGCGGTGGCGGTGGGTGTGCCGGCGGGCGTCGTCGCCGCGGTGAAGCCGCTCTCGCATTTCGACAATGCGGTGATGACGGTCTCGCTGTTCGGCGTCTCAATGCCGATCTTCTGGCTGGGGCTGATGCTGATCCTGGTCTTCGGCGCGACGCTGGACTGGCTGCCGATCGGCGGGCTGATGCCGATCGGCGTCGAGGCGCCGCGGGTGACCGGCATGTCGGTGGTGGACAGCCTGCTCTCCGGCCGCCTGGGCCTCGTGCTCTTGAGCCTCAAGTACCTGCTGCTGCCGGCGGCGACCCTCGCCACCATTCCGCTGGCGCTCATCACCCGCATCACGCGCTCGGAGATGCTGACCATGGGGAGCGCCGATCACGTGCGCACCGCGCGCGCCAAGGGCCTGCCCGAGGGTCGGGTGGTGGTGCGCCATGTGCTGAGGAACGCGCTCATCCCCGTCGTCACCGTGATCGGCCTGCAGCTGGGCCTGCTGCTCTCGGGCGCGGTGCTGACCGAGACCATCTTCTCGCTTCCGGGTCTCGGGCGGCTGATGGTGAACTCGATCCTGACCCGCGACTACCCGGTGGTGCAGGCGGCGGCGCTGCTGACCGCCTTCCTCTTCGTGGTGGTCAACCTGGTGGTGGATCTCAGCTACGCCTTCCTCGATCCGCGGATCCGCTACCGATGAGCGCCGTCGAAGTCGCGCCGGTTCCGACCACCTCGCGCCGCCGCGATCTCGCCCGCCTGCTGCGGCGGCCGACGGCGCGGGTCGGCGCCGCCATCGTGCTCGCCTTCCTGCTGCTGACGCTGCTCGCGCCCTATGTCGCGCCCTACGACCCTTACGATCAGGATCTCTCCAGCGCGCTCAGCGGCCCCTCCCTCGATCATCCCTTCGGCGCCGACCAGTACGGCCGCGACGTGCTGAGCCGGGTTATGGTGGGCTCGCGCACCGCGCTGCTGGCGATTCTGGTCGCCGACGGCATCGCGCTCTTTGCCGGCTGCGCCATGGGCCTCGTCGCCGGTGTTGCCGGCGAATGGGCCGACAGCGCCGTGATGCGCGTGGTCGACGTGCTGCTGGCCTTCCCCTACCTGCTGCTCGCCCTCATCATCGTGGCGGCGTTGGGGCCGAGCCTCCTCAATTCCATGATCGCCATCGGCGTCGTCTATACGCCGCAATACGCGCGCCTCATCCGCGGCCAGGTGCTGGCGGTGAAGACCACCGAATACGTCCTGGCGGCGCGCGCGGTCGGCGCCAGCCGCCTGCGCATCGCCCTCAGCCACATCCTCCCCAACAGCTTCACGCCGGTGCTGGTGATGGCGACGGTGCAGGCGGGATCCGTGGTGGTGGAGACCGCCGGGCTTTCCTTCCTCGGCCTCGGCGCGCAGCCGCCGTCCCCCGACTGGGGCGCGGTGCTGGCGGAAGGGCAGGGCTATTTCCTCACCGCCTGGTGGATAGCGACGTTTCCAGGCCTTGCGATCTTCGTGGTGGTGATCGGCTTCAATCTCTTCGGCGACGCGCTCCGCGATCACTTCGATCCGCGCCGGCGCAAGCTGTGAGCGCGATGGATCCCGACCGGCTCCTCGAGCTTCGCGATCTCCGGGTGGAATTCGCCGGCGAGGAGGGCGTGGTGCGCGCGGTCGACGACGTCTCGCTCGCGATCGACCGCGGCGAGACGCTGGTGGTGGTGGGCGAGTCCGGCTCCGGCAAGTCGGTGACGAGCCTTGCGCTCATGCGCCTCGTCGCGAGTCCGCCCGGCCGCATCGCCGCCGGCGAGGCGTGGTTCCGCGGCAAGGACGGCGAGGTCCGCGATCTCCTCGCCGTCGACGAGCCCGCCATGCAGGCGATCCGCGGCAACGACATCGCGATGATCTTCCAGGAGCCGATGACCTCGCTCAATCCCGTCTACACGGTGGGCCGGCAGATCGTCGAGGCGATCGAGCTGCACCAGGGCAAGCGCGGTCGCGCCGCCGCCGCCCTCGCCGAGGAGATGCTGGCGCTCCTCGGCATTCCCGAGCCGCGCCGACGCATGGCGGCCTATCCGCATCAGCTTTCGGGCGGCATGCGCCAGCGCGCGATGATCGCCATGGCGCTTTCCTGCCGGCCGACGCTCCTGGTCGCCGACGAGCCGACGACCGCCCTCGACGTCACCATCCAGGCGCAGATCCTGGAGCTTATCAAGAAGCTCCAGCGCGAGCTTGGCATGGCGGTGCTCTTCATCACCCACAATCTCGGGGTTGCCGCCGAGATCGCCGACCGCATCGTCGTCATGTACGCGGGGAGAGTGGTGGAAGAGGGACCGGCGCGGGCGCTCTTCCACCGGCCGCGCATGCCCTACACGCTGGGCCTGCTGCGCTCGGTGCCGCGCCTCGGCCTCACCCGCGACAGCGGCCCGCTGCCGGCGATCCCCGGCAATGTGCCGGATCCGCGGGACCTGCCTCCGGGGTGCTCCTTCGCGCCACGCTGCGCCTTCTTCGAGCCCGGCCGGTGCGACCGGGAGGTGCCACCGCTCGATCTCTGCGAGGCCGGGCACCGCGTGCGCTGCCTGCGCTGGCGCGAGGTGGCGGAGGCGGCAGCGCGATGACCGCAGGACCGCTCCTCGAGGTGAGCGAGCTTCGCGCCTGGTTCGAGCTGCGTCGCGGCGTCCTCGGCCGCCGTCATGGCCACGTCAAGGCAGTCGACGGCGTCTCCTTCACTGTGAGGCGGGGCGAGGTGCTGGGCGTGGTGGGGGAGTCGGGCTCCGGCAAGACGACGGTGGGACGCGCGATCCTGCGCCTCGTCGAGCCGACCGCTGGCGCGATCCGCTTCGACGGGAAGGACATCACCCGCCTGCCGGAGGCCGCGCTCCGCGAATTCCGCCGCCGCGCGCAGCCGATCTTCCAGGATCCCTTCGCCTCGCTTGATCCGCGCATGCGGGTCGAGCGGATCGTGGCCGAGCCGCTGGTGGTGCATGGCCTCGCCGCCAATGCCGATGATCGCCGCGCCCAGGTCGCCGAGCTGCTGACTCAGGTCGGCCTCTCCCCCGACCACATGACCCGTTATCCCCACGAGTTCTCCGGCGGCCAGCGCCAGCGGATCGTGATCGCCCGCGCGCTGGCGGTGAAGCCGGAGCTCGTGGTGGCGGACGAGCCGGTCTCGGCGCTCGACGTCTCGATCCAGGCCCAGGTGGTGAACCTCTTGCGCGAGCTGCAGCGGCGCCTGGGGCTGGCGCTCCTCTTCATCGCCCACGATCTCGCGGTGGTCGAATACATCTCCGACCGCATCCTGGTGATGTATCTGGGGAAGGTGATGGAG
>DATJOK010000158.1:0-4783 GCA_035507155.1 Allostellaceae bacterium
GCCCAGACGTTTTCCGAGGAGCCGCAGAAGACGGTCGCCCTCAAGATGATCAAGGACCTCGAGAAGGAGATCGTCCGCGGCGCCATCCTGGAGAGCGGCAAGCGCATCGACGGCCGCGACACCAAGACCGTGCGGCCGATCACCTGCGAGGTGAGCGTGCTGCCGCGCGCCCATGGCTCGGCGCTCTTCACCCGCGGCGAGACCCAGGCGATCGTGGTGACGACGCTGGGCACCGGCCAGGACGAGCAGATCATCGACGCGCTCGAGGGCGAGTACCGCTCGCACTTCATGCTGCACTACAACTTCCCGCCCTACTCGACCGGCGAGGCCGGCCGCATGGGCTCGCCGGGCCGGCGCGAGATCGGCCACGGCAAGCTCGCCTGGCGCGCCGTCCATCCGCTGCTCCCCGAGAAGGAGGCCTTCCCCTACACGATCCGAGTCGTCTCCGAGATCACGGAGTCGAACGGCTCCTCCTCGATGGCGAGCGTCTGCGGCGCCTCGCTGTCGCTGATGGACGCGGGCGTGCCGCTGGCGAAGCCGGTGGCCGGCATCGCCATGGGCCTCATCAAGGAGGACCAGCGCTTCGCGGTGCTGTCGGACATTCTCGGCGACGAGGATCACCTCGGCGACATGGACTTCAAGGTCGCCGGCACCGAGGGCGGCGTCACCGCGCTGCAGATGGACATCAAGATCACCTCGATCACCGAGGAGATCATGAAGATCGCCCTCGGCCAGGCGCGTGACGGCCGGCTCCACATCCTCGGCGAGATGTCGCGCGCTCTGACGACGGCGCGCGAGGGGGTAAGCGGCAACGCGCCGCGCATCACCACCATCCACATTCCCAAGGACAAGATCCGCGAGGTGATCGGCTCCGGCGGCAAGGTCATCCGCGAGATCTGCGAGGTGACCGGCGCCAAGATCGACATCGAGGATGACGGCACCATCAAGGTCGCCGCCGTCGATGCCAGCGCGTCGCAAGCGGCGATCGACTGGATCCGCGGCATCGTCGCGGAGCCGGAGCTCGGTGTGATCTACACCGGCAAGGTGGTGAAGATCATGGACTTCGGCGCCTTCGTGAACTTCCTCGGCGCCCGCGACGGCCTCGTCCACATCAGCGAGCTCGCCCCGCAGCGCGTCGCCAAGGTCGGCGACGTCGTCAAGGTTGGCGACCAGGTGAAGGTGAAGGTGCTGGGCTTCGACGACCGCGGCAAGGTGAAGCTCAGCATGAAGCAGGTCGACCAGCAGACCGGCGAGGACATCTCGGCGAAGATCGACGCCGAGCGCGAGGCGCGCCGCCGCGAGCGCGGCGGAGAGCAGGCCGCTTCCTAGTTGGTAGCGAGTCTGCGGCCCGCCCCCCTTCCTGACCTTCCCCCTCAAGGGGGGAAGGGATTTGCTGTGAGCGAGCCCTCTCGCCCCTCCCCCCTCGAGGGGGAGGGTTGGGCGGGGGGTGAGCCGGAAACTCGCTCTCTCCTTTCCGAGCGCCCATGACCGCGGCCGCCGCCCGCAAGCCGCGCTTTCCCCACGCGCCGCCGCGGGTCATCGGTCATCGCGGTGCGGCGGGCCTCGCGCCGGAGAACACGCTCGCCGGATTCCGCAAGGCGGCGGAGATCGGCGTGCGCTGGGTGGAGTTCGATGTCCATCTTTCCGCCGACGGCGTGCCGGTCGTCATCCATGACGACGATCTCGATCGCACCACCGGCGGCAAGGGCCCGATGGCGGCGCTCACCGCTGCGGCGCTGGGCGCGCTCGACGCCGGCTCCTGGTTCGACGCCGCCTATCGCGGCGAGCGCGTGCCAACCCTGGCCGCGGTAGTGGCGCTGCTCGGCAAGCTCGACCTTGGCGCTGTCGTCGAGATCAAGCCGTCGCGCGGCGCCGAGGCAGCGACCGCCGAGGCGACGCTTCACTTCCTGCTGGAGCACTGGCCCGATCACCTCCCGCCGCCGATGATCTCCAGCTTCAAGCGCGCGGCGCTGGAGCGCGCCCACGCGGTGGCACCCGGCATCGCCCGCGCGCTGCTGGCCGAAGCGCTGCCGGCAGGCTGGGAGGCGGAAATCGATCGCCTCGGCTGCGCCGCAGTGCATCTGAGCCACCGCAAGCTCGATGCGGCGACGGCCGAGACGGTAACGCGTGCGGGATTGCCGCTCTTCGCCTATACCGTTAATGATGCGGCGCGGGCGGCGGAGCTCTTCCGCTGGGGCGTGACGGCAGTGTTCAGCGACCGGCCGGATCTGCTGGCCGGGGCGGCGGCGGGAGCAGGCCCGGTTTGATTATTGCCGGCGCCAACAATACATATTGCATCTGGGAGCGAGCCGCGACGGACGGTTTCTGCGGGGGCCGGCGGCGAGACGGGGAAGACACGTGAAGGCATTGAACGCATTGGTCATTTCCGGCCGGGAAGTGCTGCCTCTGGTAGAGGGTGGCAAGGGAATCTCGGTCTCCAACGGCGAGAGCTCCGGCGCCTGGTCGGCCTCGGGCGGTGTCGGCACCTTCTCCGGTGTCAATGCCGATAGCCTCGACGCCGAGGGCCGGCGGCTCTCGCAGATCTATCGCGGCCGCACCCGGCGCGAGCGGCACGAGGAGCTGATCCGCTACGCGATCGCCGGCGGCATCCACCAGGCGCAGGTCGCCTATGAGCGCGCCAACGGCCAGGGCCCGCTGCACATGAACGTGCTCTGGGAGATGGCGGCGGCGGAGCGCATCCTGCACGGGGTGCTCGAGGGCGCGCGCGGCCTCATCAACGGCGTCACCTGCGGCGCCGGCATGCCTTATCGCATCGCCGAGATCTGCGCCAAGTACGGCGTCCACTACTATCCGATCGTCTCCTCGGCGCGCGCCTTCCGCGCGCTCTGGAAGCGCGCCTATCACAAGTTCCAGGAGTGGCTCGGCGGCGTGGTCTACGAAGACCCGTGGCTGGCCGGCGGCCACAACGGACTCTCCAACGTCGAGGATCCCGAGAAGCCCGGCGCGCCCTTCCCGCGCGTGCACGAGCTGCGCCAGCTGATGCGCGAGTACAAGCTCGACGGCACGCCGATCTTCATGGCGGGCGGCGTCTGGTATTTGCGCGAGTGGGAGGACTGGATCGACAATCCCGATCTCGGCCCGATGGCGTTCCAGTTCGGGACTCGCCCGCTCCTCACCAAAGAGAGCCCGATCTCCGAGGCGTGGAAGAAGAAGCTGCTGACGCTGAAAGAGGGCGACGTCTATCTGAACCGCTTCAGCCCCACCGGCTTCTATTCCTCCGCGGTGCGCAACGCCTTCCTCAACGAGCTGCAGGAGCGCTCGGAGCGGCAGGTCGCCTACACGGTAGAGCCGGTCGGCGACCACCTCGCCGAGCTCCACATCGGCGCGCGCGGCCGCCAGGTCTATCTGACGCCGCACGACCGCGACCGCGCCCAAGGCTGGATTGCCCAAGGCTTCAGCGAGGCGATGCGGACGCCGGATTCGACGCTCGTCTTCGTGACGCCGGAGAAGATGCGGGAGATCCGCGCCGACCAAATCAATTGCATGGGCTGCCTCTCGGCCTGCATGTTCTCCAACTGGGCGCAGAACGAGGAAGGCAGCACCGGCAAGAAGGCGGACCCGCGCAGCTTCTGCATCCAAAAGACGCTGCAGGCGATCAGCCACTCCGACGACGTGGAGTTCCAGCTCATGTTCGCCGGCCACAACGCCTATCGTTTCGCCGACGATCCCTTCTACAGCAACGGTTTCATTCCGAGCGTGCGCGAGCTGGTGGACCGCCTGAAGACCGGAGATTGACCGGAATGGGCCGCCCGACAGCCGAATTGCTCCGTTTCCCGCAATGGGTTAGTCTGGAACGCTTCTATTGATCGGATGATCGGATCGTCCTGATGGCCGTTAACCCAATCCGCCCCTACGCCAACGCCCTGGAGCTGCTGCGGGCGGCCCGGTTGCGTCCCACCCGGCAGCGCCTGGCCCTCGCCCGGCTGCTGTTCGACAAGGGGGACCGCCACGTGAGCGCCGAGCAGCTGCACGGCGAGGCGCAGGCCGCTTCGGTCCGGGTCTCCCTCGCCACCGTCTACAACGCGCTCCATCAGTTCATCAACGCCGGGCTGCTGCGCGAGGTGGTGGTGGATCCCGGTCGCTCCTACTTCGACACCAACGTCAGCGATCATCATCACTTTTATTTCGAAGAGACCGGCGAGCTGCAGGATATTGCAGGCGACCGCGTCGGCGTCGCCGAGCTGCCGGCGCCGCCCAGCGGCACCGCGATCCGCCGGGTCGACGTGATCATCCGCGTGGGCACCGCCCGCGCCCGGTGAGCGTGGGTTTCGGCACCCGGACGAACATTAGAATCCTTCTAATCTATTGACAGACCGTGCTGCCGAGAGCAATCTTCGGCCCACGGGGCACGATCACCGTTCCGCGCGACCACGCCAGAGGAGGACCCGCATGGCATCACTCAAAGGTTCGAAGACCGAAGACAATCTGAAGGCCGCTTTCGCCGGCGAGAGCCAGGCCAACCGCCGCTACCTCTATTTCGCACAGAAGGCTGACGTCGAGGGCTTCAACGACGTCGCCGCCGTGTTCCGCTCCACGGCCGAGGGCGAGACCGGCCACGCGCACGGCCATCTCGAGTTCCTCGAGGAGACCGGCGACCCCGCCACCGGCAAGCCGATCGGCGCCACCGGCGACAACCTCAAGGCCGCGATCGCCGGCGAGACCCACGAGTACACCGACATGTACCCGGGCATGGCGCGCGCTGCGCGGCAGGAGGGCTTCGAGGAGATCGCCGACTGGTTCGAGACCCTGGCGAAGGCCGAGA
>DATJOK010000159.1:0-13033 GCA_035507155.1 Allostellaceae bacterium
GCAGACGCTGGCACGCATCATCGACGTTCCCTTCACCATGGCGGACGCCACCACGCTCACCGAGGCGGGCTATGTGGGCGAGGACGTCGAGAACATCATCCTGAAGCTGCTGCAGGCCGCCGACTACAACGTCGAGCGCGCTCAGCGCGGCATCGTCTACATCGACGAGGTCGACAAGATCAGCCGCAAGTCCGACAACCCCTCGATCACCCGGGACGTCTCTGGCGAGGGCGTGCAGCAGGCCCTCCTCAAGATCATGGAAGGCACCATCGCCTCGGTGCCGCCCCAGGGCGGACGCAAGCATCCGCAGCAGGAGTTCCTGCAGGTCGACACCACGAACATCCTCTTCATCTGCGGCGGCGCCTTCGCCGGCCTCGAGAAGATCATCTCGCAGCGCCGCCAGGGCAGCTCGATCGGGTTCGGCGCCGAGGTGCGCGGCCCCGAGGAGCGCAAGACCGGCGAGATCCTGAAGGACCTGGAGCCGGAGGATCTCCTCAAGTTCGGCCTCATCCCAGAGTTCGTCGGCCGCCTGCCGGTCGTCGCGACCCTCGACGATCTCGACGAGGAGGCGCTGGTCGACATCCTCACCAAGCCGAAGAACGCGCTGGTCAAGCAGTACCAGCGGTTGTTCGAGATGGAGGACGTGCGGTTGGAGTTCAATGACGAGGCGCTGCGCACCATCGCCCACAAGGCGATCGCGCGGAAGACCGGCGCCCGCGGCCTGCGCTCCATCATGGAGGCGATCCTGCTGGAGCCGATGTTCGAGCTCCCCGGACTCGATGGCGTCAGCGGCATCGTCATCAACAAAGAAGTTTCCGAGGGCCGGGCGCAGCCACTCTACATCTACTCGGACCGCCGCGGCGACGTCGGGACCGGCGCCTGAAAAACGCGCAAGTGCTTGTGCCTACAAAGGGTGTGCGGGGCGTCCCCTTGACTGGACGCCCTGCAACGCCACTTTAGACTATTGGCCGGCAGCGATCGTGACATACTGCCGGCATTCCTTTCCCGGGACGGCTTCCCGCCCCGGACCAGCATGAGAAAGAGGCCGCATGTTTGAGCTTTCTCGCGGTGCGCTCTACCCGGTCCTGCCGCTGCGGGACATCGTCGTCTTCCCGCACATGATCGTGCCGCTGTTCGTCGGGCGCGAGAAGTCGGTGAAGGCGCTCGAGGACGTCATGAAGGATGACAAGCAGATCCTGCTGGTCACCCAGAAGAACGCCGCCCAGGACGACCCGACGCCGGGCGACATCTATTCCGTCGGCACCGTCGGCACCGTGCTGCAGCTGCTGAAGCTCCCTGACAGCACCGTCAAGGTGCTGGTCGAGGGCGGCCAGCGCGCGCGCATCCTGCGCTTTGCGGAGAACGAGGCGTTCTTCCAGGCCTATGCCGAGACCATCGTCGAGAAGCCCGGCGACCAGCAGGAGCTGGAGGCGCTGGCGCGCACGACGGTCACCCAGTTCGAGCAGTACATCAAGCTCAACAAGAAGATCCCGCCCGAGGTGCTGGTCTCGATCAACCAGATCGAGGACCCCTCGAAGCTCGCCGACACCATCTCCTCGCACCTGGCGCTGAAGATCCCGGAGAAGCAGGAGCTCTTGGAGACGGAGACGGTCTCCGAGCGGCTCGAGAAGGTCTTCGGCTACATGGAGGCGGAGATCGGCGTTCTCCAGGTGGAGAAGCGCATCCGCTCGCGCGTCAAGCGGCAGATGGAGAAGACGCAGCGCGAGTATTACCTCAACGAGCAGCTGAAGGCGATCCAGAAGGAGCTCGGCGAGGGCGAGGAGGGCCGCGACGAGCTCGCAGAGATCGAGGAGCGCGTCAACAAGACCAAGCTCTCCAAGGAAGCCCGCGACAAGGCGATGGCGGAGGTGAAGAAGCTCCGCAGCATGAGCCCGATGTCGGCCGAGGCGACGGTGGTGCGCAACTACCTCGACTGGCTGCTCTCGATCCCGTGGCAGCAGCGCACCAAGATCAAGCGCGACATCAAAGGCGCCGAGAAGGTGCTGAACGCCGACCATTTCGGCCTCGAGAAGGTGAAGGAGCGCATCCTCGAATACCTCGCGGTGCAGCAGCGCATGCGCAAGGTGAAGGGTCCGATCCTCTGCCTCGTCGGCCCGCCCGGCGTCGGCAAGACCTCGCTCGGCAAGTCGATCGCGCGCGCCACCGGCCGCAACTTCGTGCGCATGTCGCTGGGCGGCGTCCGCGACGAGGCGGAGGTGCGCGGCCATCGCCGCACCTATATCGGCTCGATGCCCGGCAAGATCATCCAGGGCATGAAGAAGGCGAAGTCCTCGAACCCGCTCTTTCTCCTCGACGAGGTGGACAAACTCGGCGCCGACTGGCGCGGCGATCCGTCCTCGGCGCTGCTGGAGGTGCTCGATCCCGAGCAGAACTCGACCTTCAACGACCACTATCTCGAGGTGGACTACGACCTCTCGGACGTGATGTTCGTCACCACCGCGAACACGCTCCGCATGCCGCAGCCGCTCCTCGACCGCATGGAGCTCATCCGCATCCCCGGCTACACCGAGGATGAGAAGATCGAGATTGCCCGCCGGCACCTGATCCCGAAGCAGATCAAAGCGCACGGGCTCAAGAGCGCGGAATGGTCGATCACCGAGGACGCGCTCCGGGATCTGATCCGCTACTACACGCGCGAGGCGGGCGTGCGCAACCTCGAGCGCGAGCTCGCGAACCTGACCCGCAAGGCGATCAAGGAGATCGCCATGAAGAAGCGGAAGCGGCTCACGATCTCCGCCAAGAACCTGGAGAAGTATGCCGGCGTCCGGCGCTTCCGCTTCGGCGAGGTGGAGGAGACCGACCTCGTGGGCGTCACCACGGGCCTGGCATGGACCGAGGTCGGCGGCGAGCTGCTGTCGATCGAGGCGGTGACGCTCCCCGGCAAGGGCAAGGTCACGGCGACCGGCAAGCTCGGCGACGTCATGAAGGAGTCCGTGCAGGCCGCCGAGAGCTACGTGAAGTCGCGCGCCGCCGTCTTCGGCATCAAGCCGCCCGTGTTCGATCGCCGGGACATTCACGTGCACGTGCCGGAGGGCGCCACGCCCAAGGACGGGCCCTCGGCGGGTGTCGCCATGGTCACCTCGATCGTCTCGGTGCTGACCGGCATCCCGGTGCGCCGCGACATCGCGATGACCGGCGAGATCACGCTGCGCGGCCGCGTGCTGCCGATCGGCGGTCTCAAGGAGAAGCTGCTGGCGGCGCTCCGCGGCGGCCTCACCACCGTGCTGATCCCGAAGGAGAACGAGAAGGATCTCGCGGAGATTCCCGACAACGTCAAGGCCGGGCTCACCATCGTGCCGGTGGCGTCGGCCGACGAGCTCTTGAAGCACGCGCTCGTCAAGCCGCTGACGCCGATCGAGTGGCGCGAGGAGAGCGAGGCGCAGGCGGTGCTGCCGAAGGAGCCCGCGGTCGACCGTCCGGGCGTCATCACGCACTGATTGCCGCGCCCCGCGCGGCACAATCCTCTGCTGCAAAGCCGTCGCGCGAGCGACGGCTTTGTTGTTTTCAAATGCATAGAGAATCCGTGAAAAGCTGGGGATTTCCGGCGCGCTCCAATTGACGCGCCTTCGAGGCGCGATTTAAACTCG
This sequence comes from Allostellaceae bacterium, assembly GCA_035507155.1. Classification (GTDB taxonomy): domain Bacteria; phylum Pseudomonadota; class Alphaproteobacteria; order ATCC43930; family CGMCC-115725; genus DASZHJ01. The sequence continues at coordinate 3,609 of DATJOK010000159.1, forward strand.
CCCGTTCTTGACAGACGCGTTCCGTCGGAACCCGCGCACATTCCACGCATCGATCAGGAGGGGGGCTAAACTCGTGAACAAGAACGAACTCGTCGACGCCGTTGCGGGAATGACCGAGCTCACCAAGGCGGATGCCGCAAAGGCCGTCGACGCGGTGTTCGATTGCATCATGCGCTCGCTGAAGAAGGGGCAGGAAGTTCGGCTGGTGGGCTTCGGCACCTTCAACGTGCGCAAGCGCGCGGCGTCGACGGGACGCAACCCGCGCACCGGCGAGGAGATCAAGATCCCCGCCTCGAAGCAGCCGAAGTTCAAGGCTGGGAAGGGACTCAAGGACGCGCTCAACTGAGCGGCGTCTTCCGAAAGTCTGGGGCCGACCTCGGCGGCGAGGCCGGCCTTCGCATTTCCGGCCACCCCTTGCTGATGTTCAAGCGATAAATCGCGCTTTGCGACCGCCGATAGCGGCGGCAGCCGAGCCGGCGATTTAGCAGTTGCGCGCGCCTGCGGTCCGACCGATACCAGCGGGCGCGAAGGGCCTCGCGAGTCGCCGTCGATGTCGCCATCGGCGCGCGCGAGGCGGCGGCGGGTCGGGCGATTAGCTCAGCGGTAGAGCATCTCGTTTACACCGAGGGGGTCGGGGGTTCGAATCCCTCATCGCCCACCAGCCGATCCCCCGTCCTGCGTGCGGCGCGCGAGAGCGTTGTAAAACTGCGCAGATTTGCAGCCCCGCGTGCTTGACACCCCCCGGGGGGCGGGTTACTAGTCGCCGCCGCGGACCGAGTGCTGCGGGGGTGTAGCTCAGTTGGTTAGAGCGCCGGCCTGTCACGCCGGAGGCCGCGGGTTCGAGCCCCGTCACTCCCGCCATTTTCGGGGCGGCGAGGTCTTTGCTCGCGCTGGCGCGGGTTCCATATAATAGTACGGTGATGGCGTTGAGGGGATTTCGCCAGGCGCGGCGGTTCATTGGATGCCGGCGTGCATCGATGTCCCGTTTCGTCGCCGGATTTGTCGGTTTTGTTTCATTTCCCGCGCCGCGCCGGCGCGCGCTTCGGCTGGAAATGCTCTGAGGAGCGCCGCGAATGGAAAGCCTGCTGCGCGAATATCTGCCGATCCTGGTCTTTCTCGGCATCGCCACGGCCCTGGCGCTGGTGATGGTGGTGGCATCCTTCATCATCGCCCGCCAGCGCCCCGACAGCGAGAAGCTGTCGCCCTACGAGTGCGGCTTCGAGCCCTTCGACGACGCCCGCGCCCGGTTCGACGTGCGCTATTATCTCGTCGCCATTCTCTTCATCATCTTCGATCTCGAGGTCGCGTTCCTGTTTCCCTGGGCGGTGACCCTGGGATCGATCGGCATGTTCGGCTTCTGGTCGATGATCGTCTTCCTGGCGGTGCTGACGATCGGCTTCGTCTACGAGTGGAAGAAGGGAGCTCTCGAATGGGAGTGAGCGCGGGCAGCGTGGCGCCGGCGGCGGCCGATCAGGACGCGCTGCTCAGGCGCATGGCCGACGAGGTCCGCGACAAGGGCTTCGTCGTCACCCAGCTCGACAAGATCGTGAACTGGGCGCGGACGGGATCGCTCTGGCCGATGACCTTCGGCCTCGCCTGCTGCGCCGTCGAGATGATGCACAGCTACGCGAGCCGCTACGATCTCGACCGCTTCGGCATCGTGCCGCGGCCGAGCCCTCGGCAGTCGGACGTGATGATCGTCGCCGGCACCCTCACCAACAAGATGGCGCCGGCGCTGCGCAAGGTCTACGACCAGATGGCGGAGCCTCGCTGGGTGATCTCCATGGGCTCCTGCGCCAACGGCGGCGGCTATTACCACTATTCCTATTCAGTGGTGCGGGGCTGCGACCGTATCGTGCCGGTCGACATCTACGTGCCGGGCTGCCCGCCCACCGCCGAGGCGCTGGTCTACGGGCTGCTGCAGCTGCAGAAGAAGATCAAGCGGGAGCGCGTGTTCGCTCGTTGAGGAAGCTGCCGTCCGGGGCCGAATGATGACTGAGCCGCTGCAGGAATTCGCCGACCAGATCGCCGCCGCGCTGCCGCAGGAGGTGCTGCGCAGCGAGATCGTGCGCGGCGAGCTCATCCTGTGGACCCGGCGCGACACGCTCATTCGCCTGATGACCTTCCTGCGCGACGATCCACGCTGCCTCTTCAAGGTGCTGCTCGACGTCTGCGGCGTCGACTATCCGGACCGGCCGGAGCGCTTCGAGGTCGTCTACAATCTCCTCAGCCTCCGGCACAATCGCCGCGTCCGCGTGAAGGTGGCGACCGACGAGGAGCAGCCGGTGCCGTCGGTTACCGGCGTGTTCAGCGCCGCCGGCTGGTTCGAGCGCGAGACCTGGGACCTCTTCGGCGTCTATTTCTCCGACCACCCCGATCTCCGTCGCATCCTCACCGACTACGGCTTCGAGGGGCATCCGCTGCGCAAGGATTTCCCGCTCACCGGCTACGTCGAGGTGCGCTACGACGAGGACCAGAAGCGCGTGGTCTACGAGCCGGTGAAGCTCAAGCAGGAATTCCGCAGCTTCGACTTCCTGTCGCCCTGGGAAGGGATGAGCCATCTGCTGCCGGGCGACGAGAAGGCTGATGGCGGCAAGTCCGGCGGAGGCACGCCATGACCGACATCGCCGCCGACCGCGCCCGCGCCGACGCCCAGCTCAAGAACTTCACGATGAATTTCGGGCCGCAGCATCCGGCGGCCCACGGCGTGCTGCGGCTGGTGCTGGAGATGGACGGCGAGACCGTCGAGCGTGCCGACCCGCATATCGGCCTCTTGCATCGCGGCACCGAGAAGCTCATCGAGTACAAGACTTACCTGCAGGCGGTCCCTTATTTCGACCGCCTCGACTACGTCTCGCCGATGGGGCAGGAGCATGCCTTCGCCCTCGGCGTCGAGAAGCTGATGGGGATCACGGCGCCGATCCGCGCCCAGCACATCCGCGTGCTGTTCGCGGAGATCACCCGCATCCTCAACCATCTCCTCAACATCACCACCTTCGCTCTCGACGTCGGCGCCATCACGCCGCTGCTCTGGGCCTTCGAGGATCGCGAGATCCTGATGGAGTTCTACGAGCGCGTCTCCGGCGCGCGGCTCCACGCCGCCTATTTCCGTCCGGGCGGCGTGCATCAGGACCTGCCGCCGGGCCTCGCCGACGACATCGCCGCCTTCTGCGAGCGCTTCCCGCCGCACATCGACGATCTCGAGACGCTGCTGACGGAGAACCGCATCTTCAAGCAGCGCACCGTCGACATCGGCAAGGTCAAGATGGAGGACGCCCTCGACTGGGGCTTTGCCGGTCCGATGCTGCGCGCTTCCGGCGTGCCCTGGGACCTGCGCAAGGCGCAGCCCTACGACACCTACGCCGAGATGGATTTCGACATTCCGATCGGCAAGAACGGCGACTGCTGGGACCGCTATCTCGTGCGCATGGAGGAGATGCGGCAGTCCATCCGCATCATGAAGCAGGCGCTGGAGAAGATGCGGCCGGGCCCGATCGCCACCGAGGACCGCAAGGTAGCGCCGCCGCCGCGCGCCGAGATGAAGACCTCGATGGAGGCGCTCATCCATCACTTCAAGCTCTACACCGAGGGCTATCACGTGCCGGCGGGCGAGACCTACACCGCCGTCGAGGCGCCCAAGGGCGAGTTCGCGGTCTATCTGGTCTCCGACGGCACCAACAAGCCCTACCGCTGCAAGATCCGCTGCCCCGATTTCGCCTTCCTGCAGGCGACCGACTTCATGGGACGCGGCCACATGCTGGCGGACGTGGTGGCGATCATCGGCTCGATGGATATCGTGTTCGGGAGCATCGATCGATGAGCGGCGAGAGCAACGGCGCGGCGGTTCCGCAGCCGGCGAGCTTCGCCTTCACCACCGAGAATCTCGCCAAGGCGAAGGCGATCATCGCCAAGTATCCGCCGGGCCGGCAGGCGAGCGCGGTGCTGCCGCTCCTCGACCTGGCGCAGCGCCAGCACGACAACTGGCTGCCGCGGGCGGCGATGGACGTGGTGGCGGAGATGCTGGACATGGCACCGATCCGCGTCTACGAGGTCGCCACCTTCTACACGATGTTCAACCTGAAGCCGGTCGGAAAGTACCTGCTGCAGATCTGCACCACGACGCCGTGCTGGCTCCGGGGGTCCGACGAGGTGGTGAAGACCTGCGAGCGGAAGCTCGGCATCCATGTGGGCGAGAGCACGGCGGACGGACAGTTCTCCACCATGGAGGTCGAGTGCCTCGGCGGCTGCGTCAACGCGCCGATCATCCAGGTGAACGACGACTTCTACGAGGATCTGGACGCCGCCTCCACCGAGGCTCTGCTCGACGCGCTGAAGCGCAATGCGCCGCCGCCCGTGGGCTCGGTGAAGAAGCGTCAGGGCTCGGCGCCGGAAGGCGGCAAGACCACACTCAAGGACATCGGCGCGGCGAGGGATCCCAATGCTCGCGGATAAGGACCGGATCTTCACCAACCTCTACGGCGAGCTCGACTGGCATCTGCCGGGCGCGCGCTCCCGCGGCGACTGGGACGGCACCAAGGAGCTGGTGCTCAAGGGGCGGGAGTGGATCGTCGAGCAGGTGAAGGAGTCAGGACTGCGCGGGCGCGGCGGCGCCGGCTTCCCGACCGGCCTCAAGATGTCTTTCATGCCGAAGACCAGCGACCGGCCGTGCTACCTGGTGGTGAACGCCGACGAGTCCGAGCCCGGCACCTGCAAGGACCGCGACATCCTCCGCAACGATCCGCAGAAGCTGGTCGAAGGCTGCCTGCTGGCCGGCGTCGGCATGGGGGCAACGGCGGCCTACATCTATATCAGGGGCGAGTTCGTCAACGAGGCGCACCGGCTGCAGGAGGCGATCGACGAGGCCTATGCTGCGGGCCTCGTCGGCAAGAACGCCTGCGGCAGCGGCTACAATTACGACGTCTATCTCCATCGCGGTGCCGGCGCCTATATCTGCGGCGAGGAGACGGCGCTGCTGGAGAGCCTCGAGGGCAAGAAAGGCCAGCCGCGCAACAAGCCGCCGTTCCCGGCGGCGGTCGGCCTCTATGGCTGCCCTACCACGGTCAACAACGTCGAGACCATCGCGGTCATCCCGACCATCCTGCGCCGGAGCGCCGCCTGGTTCGCCGGCATCGGCCGGCCGAAGAACAACGGCACCAAGGTGTTCTGCATCTCCGGCCACGTGAACCAGCCCTGCAACGTCGAGGAGGCGATGGGCATCCCCTTGAAAGAGCTCATCGAGACTCATGCGGGCGGCGTGCGCGGCGGCTGGGACAATCTCCTCGGCATCATTCCCGGCGGCTCCTCGGTGCCGGTGCTGCCGAAATCGATCTGCGACACCGTGCTGATGGATTTCGACAGCCTGCGCGAGGTGAAGAGCGGCCTCGGCACCGCCGCGGTCATCGTGATGGACAAGTCCACCGACATCATCAAGGCGATCGCGCGGCTCTCGAAGTTCTACATGCATGAGAGCTGCGGCCAGTGCACGCCCTGCCGCGAGGGCACCGGCTGGCTCTGGCGGGTGATGCAGCGCATGGTGAAGGGCGAGGCTTCGGTGCAGGAGATCGACACGCTGCTCGACGTCACCTACGAGATCGAGGGTCACACCATCTGCGCGCTGGGCGACGCCGCCGCCTGGCCGGTGCAGGGGCTGATCCGCCATTTCCGCCCGGAGATGGAGCGCCGCATCGCCCAGTACCGCGCCGCCGCCAGCAAGGCCGCATAGGAGCCGCCGATGCCCAAGCTCACCGTCAACGGCATCGCGGTCGAGGTTCCCGCCGGCGCCACCGTCTTCCAGGCCTGCCAGCAGATCGGCGTCGAGGTGCCGCATTTCTGCTATCACCAGCGGCTCTCGATCGCCGGCAACTGCCGCATGTGCCTGGTCGACATCGAGAAGTCGCCGAAGCCGGTGGCCTCCTGCTGCATGCCGGCGGCGGACGGCATGGTGGTGCACACGGAATCCGAGCGCGCGCGCAAGGCTCGCCACGGCGTGATGGAGTTCCTGCTGATCAACCATCCGCTCGACTGCCCGATCTGCGATCAGGGCGGCGAGTGCGATCTGCAGGACCAGGCCATGGCCTATGGCTGGGGCCGCAGCCGCTACGCCGAGGAGAAGCGGGCGGTGAAGGAGAAGAACTTCGGCCCGCTGGTGAAGACCGAGATGACGCGCTGCATCCACTGCACGCGCTGCATCCGTTTCCTCACCGAGGTGGCGGGCGTCCAGGAGCTCGGCGCCACCGCGCGCGGCGAGCACATGGAGATCACCACCTACGTCGAGCGCTCGCTGACCTCCGAGCTCTCCGCCAACATCATCGATCTCTGCCCGGTGGGCGCGCTCACCTCGAAGCCCTACGCCTTCGTGGCGCGGCCCTGGGAGCTCACCAAGACGGAATCCATCGACGTGCTGGACGCCGTCGGCAGCAACATCCGCGTCGACGCCCGCGGCGCCCAGGTGCTGCGCGTGCTGCCGCGCCTCAACGAGGACGTGAACGAGGAGTGGCTCAGCGACAAGAGCCGCTTCGCCGTCGACGGTCTCACCCGCCGCCGTCTCGACCGGCCGTTCCTGCGCAAGAACGGCAAGCTCGTTCCCTGCAGCTGGCGCGAGGCCTTCGACGCCATCGCCGCGCGGGTGACGGGTGTTCAGGGCACCCAGGTGGCGGCGATCGCCGGCGATCTCGCCGATGCCGAGGCGATGCTGGCGCTCAAGGACCTGATGGCCGCGCTGGGCTCGCCCAATCTCGATTGCCGCCAGGACGGCGCCGCGCTCGATCCGGCGACGCGCGCCGGCTATCTCTTCAATACCACCATCGCCGGCATCGAGAAGGCCGATGTCTGCCTCCTGATCGGCAGCGATCCGCGTCATGAGGCGGCGCTGGTGAATGCGCGGCTGCGCAAGCGCTGGCTGCAGGGCCGCTTCAAGGTGGCGGCGATCGGGCCCGAGCTCGATCTCACTTTCCCGGTCGCCATGCTCGGAGCCGGACCGGAGGTGCTGGATGCGCTCATCGCCGGCACCCATCCCTGGTCGGAGACGCTGAAGTCGGCCAAGGCGCCGATGCTGATCTTGGGCCAGGGCGCGCTGGCGCGCCGCGACGGCGCGGCGGTGCTCGGCAAAGCGCGGAAGCTCGCCGAGGCCTATGGCATGGTGCGCGAGGGCTGGAACGGCTTCAATGTGCTGCACACCGCGGCGGCGCGGGTCGGCGGCCTCGATCTCGGGTTCGTGCCGGGACCGGGTGGTCGCGACGTCGCCGGCATCCTCGACGGCGCCGCCAAGGGCGAGATCTCCGTCGTCTATCTGCTGGGTGCCGACGAGATCGACATGTCCCGTCTCGGCAAGGCCTTCGTGATCTACCAGGGCCATCACGGCGACGCCGGCGCCCACCGCGCCGACGTGATCCTGCCGGGCGTCGCCTATACGGAGAAGGACGCCACCTACGTCAACACCGAGGGCCGGGTGCAGCTTGGCCGGCGCGCGATCTTCCCGCCGGGCGATGCCCGGGAGGACTGGGCGATCCTGCGCGCGCTCTCCGAGGCTCTCGGCCACAAGCTGCCCTATGACTCGCTGCCGCAGCTGCGCCAGCGGCTGCGCACGGTGGCGCCGAGCTTCGCGACGGTGGAGGAGATCGTGCCGGCGCCCTGGGGCAAGTTCGGCGCCGAGGGCGCAGTGGCGGCGGAGGCTTTCGTCTATCCGGTCGAGGATTTCTACCGCACCGACCCGATCAGCCGCGCTTCGCCCACCATGGCGGAATGCGCGGTCGCGGTGGCGGCGGCGCTCGGCGGCGAGGCGGGGAAGACCGGCACCCATGGCTAGCCTCTGGTCCCTCATCGTCGCGGTCGCGACTTATCCGCTCACCGTCATGGTGGTGGAGATCCTGGCGATCGTCGTGCCGCTGCTGGTGAGCGTCGCCTACTTCACCTACTGGGAGCGCAAAGTGCTGGCCTGGGCGCAGCTCCGCAAGGGACCCAACGTGGTTGGCCCCTTTGGCCTGCTGCAGCCCTTCGCCGACGGCCTCAAGCTGCTGCTGAAGGAGACGGTGGTGCCGAGCGGCGCCAACCAGGTCGTCTTCGTCCTGGCGCCCGTCCTCACCTTCGTGCTGAGCCTGGTCGCCTGGGCGGTGATCCCCTTCGATGCCGGCGTGGTGCTCGCCAACATCAACGTGGGCATCCTCTATCTCTTCGCCATCAGCTCGCTCGGCGTCTACGGCATCATCATGGCGGGCTGGGCGTCCAACTCGAAATACGCCTTCCTCGGCGCGCTGCGCTCGGCGGCGCAGATGGTGTCCTACGAGGTCTCGATCGGCTTCGTGCTGGTGACCGTGCTGCTCTGCGCGGGCTCGCTCAACCTCTCCGACATCGTCTTGGCGCAGCGCCACGTCTGGTTCGTGATCCCGCTGCTGCCGATGGCCGTCATCTTCTTCGTCTCCGGCCTCGCCGAGACCAACCGCTCGCCCTTCGACCTGGTCGAAGGCGAGTCCGAGCTGGTGGCGGGCTACTTCGTCGAATATTCGGCGATGACCTTCGCGCTGTTCTTCCTCGGCGAATACGCCAACATGATCCTGGTGAGCGCGATGACCAGCCTGCTGTTCCTGGGCGGCTGGCTCGCGCCCTTCAACATCGCGCCGTTCTCCGGCTTCCTCGGCCATGTCTGGGCGATCTTCTGGTTCGCCCTCAAGACCGCCTTCATGTGCTTCTGCTTTCTCTGGGTGCGCGCCACCTTCCCGCGCTACCGCTACGACCAGCTGATGCGGCTCGGCTGGAAGGTGTTCCTGCCGTTCTCGCTGTTCTGGCTGGTGCTGACCGCCGGCGTGCTGGTCGCCACCGGATGGGTGCCGAAATGACCGTTCTTTCCCTCACGCGAGCCTTGGGAGGCTGAGCGATGGCATTCCTCGACCGTACCGCCCGCGGCCTGCTGCTCGTCGAGCTCGTCCGCGGCCTCGGTCTCACCTTCCGATACATGTTCAAGCCGCCGGTGACGGTGAACTATCCCTTCGAGAAGGGGCCGCTCAGCCCGCGCTTCCGCGGCGAGCATGCGCTGCGCCGCTATCCCAATGGCGAGGAGAGCTGCATCGCCTGCAAGCTCTGCGAAGCGGTCTGCCCGGCGCTCGCCATCACCATCGAGGCGGAGCCGCGCGAGGACGGCAGCCGGCGCACCACCCGCTACGACATCGATATGGTGAAATGCATCTATTGCGGGCTGTGCCAGGAAGCCTGTCCGGTGGATGCGATTGTCGAAGGGCCGAATTTCGAATTCGCCACGGAAACGCGCGAAGAGCTTTACTATGACAAAGACCGCCTGCTCGCCAACGGCGACCGCTGGGAGCGCGAGATCGCGCAGAATCTGGAATTGGACGCGCCGTACCGCTAAGGGGTGCCGGGGCAGGGGATGGAATATCAGGGCATGTTGACGGCGATCGCCTTCTATCTTTTCTCGG
>DATJOK010000160.1:0-10613 GCA_035507155.1 Allostellaceae bacterium
CTGCAGATGACGATCCGCGACGGCCGCCGCTGCAGCGCCGCCGATGCCTATCTGCGTCCGGCACTCGCGCGCGCCGGCCTCACGGTCGAAGTGAAGGCGCTGGCGACGCGCATTCTCTTCGAGGGCCACCGCGCCATCGGCGTCGAATACAGCAAGGATGGCATTACACTGGTCGCCGAGGCAGAGCGCGAGGTGATCCTCGCCGGCGGCGTCATCAACACCCCGCAGCTGCTGATGCTGTCGGGGATCGGCGATCCCGCCCATCTCGCCGAGCACGACATTCCTGTGCGGCTGCCGCTATCCGGCGTCGGCCGGAACCTGCAGGACCACGCCTCCACCATCGTGAGCTACGCCCGCGCCGGCGGCGGTCCGTTCCTCCGCAACATGCGCCTCGACCGCATCGTGCCGGCGCTCGCCAACGCCTATCTCCGCGGCAAGGGCTTCGCCGCCGACATTCCCGGCGGCGTGATGGCCTTCCTGAAGAGCGGACCGGACGTGACGCTGCCGGACGTGCAGCTCATCCTCACCACCGCGCCGCTCGGCGTCGGGCCCTACCTGCCGCCCTTCACAGCGCCCTTCGCCGACGGCTTCGTCAGCCGGATCGTGATGCTGCGGCCGGAGAGCCGCGGCCGGGTGACGCTCGCCTCGGCCGATCCCGAGGCGGCGCCGGTGATCCGGCAGAATTTCCTCTCCACCGACGGCGACCGCCGCACGCTCCGCGCCGCCGTGCGCCTGGCGCAGGAGGTGGGCCGCCAAGCGCCGCTCAAATCCTTCATCGCCAGGGAGATCGCGCCCGGCACGGCGCGCGCGAGCGACGCCGACATCGACACCTTCATCCGCGCCAGCGCGATCACGGTGCATCATCCGCTCGGCACCTGCCGCATGGGGAGCGACGAGGAGGCGGTGGTGGATACCGATCTCCGCCTGCGCGGCGCCGAGGGGCTGCGCATCGTGGATGCTTCGGTGATGCCCGACCTCGTCGGCGGCAACATCAACGCTGCCGTCATCATGGTGGCAGAGAAGGCTGCCGACCTCATCCGCGGCAATAGGGCGCCGGGAGCGGCTCAGGGACCTTGAACCGACCGCCGCGCTAGGCGCTGCGCGTTCCGTTTGCTACGCTTTCACGATGAACACTTCGGACAGCATCGCCCTCAACAACGGCATCACGATCCCACGCCTCGGGCTTGGCGTCTATCAATCGGGCCGCGGCCGCGCCACCGAGAACGCGGTGACCTGGGCGCTCGAGGCGGGATACCGACATATCGACACTGCCGCGATGTACGGCAACGAGGCCGAAGTCGGCGCCGCGCTGCGGCGCGCCCTCGCTGCCGGGCTGGCGCGGCGTGAGGACGTCTTCGTGACGACCAAGCTGTGGAACAGCGATCACGGCTATGACGAGGCGTTGCGGGCCTTCGACGCGAGCCATCGGCGGCTCGGCTTGGAGCAGATCGATCTCTTCCTTATCCACTGGCCGGTGCCGAACCAGCGCCGGAATTCCTGGCGCGCCCTCGAGCGCATCCTGGGCGAAGGCCGCTGCCGCGCGATCGGCGTCAGCAACTACATGGTCAGTCATCTCGAGGAGCTTCTGAGCCACGCCGGCACTCCGCCGGCAGTCAATCAGATCGAGCTGCACCCCTGGTGTCAGCAGCGGGATGTCGTGTCCTTCTGCAGTGCGCAAGGCATCGCTATCGTGGCCTACAGCCCGCTCACCAAGGGCATGAATCTGGACAATCCCGATCTGGCGAAGGTGGCGCGCGAGGCGAGCCGGAGCCCGGCCCAGATCCTCCTGCGCTGGTCGCTGCAAAAAGGCTTCGTCACGATCCCGAAGTCCGCGCGGAAGGAGCGGATCGTCGAGAACGCTGCGATCTTCGATTTCGAGCTGAGCACCGAGCAGATGGCCAGGCTCGATCGCCTCAACGAGGAAGATCACGTCACCTGGGATCCGCGCAGGGAGCGTTAACGTCACGCCAGCCGAAGGATCGCAGGATGCGATGGCAGGCCCCTCAAATACGATGCCTCGCGGCGTGGGACACCGGCTAGTCTCCCTGCCCGACGGCCGGAAAGGGCCGGACCTTGGGAGGATGGGGAATGCCGGCCGATAGTCTGCCGCGCACGATGTTCGAGAAGATCTGGTCGCGCCATCGCGTGCTCGAGCGGCCGGACGGGCAGACGCTCCTCTATGTCGATTGCCATCTCATCCACGACGGATCGGCGCCGGCCTTCCAGGTGCTGAAAAACCGCGGCGTTCCCGTGCGCGTCCCCTCCCGCACCTTCGCGACGCCCGATCATTACGTGCTCACCGACACCCGCAAGATCGCCGAGATCCCCGATCCGGAAAAGCGCGGCATGGTCGAGCAGCTGGTGCAGAACACCCGGGCGGCCGGCATCACCCAGTTCGGCCTGGATGACGCGCGCCAGGGCATCGTCCATATCGTCGGTCCCGAGCAGGGGTTGAGCCAGCCCGGCATCCTGCTGGTCTGCGGCGACAGCCATACCTCGACCCATGGCGCGGTGGGGGCGCTCGCATTCGGCATCGGCTCGACCGAGGTCTCCCATGTGCTGGCGACGCAGACGCTCTGGCAGCGCAAGCCCAAGACGCTGCGTATCGTCATCGACGGGACCTTGCCCTCCGGCGTCACCGCGAAGGACGTGATCCTTACCGTCATCTCCCGCATCGGCACCGCCGGCGCCACCGAGCATGTGATCGAATACGCCGGCAGCGCCATCCGAGGATTGTCGATGGAGGGACGCCTCACCCTCTGCAACATGTCGATCGAGGCCGGGGCGCGCGCGGGCATGGTGGCGCCGGACGAGACGACCTTCGTCTACCTGCACGGCCGCCCCTATGCCCCGAAGGGTGCTGCCTGGGAGGCCGCGGTCGAGCGCTGGCGGAAGCTGCCGAGCGACCCTGAAGCCACCTTCGATCGCGAGGTGACCCTCGACGGATCGAGCTTCGCACCCATGGTGACCTGGGGCACCAGCCCAGAGAACGCGGCGCCGATCACCGGGACGGTGCCCGATCCCGCCACCGAGCCCGATGCGGAGAAGCGCGAGGGGATGCGACGGGCGCTCGACTACATGGGCCTCGTCCCCGGCACACCGCTCGACCAGGTGACGGTGGACCGTGTCTTCATCGGCTCCTGCACCAACAGCCGTATCGAGGATCTGCGCGCCGCCGCCAAGGTCGTGCAGGGACGCAAGGTCGTCGAGACCGTGCGGGCCTGGGTGGTGCCGGGCAGCGGCCTCATCAAGCGCCAGGCCGAGGTCGAGGGGCTCGACCGGATCTTCAAAGCCGCCGGCTTCGACTGGCGCGAGCCCGGCTGCTCGCTCTGCCTCGGCACCAACGGCGAGATCGTGGCGCCGGGCCAGCGCTGCGCCTCGACCTCGAACCGCAATTTCGTCGGCCGCCAGGGACCGGGCGCGCGCACCCACCTGATGAGCCCGGCGATGGCCGCTGCCGCCGCCGTCACCGGCCGGCTCACCGACGTGCGCCGGCTGGAGGCCGCGCCATGAAGCCGTTCGTCAGCCTCGAGGCGGTGGTGCTCCCGATCGCGCAGCCGAATTTCGACACCGACCAGATCATTCCTGCGCGCTTCCTGAGCCGCGACCGCGAGCTGGGGCTCGGCGAGTGCCTGTTCCGCGACCTGCGCTTCGCGGCGGACGGGACCGAGCGGCCGGAATTCCCGCTCAACAAGCCCGAGTTCCGCGCGGCCCAGATCGTGGTCGGCGAGAAGAACTTCGCCTGCGGCTCCTCGCGCGAGAACGCGGTCTGGGCGCTCGCCGATTACGGCTTCCGCGCCGCGATCGCGCCCAGCTTCGGTGACATCTTCCGCAACAACTGCCTCAAGAACGGCGTGCTGCCGGTGGTGCTGCCGGCGCAGGTCGTGGCCGATCTCATTGCGTCGCTGCAGGTAACGCCGGGGGCCAAGGTTGCGATCGACCTGCCGTCGCAGACCGTGACCCTGCCGGACGGGTCAAAGCACGGCTTCGAGATCGATCCCTTCGCCAAGCATTGCCTGCTGAATGGCGTCGACGAGCTGGCCTTCACCCTCTCGCAGGTCGACGAGATCGTCGCCTTCGAGAACCGCTACGGCCGAGAGAACATCTGAAGGAGAAGAACCCATGAAGATCGCGGTGCTGCCCGGCGACGGCATCGGCCCCGAGGTGACGGCGCAATCGGTCAAGGTGCTGCGCGCGGTCGCCAGCAACCGCTTCGACCTCGCCATGGAAGAGGCGCCGATCGGCCAGGCCGGCGTCGATGCGGCGGGCGATCCGCTGCCGGCGGAGACACTCAAGCTCGCGAGCAGCGTCGATGGGATCCTGTTCGGCGCCGCCGGCGGCATCACCGATCAGCTGCCGGATCGCTCGAAGCGGCCGGGCCTCGGCCTGCTGAAACTCAGGAAGGCCCTGCAGCTCTTCGCCAACTTCCGTCCGGCGGTGCTGTTCCCGGAGCTGATCGGCGCCTCGACGCTGAAGCCGGAGATCGTCCAGGGCGTCGACATGATGATCCTGCGCGAGCTCACCGGCGATCTCTATTTCGGCGAGCCACGCGGCTTCCGCACCGAGAACGGCCGGCGCGTCGGCATCAACACCATGCGCTACGACGAGGACGAGATCGCCCGCATCGCCCGCGTCGGATTCGAGACCGCGCGCAAGCGGCGGCGCAAGCTCTGCTCCGTCGACAAGGCCAACGTGCTGGAGACCATGCATCTCTGGCGCGAGGTGGTGACCGAGGTCGGCCGCAACTATCCCGACGTGGAGCTCACTCATCTCTATGTTGACGCCGCCTCGATGATGCTGATCAGGGCACCGCGCTCCTTCGACGTGATCGTCACCGGTAACGTGTTCGGCGACATCTTGTCGGATGCCGCGGCGATGCTGACGGGCTCGATCGGCATGCTGCCCTCCGCCTCCATGGGCAAGGGAACGCAGGGTCTCTTCGAGCCCGTGCACGGCTCGGCGCCGGACATCGCGGGAAAGAACATCGCCAACCCCCTGGCCTCGATCCTCTCCTCCGCGATGCTGCTGCGCTATTCCCTGGGGAAGGCCGAGGAGGCCGACCGGATCGAGAAGGCGGTGCGCGCCGTGCTCGCGAAAGGATATCGGACCGCGGACATCCACCAGGACGGCATGCGCAAGGTCGGCACTGCGGAGATGGGCGACGCCGTGGTGGCGGCGCTGGAGCACTGAACGACGGCAACCGCTTGGCCAGGACGAGCCGCCCGCCCGCCCGACGCCGCCGCAATGACCGCGGTTTCCCCGCGCGAAAACAGAGAGGTATAACGGCTTCCTCGGTCGGCCCGACTTCCTCCGTCGGGCCGACCATCCCTGTCGCAAGCGGGATGCCGTTGAATCTGCGCATCGATCTCCTGACGCTGCAGCTCTTCGTCGCGATCGTCGAAGAGCAGAGCATCGCCAAGGCGGCGGAGAAGAAGCACATCGCCGTCTCCGCGGTGAGCCGGCGGATCTCCGACCTGGAGGAGATGCTGCAGGTCGAGCTCCTCTATCGCCGCTCGAAGGGGATCGAGCCGACAGCCGCCGGCTATGCGCTGCTGGAGCACGCGCGCATCGTGCTCGGCAACCTCGCCCATCTCGAGACCGATCTCGTGGGCTATCGCCAGGGCACGCGCGGCCACATCCGGCTCTTCGTCAACAAGTCGGCGATCCTTGAATCCCTGGCCCAGCAGCTGGGCGAGTTCCTGGTGCTGCATCCCCTGGTGCGGGTCGACCTCGAGGAGAGCATCAGCCCGGAGATCATCCGTGCGGTGACCGAGAACCGCGCCGATCTCGGCATCTTCGGCGGCAATATCCTGGCGCCGGACCTCGAATGCTTCCGCTATCGCCAGGACAATCTGGTGGCGATCCTGCCCGCCAATCACCCGCTCGCCGGTCGGCCCTCGGTGCGCTTCTCCGAGCTGGTCCAGCTCGAATTCATTAGCCTGGAGATCGGAAGCTCGATCGACACGCTCTGCATCAAGGCGGCGGCGGAGCTCGGGCGGCAGCTCAAGGTCAGGATCCGCGTGAGCGGCTTCGACGCTCTGATCCGGCTCGTCCAGGCGCGGATGGGTGCCGGCGTCGTGCCGAAGGAGATCACCACCGGCCGCTTCGACCTCGCCGGCCTCGCGACGATACCGATCGATGAGCCCTGGGCGCTCCGTACCCTCGTGCTTGCAGTGCGCGATCGGGCATCCTTGCCGCCGGCGACTCGCCTTCTGGTCGACTACCTCTTGAAGCCGGAGCCACGCAAAGCCTGAGAGCGTTGCCGAACCGCGTCGGTCGCCGTCGTGGGCCGCGACGGCGCCTTGCCGAACCGCGACTTTTGCAGGTCCCTCCCGCTCCTATAATCCGACCGGTTTCCGGCGGAAATGGTCGCGACTGGAACGCGAAAGCCGGGATAGAGGGAGGAAGAAGATGGCGATGATCCTGACCCGTCGTTCGTTGATCTGCGTTGCCGGCGCCGGCGGCCTTTCCCTGGCTCTGGGCGGACGGGCGCGCGCCTCCGACCTCAAGCCCGCCCGCGACATCTACCCCACCGCCGAGGTCGCCTATCTCTCCCACTACATCGCCGACCGTGCCGGCTTCTTCAAGGACGCTGGGCTCGACTGCAAGCTGATCCAGGGCGGCAGCGGCGTGAAGATGCGCGAGATCGTGGGTTCCGGCCAGGGCGATATGGGCATCGGCGACATGTCACATCCGATGCAGCTCATCAACCACGGCAGGCCGGCGCGGGTGTTCATGCCGGTCGACGTGCGCAACAGCGCCGTGGTCTTCATGATCAACCAGCAGCTCGCCGACCAGGGCGTGAAGACGCTGGAGCAACTCGCCAACACCAAGCGGCCGGACGGCCACAAGCCGATCATCGGCGTCTCGTCGCTGGGCGGCACCAACCATGTCTGGGCCTCCTACTACATGGAGGTCATGAAGCTCGACGACAAGGTGACCTGGATCGGCCTCGGCGACGTCGAGAGCATGCTGGGCGCGCTCAAGACCCGTCAGGTCGACGTGCTGGTGAATTCGACCGCCCTCCTCAAGCACGCGGCGGAGAACCATTGGGGCACATTGCTGTTCGACGGGTCGGGCGAGGCGAACTGGAACAAGTATATCGGCGGCAAGGTGCCGGCGACGGTGCATTTCACGCTAAAGGCGACGATCGACCAGGATCCCGCCAAGACGCAGGCGATGGTCACCGCGCTCTGGCGTGGAACGCAATGGATCAAGGGCCACTCGGTCGAGGAGATCTACGGCATGGTCGAGCCCTATCTCGGCAGCACCTCGCGCGACGCCACCATCTTCGACATCACCCAGATGAAGGGCTTCTTCGATTACAGCGGCGAGGTCGATCCGGCCGCCTACCAGCGCGGATCCAAGGTCTGGTTCCGCGAGCTGACCGGCATCAAGCCGATCCCGATGGCCGAGATCATCGATTCGAGCTTCGTCACCACCGCCAAGAAGGTCTATCCGGCGACGGGCTCGCTCTGAGTTGGACGGCACCGGATTGACCGCGCAGCAGCCGCGGGTGGAGGTCCGCGGCCTCTCGAAATCCTTCAAGCTGGGCACCGCCATGATCGAGGCGGTGCACGACGTCTCCTTCACCGTCTGCAAGGGCGAGTTCGTGGCCCTGCTGGGGCCCTCGGGCTGCGGCAAAAGTACGGTTCTGAACATGATCTCGACCCTGCTCGCGCCCGGCGGCGGCGAGATCCTGATCGACGGCGTCCGCGCGCAGCCGAACAAGGCCAGCCCACAGGTGGGCTACGTCTTCCAGCGGGACACGCTCTTTCCCTGGCGCACGGTCGCCGAGAACATCGGCTACGGCCTCGAGCTCGCCGGCATCGCCAGGGCAGAGCGCGCGGAGCGGGTCGCCGCCTGCATCGAGCAGGCGGGATTGCGCGGCTTCGCCGATGCCTATCCCTCGTCGCTCTCGGGCGGCATGCGCCAGCGCGTCGCCCTCATGCGCACCCTGGTGGTGCGGCCGCAGATCCTGCTGATGGACGAGCCCTTCGGAGCGCTCGACACCCATACCAAGATCGACATGCACGAAGTGCTGCTCAGGATCTGGGACCGCGAGCAGCAGACAGTGCTGTTCGTGACCCATGACCTCTCGGAGGCGCTGACGCTCGCCGACCGCATCATCATGTTCTCGGCGCGGCCGGGCCGCATCAAGGAGATGTTCGCCGTAGACCTGCCGCGGCCGCGCGACGCGGTGACGCTGCGCGAGACGCCGCACTACGGCGAGCTCTTCACCCGCATCTGGCATTCGCTCGGCGAGGAATTCATCAAGGGACGCGCGGAATGAAGCGGCTTCCGTCCACGACCCTGCTGTGGCAGGGGGCGATCTGCATCGCGATCCTGGCGATCTGGCAGTGGGGATTCGACCTGCATGGCCGCTTTCCCAACCTCGTCCCGGACCTCCTCGACCCATACTTCATCTCGAAGCCGTCGGAGATCGTCAACCAGTTCCTGGTGCTTGGCTGCCTCAAGACCAGCCTCGGCGCCTGGAACGGCTGGACGAACGGCGATTTCGGCCGCTGCATGGCGAAGTTCGACAACAATCTCTGGACCGCGACCTGGGTCACGCTCCGGAATACCTTCTTCGGCTTCCTGACCGGCGTCTCCAGCGGCTTCGTGCTGGGGCTGATCCTCGGCCGCTCCGACCGGCTCTCGGCGGTCTTCCAGCCCTTCATCACCGCGGTGAACTCGATCCCGCGCATCGCGCTGGCGCCGATCATCGTGCTGGCCTTCGGCATCGGCGACAGCTCGAAGGTGGTGACCTCCTGGATCGTCGTGGTGTTCCTGGTCTTCTACAACACCTTCGCCGGCGCGCGCTCGGTCGAGCCCGGCTTCGTCAGCGCCGCGCGTCTGCTGGGCGCCAGCGAGTGGCAGATCGCGCGGACGGTGATCATCCCCTCCACCATGGCCTGGGTCTTCGCCTCGCTCACCCCGGCGATCTCCTTCGCCCTCATCGGCGTCATCGTCGGCGAGTTCATCGGCGCCGAGCACGGCATCGGCCGGCTCATCATCGAGTCCGAGGCGCGCGGCGAGGCCTCCGGCATGATGGTCGCGGTCATCATCCTGATGGTGGTCGGCGTCATCCTCTCGATGCTGATCTGGCGCCTGCAAACCTACCTCCTGCGCTGGCAGGGCGAGCAGGCGCAATAAAAGAGCGGACGCGCCGGCGCCCGGCCGCTGGCGGAAGCGCCCACCCTTTTGTGAATTCGGCGACAGCTTCGATCGCCCGCGACCTTTCTCATCGCGCCGCGACGTTGCTACAACACGCCGGGTTGAACCCGGCCGACAAGGCACCACGTCTGAGGTCCGGCGATGCGCCCCGGCAGGCTCGGAGGTGCAAGGTGATCGGTCGACTTTACTTTCCGTTGATCGCGCTCAGCGCGTTTCTGATGGCTGGCAGCGCCATGGCGACACCGATCGTCCCGGCGTTGCGGAATATCGCGCTCCGCACTTTGATCGAGCAGCGGTTCCAGCGCGACGGCTTGATATCGAGCGACTGGATCACGGTGCGGGTGGTGAAGGGAGTCGCGGTCCTTTCCGGAACCGTTTCCACACCGCTGACGCGGCAGTGGTCGGTGCAGCTGACGAAGACCGTTCGCGGCGTTCGCGGCATCGTGGATCTGCTCAAAGTCGCGCCGGTCCACCGGTCCGACACAGACATCGACGATGATGTGACGGCGGCGCTGATCGTCGATCCCGCCATCGCGAGGTGGCCGATCCGCATCAGCAGCATCGACGGCACCGTGACACTCAGCGGAACAGTCGACTCCGCGGCGGAAAAGCGCCTGGCCGCGCAGGCGGCGTGGGGTGTCGAAGGCGTTCGCGAGGTCGACAACGACATCACGGTGAGCGCGCTGGCTCATCGACGCGATGGCGAGGTCGCGCGGGACATCCGCGAGCTGCTGCGATGGGACCCCTGGCTTTGCTATGAGCCGCCGCGGGTAAGCGTGTCGCACGGGAGAGTGACGCTTTCCGGCCCGGTCGCCAGCGACTTCGAGCGCCGCCGGGCGATGCGTGTTGCCGATGTCGATGGCGTCTCCGCCAGGATCGATCGGATGTGGATCGATCCTGCCCTCGCCGGGGCCGCGGCGACCTCGGCACCGCCGCGGCATCGTCCGGACGGCGCGATCGATGCTGCGGTTCGAGCGACGCTCGCCGCCGATCCCCGCCTGGACCGTTTCATGCCCGACGTCATTGCCTCATCGGGAACCGTCATCCTCTCGGGAACCGCCCCTGACCTCGCCGCCGGCCATGCGGCCCGCGAGGACGCGAGCTCCGTGGTGGCGCGGGGCGACGTCCAGGACTTCATCGAGATCGCGGCGGCGGGCCGCCCCGCCGACGCCCTTCTCGCCGGGAACGTCCGCGTCGGGCTCGCGCGGGATCCCCTCGTCTCCGGCGACGACATCACGGTCACCGCTCGGCAGGGCGAGGTGCTGATGCGGGGCGTAGTCGCCACCTCCGTCCAGCGTCGATATGCCGACGACATCGCCGGCCGCACTCCCGGCGTCAGGGGCGTGATCGATGAACTGAGCGTGCTGCAGAGCCGGATCGCAAAACAGGCACCAACGCGACCTCGGGATATCGCGTCGAGAAGCGGTTGAGACGAG
>DATJOK010000161.1:0-4915 GCA_035507155.1 Allostellaceae bacterium
TCGACGTAGCGCAGGATCGCCGTCGCCATGGCGTCCTCGTCCCCGACCGGCACCAGCGTGCCGGCGACATCGTCGGGCATGATCTCGGGATTGCCGCCGACGGCGGTGGCGATCACCGGACGGCCGCTCGCCATCGCCTCCAGCACCGTGTTCGAGATCCCCTCGCGAAGCGAGGGCAGCACGAAGAGATCGATCGCCCGGTAGAGCGCCGGCATGTCGTCGCGCGAGCCTGGCAGCCAGGCGAGGTCGAGGGCGTCGCCGGCGGCGAGGATGGCGCGGAGCTCCTGCTCCTGGCTGCCGCTGCCGACCACCAGCAGGCGGAGCCGCGCGCGAAGCTCCGGGCGCTGCTCCAGCGCGCGGCAGAAGGCGCGGGCGAGACCGACTTGGTTCTTCACCGCTTCGAGCCGGCCCGCGGTGCCGACGACGATCGCGCCCGCTGCGGCGAAATTCGCCGGCAGTGGAGCGGGCGCACCCTCCGGGGTGAAGCGCCCGGTGTCGACGCCGTTGTAGATGAGATCGAGCCGCGCCTCCGGCACGCCGATCTCGCGCCGAAGCCAGCCCGCGAGATCGCCCGACACCGCGACGTAGCGGTCCACCACCGATCGGCTGAGCCTGCGCAGCCGATTGTATTTCCGATTGCCGCCGTCGAGCTCGATCATGTCGAGCCCGTGCTCGCTGTGGACGAGGCGCGGCACGCCGGCGAGCCAGGCCGGCGCCAGCATATCGAGGGCGGGCAGGTTGCGGGTATGCACGATCTGCGGCCGGAGCCGGCGCAGCACCTGCCACATCCGGCGATAGGCGTCGATGTCCTTGCCGGGCCGCTTGCCGATCTCGTGCACTTCGACGTCGGGCCGGCGGATGCGCTGGCGGAACTCGGTCGCGGAGGTGACGCAGATCACCGCGTGGCGATAGGCGTCGTCGGGCAGGTTATTGATGAGATTGACGACGCCGTTCTCGAGGCCGCCGACTGCCAGGCGCTGCATGACATGGCAGATCAGGCGCGGCTGCGACGCCGGCGCCGGTGCAGCGGGCAGGCTCTCCAGGGAGCGAGGCTCGGGCTTTGCGCGCGCCATAGCGGGCGGCAGAAGACCATAGCGGGGCCGCAACCGCAACGGCGGGCGCGGCCGTTAACCAGATCGCCGGCCCGGAAAACATGGTGAATCCGACGGCGCCAGCAGAAGAATCGCCGCCCGAATAGGCTTTTGTGCTAGCGTGCCGGCCGATGTCAGGGGCAATGCAATCCGGCGGCTCGGCGTCCTTCCATGACTGAATTGCTGCACGAGCTGGTGCGGAACACCGCGCGCCGCCTGTCCGCGCACCCTGCAGTCTCCTATCGCGGCGAGGGTCTCGACTACGCGGAGCTGTGGCGGCGGGTCGAGCGGATGGCGGAGGGTTTTGCCGCGCTCGGCCTCGGCCGTGGCGAGCGCCTCGGCATCTATCTGGAGAAGCGGCTGGAGATGGTGGTGGCGATGTTCGCCGCCGCGGCCGCCGGCGCGGTCTTCGTGCCGATCAACCCCGTGCTGAAGCCGCGCCAGGTCGGCTACATCCTGCGTGACTGCAACGTGCGCATGCTGGTGACCTCGCGCATGCGCATTGCTGAGCTCGCCGAGGAGATCGGCCAGTCGCCCGATCTGACGACCGTGATCTCGGTGGATGGGTCTGAAGCGCCGACGGCGAGCGGCCCGAAGACGCTCACTTGGCAGCAGGCCACGGAGGCGAGGGGCGCGCAGAAGCCGAGCCGCGTCATCGATACCGATATGGCGGCCATACTCTATACCTCCGGCAGCACCGGCAATCCCAAGGGCGTGGTGCTGTCGCACCGGAACATGGTGGCGGGCGCCCGAAGCGTCAGCCAGTATCTCGAGAACACGCCCGAGGACCGCATCCTCTCGGTGCTGCCGCTCAGCTTCGATGCCGGCTTGAGCCAGCTCACCACCGCCTTCGCGGTCGGCGCCAAAGTAGTGCTGCTCAACTATCTCCTGGCGCGTGATGTGGTGCGCGCCTGCGCCGAGGAGGCGATCACCGGCATCACCGGCGTGCCGCCGCTCTGGATCCAGCTCGTCGAGTCAGAATGGCCGCCCGCGGCGAGCCGCTCGCTCCGCTATTTCGCGAATACCGGCGGCCACATGCCGCGCGCCACCCTCGACCGGCTGCGCGCCATCTTTCCCCAGGCGAAGCCCTATCTCATGTACGGCCTCACCGAGGCCTTCCGCTCCACCTACCTCGATCCCGCGGAGGTCGACCGGCGGCCGGATTCGATCGGCAAGGCGATCCCCAACGCGGAGATCCTCGTCGTGCGCCCCGACGGCACGCTCTGCGATGCCGACGAGCCCGGCGAGCTCGTCCATCGCGGCGCGCTGGTGTCCATGGGCTACTGGAACGATGCCGAGCGCACAGCCGCGCGCTTCCGGCCGGCGCCGGGACAGCCCCCGGGGATTCCGCTGCCGGAGATCGCGGTCTGGTCCGGCGACCTGGTGCGCCGCGACGCCGAGGGCTTCCTCTATTTCGTCGGCCGGTCCGACGACATGATCAAGACCTCGGGCTACCGGGTGAGCCCGACCGAAGTGGAGGAGGTCGTCTATTCCACCGGCCTCGTCGGCGCCGCGGTGGCGCTGGGCCTGCCGCATCCGAGCCTGGGGCAGGGGATCGTGGTCGTGGCGTCGCCGCCCGCCGGCGGCGTGCTCGATGCCGCCGCCGTCATCGCCGAATGCCGGCGCCAGCTGCCGCAGTACATGGTGCCGCTGAAGGCGGTGGAGCGCGCGCAGCTGCCGCGCAATCCCAACGGCAAGATCGACCGCAAGGCGCTCGCGGCGGAGCTCGCCGGCACCTTCGGGGAGCGCGCGCCGTGAGCGCGCCGCGCCATCCGGCGATCGCATCGTTTCCGGTGCGCGACGGCTGCCTGCTGGTGGGCGGCCTGCCGATCACCGCGCTGGCGGAGCGGATCGGCCAGACGCCGTTCTACGCCTATGACCGGCAGCGGATCACGGACCGGATCGCGCATCTGCGCCGCCATCTGCCGGAGGGCGTCGCGCTCCACTACGCGATCAAGGCCAATCCGATGCCGGCGGTGGTGCAGCATCTGGCGGCGCTGGTGGACGGCTTCGACGTCGCCTCGGCGCAGGAGATGAAGGTGGCGCTCGACACGCCGATGCCGGCGGCACAGATGGGCTTCGCCGGCCCCGGCAAGACGCCGGTGGAGCTGCGCCAGGCGATCGCTGCCGGCGTGCTGATCGAGCTCGAATCCCCGCGCGAGATGCGGACCGTCGCCGAGCTGGGAACGGCGCTCGGCTGCCGTCCGCGCGTCGCGCTCCGCATCAATCCCGATTTCGAGGTGAAGGCCTCGGGGATGCGCATGGGCGGTGGGCCGCAGCAGTTCGGCGTCGACAGCGAGCAGGTGCCGGCGCTCTTGGGCGAGATGCCCCGCCTCGGCCTCGATTTCTGGGGTTTTCACATCTTCGCGGGCTCGCAGAACCTGCACGCCGAGATGCTGCAGGGCCTGCAGACCCGGACGGTGGAGCTGGCGATCGCGCTCGCCGCCAAGGCGCCGGCGCCGCTCCGCTATCTCAACATCGGCGGCGGCTTCGGCATTCCCTATTTCCCGAAGGACCTGCCCCTCGACATCGCGCCGATCGGCGAAAACCTCGCGCGGCTGCTGCGGGAGCGCCTGCGGCCGGCGCTGCCGGAGGCGAAAGTTGTCGTCGAGCTCGGCCGCTACATCGTCGGCGAGGCCGGCGTCTATGTCGCCCGTGTGCTCGATCGCAAGGAGAGCCGCGGCCAGGTCTTCCTGGTGACCGATGGCGGCCTCCATCATCAGCTGGCGGCCTCCGGCAATTTCGGCCAGGTGATCCGCCGCAACTACCCCGTCGCCATCGGCAATCGCATGGATGCCGCGGAGAGCGAGACTGCGAGCGTGGTGGGATGCCTCTGCACGCCGCTCGACGTGCTGGCGGACCGCGCCGAGCTTGCCCGAGCCGAGCCCGGCGATCTCGTTGTCGTGTTCCAGTCCGGAGCTTACGGGCTTACCGCGAGCCCGATCAATTTCCTCAGCCATCCGGTGCCGCCGGAAGTGCTGGTCTGACCGTCGCGGTCAGGCCGCTTCGGCGAGCGCGTCGAAGGCGCGGAACGCCTCGTCGAAATCCCGGTAGCTGAAGCTGAAGCAGCCGCAGCCCTCGATGACGTCGGCGAGCAGCTCGAAGCCGCGCGCCTCGTGGAGATCGTAGTTCGTCGCGTTGCGGAGCACCGAGATGAAGGCCTCCGCCTTGGGCACGGGCTCGAGCCGAGGCTCGGCATCCGCGCGCCAGGACGGGAAGACGATCCAGCCGGGCCTCGCCGTCTCGTTGACGCGGGCAACGCTGTCGGCGGGCGGCCGCAGCAGCGCCACGGTGCCCTTGACGGTATCGGTCACCTCGGGGCTGAAGACCGCCTCCGGCACCAGGGCGCGGATCAGTCCGATCGACGCGTTCTTGAGATTGATCGGCCGCGCCAGCGGCACCACTTGGCCGTCCTCGAAGCGGATCATCGCCAGCTCGTCGGAAAGAAGGCGCCAGCCGCGGTGCACCAGCGCGGCGGTGAGCGTGCTCTTGCCGGCGCCCGGCTCGCCCGGCAGCAGCGCCACCTTCCCGTTGCGCTCGATCGCGCCCGCATGGATGAACAGGTACTGATGCGCCGTGTTGCCGATGACGTTGTTGAGCCCCCACTCGAACATCGGCAGGCCCTGGTCAAGGGGCAGCGGCTTGAACGGCTCATAGCCGTCGAAGTCGAAGATCGCCTGCGGACGGATCCAGCGCCTCGGGCCGTGGGCTCGGTTGACGCCGACGTGGAAGTCGGCGAAAGCCGGCATCTCGTCGAGACGTCGTCCCGGATAGAGGAGATCGATGCCCGAGCTCACTTCGGTGATGTCGGTGGTGAGCACCAC
>DATJOK010000162.1:0-11563 GCA_035507155.1 Allostellaceae bacterium
CCTCGCGCGCGGCCCCCGCGGCGCGGCCCGCCAGCCGGGGGCAGACCGGATCGGCGACCGACACGTGGGCGACCAGGCCCTCGCCGAAGAAGCTCTTCTCGCGGGCGAAGGTGCGGTCGATGAACTGGTCGATCACGACGAAGTCGCCGGGCGCGAGATCCTCGCGCAGGCTGCCGACCGCCGACAGCGACACGATGTCGGTGACGCCGCAGCGCTTCAGCGCGTCGATATTGGCGCGGAAATCGATCCCGGAGGGCGGCAGCACGTGGCCGCGCCCGTGCCGCGGCACGAACACCACCGGCTGGCCCGCGATCGTGCCAAAGCAAAACGCGTCCGAGGTCTCGCCGAACGGCGACTCGACCCGCCGCCATTCGACATCGGCGAGCCCGTCGATCTGATAGAGGCCGCTGCCGCCGATGATGCCGATGACGGGGCCGGCCATCCGGTCAATGCTCGATCGCGGACCAGGTCTTGCGCTTGGCGGCGTAGAACACGCCGACGCCGACGACGAGGAACAGCATCACCTTGAACCCGATGTGGTGGCGCTGGTCGAGGGTCGGGTCGGAGGCCCAGGCGAGGAAGGTGGTGACGTCGTGCGCCATCTGCGGCACCGTCGCGGGGGTGCCGTCGGCATAGGTGACCTGCTTGTCGCTCAGCGGCTTCGGCATCGCGATCTGATGGCCGGGGAAGTATTCGTTGTAGTTCATGCCGTCGCCGAGATGGAATCCGGCGGGCGGATTGATGTAGCCGGTCAGGATCCCGTGCACGTAGTCGGGACCGCCCTCGCGCGCCTTGATGATGAGGGAGAGATCCGGCGGCAGCGCGCCGTTGTTGGCGGCGCGAGCCGCCTTCACGTTGGGGAACGGCGCCACGAAGTGATCCGAGGGCAGCGCCGGCCGCTGGATCGGCTGGCCGCTGTCGTCGGTATCCGGCACCTGCTTCGCCGCGGCAATCGCCTTCACCTGGTCCTGGGTGAAGCCGAGGTCGGTGAGATCGCCATAGGTCAGCAGGTTCAGCGAATGGCAGTTCGAGCAGACCTCGTTGTAGATCTGGAATCCGCGCTGGGCCGCGGCCCGGTCGTAGGTGCCGAAGATCCCATAGAAGGACCAGTCCAGATGGGGCAGCGCTTCCTCCTCCTGGGCATAGGCGGAAGCGGCGCCGACGAGGAGCGCGGCGGTCAAGCCGGCGGCGAGGAGCTTGCGCATCATGCCTTCTCCATCACGCCGGAGGGACGCGGCGGGCGCTTCGCCAGGATCGCGGCGCTGATGCTGGCGGGCAGCGGCAACGGCCGCTCCAGCTTGCCCAGCAGCGGGATGACGATGAGGAAGTGGACGAAGTAGTAGAGCGTCGCCACCCGGCCGATGATGATGTAGAGGCCCTCCGGCCGGTGCGCGCCGACATATCCGAGCGCGAAGGCGTCGATCACCAGCAGCCAGAAGAACCACTTGTAGATCGGGCGGAAACGCGCGCTCCTGACCCTGGAGGTGTCGAGCCAGGGCAGGACGAACAGCAGCCCGATCGAGCCGAACATGCAGAGCACGCCGGCGAGCTTCGCCGGGATGAAGAGGATGTCCGGCACCGAGCGCAGGATCGCGTAGAAGGGCAGGAAGTACCACTCCGGCACGATCTCTGGCGGCGTCTGCAGGGGATTGGCCTGGATGTAGTTCTGCGGATCGCCGAGCGCGTTCGGCATGAAGAACACGAAGCACGCATAGATGATCAGGAACACGCCAAGGCCGAACATATCCTTGATCGTGTAGTAGGGATGGAAGGGGATGCTGTCCTGCGGACCCTTGCGGTCGATGCCGAGCGGGTTGTTGGAGCCGTGCTGATGGAGCGCCAGCACATGCAGCACGACGACGCCAACGATCACGAAGGGCAGCAGGTAGTGGAGCGAGTAGAAGCGGTTGAGGGTCGGGTTGCCGACCGCGAAGCCGCCCCAGAGCCAGGTGACGATGTCGTTGCCGACCAGCGGGATCGCCGAGAACAGGTTGGTGATGACGGTGGCGCCCCAGAAGCTCATCTGGCCCCAGGGCAGCACGTAGCCCATGAAGGCGGTCGCCATCATCAGCAGCAGGATCACCACGCCCAGCATCCACAGCAGCTCGCGCGGCGCCTTGTAGGAGCCGTAATAGATGCCGCGGAAGATGTGGATGTAGGTGACGATGAAGAAGAACGACGCGCCGTTCATGTGGATGTAGCGCATCAGCCAGCCGTAGTTCACGTCGCGCATGATGCGCTCGACGGAATCGAAGGCGTAGTCCACATGCGGCGTGTAGTTCATCGCCAGGAAGATGCCGGTGGCGATCATCGCCACCAGCATGAAGCCGGCGAGCGACCCGAAATTCCACCAATAGCTCAGGTTTTTCGGCGTCGGGTACTCGTGGAGCTCGTGATCGAGATAGGTGAAGATCGGCAGGCGGTGGTCGATCCAGCGCACGATCTTGTTCTGCGGGGCAGCCATGGTCCAACTCCCCCTAGATCTGCTCGATGGAATTCAGGTCGAAGGTCGAGCCCGGCGGGTTCTCGCCGATGCGGACGACCTTGTCGCTGACGAAGTTGTAGGGCGGCACCGGCAGGTTGAACGGCGCCGGCACGCCGGTAAAGACACGGCCCGCGAGATCGTAGCGCGAGCCGTGGCAGGGGCAGAAGTATCCCCCCTCCCAGCTCGGACCGAGGCTGCCGCCGGGCTGCGGCACGAAGCTAGGGATGCAGCCGAGATGGGTGCAGATGCCGATCAGCACCAGGAACTCGGGCTTCACGGAGCGGTGCCAGTTCTTGGCGTATTCCGGCTGCTGCAGCACGCTCGAGTCGGGATCGCGCAGCTGGTTGATGTCGGTGGGGGTCTGCAGCCGCTTGAGCTCGTCGGGGGTGCGGTTGACGATGAAGATCGGCCGGCTGCGCCAGAGCACCACGATCTGCTGGCCGGGCTGCAGGTGCGAGATGTCGATATCGACCGGCGCGCCCGCCGCCAGGGTGTCGCGCGCCGGATTCATGCTGTCGATGAGCGGCCAGGCCACTGCCGCCGCCCCCACCGCGCCCAGGGCCGTCGCGGTCAGCGCCAGAAAGTCCCGCCGCGTGGTGCCGTCCCCATGTCCGCCGCCCGGCGCGCCCATGACCTTGGCTTGCGCGGTATCCGCCATACCCGTCACCCCGTCGCTTGAAGGCCCGACTGCCGTCCGGGCACAAGGAATTGTGGCCGCACCCTAATACGCCGACCCGCGCCGCCTCATTGCGACATCCTGCCGCAGAAAGCTCGCAGCAACCCCTGGATTCGGCGGCGCGCCGGCGCCCCCGGTATAGTCGAAGCGCCCTTGGCTTGCAAAGCCGGAAACACCGGATTTCCGCGGCAAATTCTCCTCTTATGGAGCAGGTCGGACCGATGCGCCTTGCGCTTTACGAGCCGGACATCCCGCAGAATACCGGCGCAGTCATGCGGCTTGCCGCCTGCCTCGGAGCAGGCCTCGACATCATCGAGCCCACCGGCTTCCTGCTTGGAGACCGTCGGTTGAAGCGGGCGGGCATGGACTATCTCGAGGCGCTCGACCTCGCCCGCCATCGCTCCTGGGCGGCGTTCCTGGAACAGCGCAAGCCGGCAAGCCGGCTCCTGCTGCTGACGACCAAGGGGGCGGTGCACTACCATCGCTTCATGTTCGAGCCTGACGATATCCTGCTGCTGGGGCGCGAATCGGCCGGGGTGCCAGAGCATGTGCACGCGGCGGCAGACGCCCGGCTGCTGGTGCCGATGCGGCCCGGCCTCCGCTCCCTCAATATGGCGCTCGCGGCCGCGATCGTGCTGGGCGAGGCGCTCCGCCAGACCGGCCTGCTGCCCGGCGAGGCCGGCCCATGACCTCGGATGACGCGATCGCGGCAGAGCGCCAGGCCCGCGCCGCCCAGTGGTTCGAGTCCCTCCGCGACCGGCTGATCAGCGAGCTCGAGGCGATCGAGGCGGAGTACCGCGCGGCGCGCCCCTCGGAGGCGATGGCCGCGCGCTTCGAGCGCAAGCCCTGGAGCCGCGAGGGCGGCGGCGGCGGGGTGATGGGGCTTCTGAGAGGCCGCGTTTTCGAGAAGGCCGGCGTCAACGTCTCCGCCGTCCATGGCGAGTTCAGTGGCGACTTCCGCGCCCAGATCCCAGGCGCGGAGCAGGATCCGCGCTTCTGGGCATGCGGCATCTCGGTGGTGATCCATCCGCGCTCGCCGCTGGTGCCTGCGGCGCACATGAACACGCGGCACATCCGCACGACCAAGGCGTGGTTCGGCGGCGGCGCCGACCTGACGCCGGTGTTTCCGGTCGAGGCGGACACCGCCGCCTTCCACGCCGCGCTCAAATCCGCCTGCGACGCGAGCGACGCCGCCTACTACCCGCGCTTCAAGGAGTGGTGCGACAAGTATTTCTTCCTGCCGCACCGGAACGAGCCGCGCGGCGTCGGCGGCATCTTCTTCGACTATCATGACACCGGCGATTTCGAGCGCGACTTCGCCTTCACCCGCGCGGTGGGCGAGGCCTTTGTCGAGATCTATCCGGCGCTGGCGCGCCGCCATCTCTTCGAGAGCTGGACCGAGGAGCAGCGGCAGGCGCAGCTGGTGAAGCGCGGCCGCTACGTCGAATTCAATCTGCTCTACGACCGCGGCACGCTCTTCGGCCTCAAGACCGGCGGGAATGTCGAGGCGATCCTGATGTCACTGCCGCCGGAAGTGAGCTGGCCCTAGACATTTGCGCAAGCAAAGGTCGGAGCCGCGTCAGCGACGCGCTCGCGTCGCGAGAGCGGCCTTGCCCCGCTCGCGGAAAATTCTCCCGCGCGCCGCGAGTCGCCTCATAAAGGCTACGGGACCCTGCTCGAATCAGCATGCTAGTGCGGTCGCATGCGCCACGTGGTGGCAGCGCAGCGAGCGGGCGGCAATTTGCGATGAACACGGGCCGGGTACAGGGGGCGATCTTCACCGTGATGACGGTGAAGGTGACGGATCCCTACGATCCCGCGCTCGATGCCGAGATCGCCGAACAGGTGAAACTGAGTCCGAGATTCTTCGCCGATGCGCCGGTCGTCATCGACCTCAGGGATTGTCTCGGCTGCACCGCGGCGGCGGACTTCGACGTGCTCCGCGATCTGTTGCGGCGCCATCGGCTGGTCGCCGTCGGCGTCCAGGGTGCGAGCCCGGTGCAGCAGCGCCTGGCGCTCGCCGCCGGCCTCGCCCCTTTCGGCGCTGCCGGAACGCGACGGATCCCGGCCGCCGCGCCGGCGCCCGATGCCGCCGTGAAGACCGCGCCGGCGAAGAGCAAGCTGGTGACCCAGCCCGTCCGCTCGGGGACACAGATCTATGCTCGTGACGCCGATCTCATCGTGCTGGCGCCGGTGAGCGCCGGCGCCGAGGTGATCGCCGACGGCCACATCCACGTCTACGGGGCGCTGCGCGGCCGTGCCATCGCCGGCGCCATGGGCGACACCAGCGCGCGCATCTTCTGCCACCGCCTGGAGGCGGAGCTGGTCTGCGTCGCCGGCCGCTATTTCGTCAGCGAGGCGATCGCGCCGGAGCATCTGAAGCAGGCGGCGCAGGTGGCGCTGATCGACGACCGCCTGCGCATCCTGCCGGGCTGGAGCTGAAACGCCGATGCCGGAGGGAATTCGTGAGCAGGAGGATCGATTGGGAAAGGTGACGGAGAAGACCAAGGCGCCGGGCCACGTGATCGTGGTGACGTCAGGCAAGGGCGGCGTCGGCAAGACCACCACCTCGGCGGCGATCGCCACCGGCCTCGCCCAGCGCGGCCACAAGACCGTGGTGATCGACTTCGACGTGGGACTGCGCAATCTCGATCTCGTCATGGGCTGCGAGCGCCGGGTCGTCTTCGACTTCATCAACGTCATCAATGGCGATGCCAAGCTCAACCAGGCGCTGATCCGCGACAAGCGGATCGATACCCTCCATGTCTTCCCGACCTCGCAGACGCGCGACAAGGAGGCGCTGAAAGCCGACGGCGTCGCGCGGGTGATGGGCGATCTCCGCAACGAGTTCGACTACATCGTCTGCGACAGCCCCGCCGGCATCGAGCACGGCGCGCTCACCGCCCTCTATCACGCCGACAGCGCCATCATCGTCACCAACCCCGAGGTCTCATCGGTGCGCGACAGCGACCGCATCCTCGGCATCCTCGCCGCCAAGTCGCGCCGCGCCGAGCACAACCAGGAGCCGGTGAAAGAGCACCTGCTGCTGACGCGCTACTCGCCGGACCGCGTCGCCAACGGCGAGATGATGTCGATCGACGACGTGAAGGAGATCCTCTCGCTGCCGGTGCTGGGGGTCATCCCGGAGTCGCAGAGCGTCCTCAAGGCGTCCAACACCGGAACGCCGGTCATCCTCGACGACGACAGCCCGGCCGGCCGCGCCTATGACGACGCGGTGGCGCGCTTCCTCGGCGAGCAGCGCGAGCTCCGCTTCGTCGCCCGCCCCCGCCGCAGCCTGTTCCGTGCGCTGCTGGGAAGGGCATGATGGGCCTCCTCGATCTCTTCTTCCGCCGCGAGCCGGCAAGCGCCGCCATCGCCAAGCAGCGCCTGCAGAGCGTGCTCATGCAGGAGCGCGCGAGCCGCGACAGCACGGAGTTCCTGCCGCTCCTGAAGCGCGAGCTGGTGGCGGTGGTGGCGAAATACGTGACGATCCGCGAGGACATGATCCGCGTCACCCTGGCGAAGACCGGCGGCACCTCGGTGCTGCGGATCAACGTGCAGTTCGACGGCGGCGGCAGCCGCCCGCGCGCGATCGGCGCCTGAGCGGCGGCCGCGCCGGACGCCTGTCAACATCGGCCGGCGACAAACGTCAAGCTTTCGCCGGCGCGTGCGATCCGCGGCTCAGCCGGCGACGAGGCGCTTCTCCCGCGCCCAGTCCAGGGTGTCGTCGAGCGCGCGCTCGATCCGCGTCAGGAGGTCATCGATCTCGTTCTGATCGATGATGAGCGGCGGGCAGAGGTTCACCACGTCGCCGAGGCCGCGGGTGATCACCCCATGCGCCTGCGCCCGCCGCGCGGCGTAAGCCGCCACCGCGTCCGCCGGCGCGAAAGTCTCCCGCGTTGCCTTGTCCTTGACGAGCTCGAGCCCGGCGACGAGGCCGACGCCGCGGGCCTCGCCCACCAGGGGATGCCTGCCGAGCCGGCGCACGCCGTCCTGCAGGCGCGGGCTGACGCTCCGCACGTGATCGACGATGCTGCGCTCCTCGTAGATCTTGAGCGTCTCCAGCGCCACCGCGGCGGCGACGGGATGGCCGCCATAGGTGAAGCCGTGGCCGAAGGTACCGATCTTCTCGCTCTCCGCGACGGCGGCGCGGTAGATCTTCTCGTTGATCATGATCGCCGAGATCGGCTGATAGGCGGCCGAGAGCTGCTTCGCCATGGTGATCATGTCCGGCTTCAACCCATAGGTCTCGCTGCCGAACATGTTGCCGGTGCGGCCGAAGCCGCAGATCACCTCGTCGGCGATCAGCAGGATGTCGTATTTGCGCAGCACCTGCTGCACCTTCTCGAAATAGCTCCGCGGCGGCAGGATGCAGCCGCCCGACACCATCACCGGCTCGGCGATGAAGGCGCCGACGGTCTCCGGCCCCTCGTGCTGGATCATCGCATCCAGCGACCGGGCGCAGCGCGAGGCGAAATCCTCCTCGCTCTCGCCCGCCTCCCCATAGCGGTAATAGCCCGGGCAATCCGTGTGCAGGATGCCGGCGATCGGCAGGTCGAAGTCGCGGTGGTTGTTGGGAAGCCCGGTCAGGCTCGCCGCCGCGACGGTGACGCCGTGATATCCCCGGAGGCGCGCGATGATCTTCTTCTTCTGCGGCTTGCCGATCGCGTTGTGATAGTACCAGACCAGCTTCACCGCGGTGTCGTTCGCCTCCGAGCCGGAGTTGGCGAAGAACACCTTCGACATCGGTACCGGCGCGAGCTCGATCAGCCGCTCGGCGAGCTCGATGCCGGGCGCGTTCGATTTGCCGCCGAACACGTGATAGAACGGCAGCGTGCGCAGCTGGCGGGTCGCCGCCTCCACCAGCCGCGCCTCGCTGAAACCGAGCGAGGCGCAGAAGAGGCCGCCCAGCCCCTCGATATAGCGGTTCCCCGCGTCGTCGAAGACGTAGATGCCCTCGCCGCGCGCGATGACGAGCGGCCCTTCCTTCTCGTGCACGCTGAGGTTCGTGTAGGGATGCAGATGGTAGGCGATGTCGCGCGCCTGCGCGGAATTCGATCGGGTGCTCATGAGCCGCCTCCGGGATCGGGCGCGAGCCGGTCGCGCCATCCGTTCCGGGATGGCGCCTTCGGCCGCGCGATTTGGCATGCCACTTGGTATACCACCTGCTCGCGCGCGTCAACGAAACGCAGGGTTGCTCAGAGAATCTTGGACAGGAAAGCCTGCGTCCGCCGGTGCGCGGGATTGCGGAAGAACTGCTCGGGCGTCCCCTGCTCGAGGATCCGGCCGTCGTCCATCATCACCACGCGGTCGGCGACCTCGCGCGCGAAGCCCATCTCGTGGGAGACCACGACCATGGTCATGCCGTCCCGCGCGAGCTCCCGCATCACCTCCAGCACCTCGCCGATCATCTCGGGATCGAGCGCGCTGGTCGGCTCGTCGAACAGCATCAGGCGCGGCCGCATGGCGAGCGAGCGGGCGATCGCCACGCGCTGCTGCTGGCCGCCCGAGAGCTGCGAGGGATAGAAATCCGCCTTGTCCGAGAGGCCGACGCGGCCGAGGAGCGCGTGGCCGGCGGCAACCGCCTCGTCCCTGGGAATACCGAGGACGTGGACCGGCGCCTCGACGATGTTGCCGAGCGCGGTCTTGTGCTGAAACAGGTTGAAGCGCTGGAACACCATGCCGATCTCGCGGCGCTGGCGCGCGATGTTGCGCTGCCGGTCCTCGACCAGGCGGCCCCTGACCTCGCGATAGCCGATCAGGTGGCCGTTCACGAAGATGCGGCCGCTGTCGATCTTCTCCAGGTGATTGAGGCAGCGCACGAAGGTGGTCTTGCCGGAGCCGGACGGTCCGATGATGACCACCACCTCGCCGCGCCGCACCGTCAGCGATACGTCCTTGAGGACCTGGAGGTCGCCGAAGGACTTCCGCACCTCGACCGCGCGCACGATCTCGTCGGCCGACGTGTCCGAGAGCCCGCCGGCCGAAGCCGGCATGTCCGCCGCATGGCCCGTCATGCCTTCTTCCGCGCGGCCCTGGCGAGGACGGAGCCGAAGAATCGTTCGCCGAATCCCGGCGTCGCCGCGGTCGATCGTGTCGGCTCGGCGAAGCGCCGCTCGATCCGGCTCTGCACGAGGCCCCAGAGCGTGGTCAGCGTCAGATAATAGAGCGCGACCACGGAGTAGAGCTCGAACACGCGGAAGGTCGCCGAGGTCAGCGTCTCGGTGGTGAGCAGCAGCTCGGGTACGCCGATCACGCTCACCAGCGTCGTGTTCTTCAGCATGGCGTTGAATTCGTTGCCGAGCGGCGGAATGACGAAGCGCGTCGCCTGCGGCAGCACGATCCGCCGCATCAGCAGGGCGTAGGTCATGCCCACCGACTTCGCGGCCTCGGTCTGGCCGGAATCGACGGAGGCGATGCCGGCGCGGATGATCTCGGCCATATAGGCGGCCTCGTTGAGGCTGAGCGCCACCAAGCCGGCCTGGACGTTCCCCGGGATGGTCAGGATCCCGAGCGAGATGTCCTCGAAGCGGAAAATGCCGCCGGCGGCGAGACCGGTGTAGATGAAGACGATCTGCACCAGCAGCGGCGTCCCGCGCATGATCCAGATATAGCCGCG
This sequence comes from Allostellaceae bacterium, assembly GCA_035507155.1. GTDB lineage: Bacteria > Pseudomonadota > Alphaproteobacteria > ATCC43930 > CGMCC-115725 > DASZHJ01. The sequence goes on from DATJOK010000162.1 coordinate 9,781, forward strand.
GATCATGAGCTGCAGCGGCGCGATGCTGGACATCCGGCCCAGCGCCGCGAAGAGCCCGAGCACGGTGCCGAGCGTCTGCGCGACGACGCTCAGCACCAGTGTCAGCATCAGGCCGTTGAGATAGGCGGTACTCGGGCGGAGCAGGTAGTGCCAGAAGAAGGGCCAGTCGAAAGTCATCCGCCCTTCCTCACTTGATCATGTCTCCTCCGATCTGCCACTTCTTGAGGATCGCCAGCAGCGTGCCGTCCTTCTTCATGGCATCGACCGCCTTCTGGACGGAGTCCATCATTCCGTCATCGCCCTTGCGCAGGCCGATCGCGGTCAGGATCTGGTGGAAGGGCGGGCCCGCCACCTCGAAGGTCTTCGGCGACTTCCCCATGTAGAAAGCGCCGGTCTCCAGCGTCGTGCCGTAGACGTCCGCCTGGCCGATCTGCAGCGCCTGCAGCGCGTCGGTGTCCTTCGGGTAGACCACGACATCGGCCGGCTTCTTGCCGGCGGCCGCGAACTTCTTGTTCTGCTCCTCGATCAGCTCCTGGATCGTGGTGCCGTTCTCCACCGCCACCTTGAGCCCGGCGAGATCGTCGAGCGAGTGAACCTTCTTCGGGTTCCCCGCGCGCACCAGCAGCGCCTCGCTGGAGTTCATGTAGTCGACGAGATCGATCACCTGCCGGCGCTCGGGCTTGTCGAAGAGCTGGGAGATGACCGCATCGCACTGCTGCGCCAGCAGCGCCGGGACGAGGCCCTTGAAGGGGATGTTCTTCCATTCCGGCTTGACGCCGAAGCGCTTGGCGATCTCGTTGCCGATGTCGATGTCCGAGCCGATCGGCTTGGTGTTCTCGTCGAGATACTCGAGCGGCGGCCCCGTCATGTCGGAGCAGTAGACGATGGTCCCGGCGCTGGCGATGCGCTTCGGCGCCAGCGCGGCCGCGGCGGAGGCCGTCGCCGGGAGCGCCGCCCCGGCCGCGAGAGCGACGGCAAGAGACAGCGCGAGCGTCAGGAACGCCCTAGCGTGCGCGCCTCGTTCGAGTGGGTCCTTTGGCATGCTTTGTCTCCCTGTGTTGTGCGGTTATTACCCAAAGCGAATCTTCCCGGGAGCGCTTCACATGCCGCCCGGCTATTTTTGCCGCTCGCTTTTCGTCCCGGCTGGTGACGGCATCGACCAGCTCGCGGTGCTCGTCCCGCGTCAGCTGCCACTTGTCGAACCAGAGCACGTCGATCCAGGTCAAGAGGCGCAGCCGATCGTAGATCTGCAGCAAGGTCTCGCAGATGAAGCTGTTGCCGCTCTCGCGCGCGATCACCTCGTGGATGCGGAGTCCGAGCTGGACCTCCTGGCGGAGCTCCTCGGTGGTCGGCTTCTTCTTGCGCTCGTAGACCGCGAGCTGGCGCATGATGTCCTTGAGCTCGCGGATGCCCGCCTCGCCGATGATCCGCGCGGCCGTGCGCGACGCGTGCACCTCCAGAAGCTCGCGGAACTCGTAGAGCGCCTCGACGATCTCGGGATCGAATTCGAGCGCGTAGTACCCGAGGCCCGGCCGGTTGACCGCAAGCCCGTCGCGCTCGAGGCGTCCCAGCGCCTCGCGGAGCGGCGTGCGGCTCACCTGGATGCGGCGCGCCAGCTCGCGCTCGCCCAGCCGCTCCCCCGGCCGCACCTGCCCGGAGAGGATCATCGCCCTGAGCGAATCATAGGCAATTTCGCTCAGCGCCTTGTCGGATTGGGGAGTCGCGGGAGTTGAATTCGGCATACCGTCTGGTATGCCACCCGGCACATCGAGTCAAGCTGCGG
>DATJOK010000163.1:0-79057 GCA_035507155.1 Allostellaceae bacterium
CGCCAGGACTGGCCGCCATCGTCGCTGCGGAAGAGTCCGGCGGGCTCGACCCCGGCGTAGAGGCAGCTGCCGCAAGGCGCCACGCTCCAGACCGATTTGATCGGCGCGGCGCCCGTCTCGTAAGCGAGGCCCTCGCTGGAGTGGGTCCAGCTCTCGCCGAGATCTTCCGACTTCCAGACCGCCGGGCCGAACCATTCGTTGCCGCCGCCGCCATAGATCGTCCCGGTCGCCGGATCGGCCTTCACATGGTTCATCGGCCAGTGCTCGCAGAACGGACCGCGCAGGTCCCAGGCGCGCCGCTCTCTGTCGCTCTCGAGGATGAACGCGCCCTTCTTGGTGCCGAGCAGAACGAGAACCTTCTCCGTCATTCAGACCTCCCGATTTGAGCGAGCTCGATGCCGCCGTGTCGCGGGGCGCCGTCCTGGCCCCTCTATAAGACGGCCGGCGCAGCCCGATCTTGACAGATAAGTTGATATCAACATAATTATTTCATGTCAAACCGCGGCGAGATCCCCTTCGGCGTCACCCTCGAGGTGCGCGACGGCTGCCTCTGCCTGCATCTGCAGCGGGCGGCGCGGGTGGTGGCGCGGCGCTTCGACGAGGCGCTCCGGCCGCTCGATCTCACCAACGGCCAGTTCTCGCTGCTGATGTCGCTCAACCGGCCGGAGCCTGCGAGCATGGGAAGCGTCGCCGCCCTCCTCGCCGTCGATCGCACGACCCTCACCGCCAATCTGAAGCCGCTGGAGCGGCGCGGGCTGCTGACGGTGGCGGTCGATCCGACAGACCGCCGGAGCCGGCGGCTCAGCCTCACCGCTGCCGGGCGCGCGCTCCTCGCCGCGGCGGTGCCGGTCTGGCGGCGGACTCATGCGGCGATCGAGCGTCTGCTGCCGGGGTCAGATCCCGACCGGCTCAGAGCAGACCTCCGGGCGCTTTCCTGAGGCCGCGCATTCCAAAGCTACGGCGGCGGCCGTAGCTTGCCTAGATCACGCAAATCTGTAGGTTGCCTCCTCAAACCGCGGGAGGAGAGAAGATGTCGAGCAAGGCGCCGGCCGACCGGCCACAGAGCTTCGAGACGCGCCTTAGCCATGCGGGAAGGCCGGGAACCCGCATCCACGGCATGGTCAATCCGCCGCTCCACCGCGGCTCGACAGTGCTGCAGCCGAGCATCGCCGCGCGCATCGAGGCGGGCAAGCATCGGCTCGACCAGGCGCTGATCTACGGCATCATGGGGTCGGCAACCCATCACGCCCTCGAGGACGTGGTGGCGGAGATCGAGGGCGGCACGCGCTGCCAGATCGTCTCCTCCGGCCTCGCCGCAGTGACGACGGCGCTCCTCGCCTATCTCGAGGCCGGCGATCACTGCCTGGTGCCGGACAGCGTCTATGGCCCGGCGCGCGCCTTCTGCGACACCGTGCTGAAGCGCATGCAGATCGAGACCACTTACTACCGCCCGGAGATCGACGAGGCCGGCATCGCCAAGCTAATGCGTCCCAATACCCGCGTGGTCTACACCGAGAGCCCCGGCAGCCACACAATGGAGATGCAGGACGTCCCGGCGCTCGCCCGCGCCGCCCATGCCAAGGGCGCCAAGGTGCTCATGGACAACACCTGGGGCATTCACTTCTTCCAGCCCTTCCGGCATGGGGTCGATGCCTCGATCCAGGCGCTCACAAAATATGTCGCCGGCCATTCCGACGTGCTCCTGGGCTCGATCACCACGGCGACGCCGGAGGAATGGGAGCGCGTCCGCAACACGGCGCTGGCGCTCGGTCAGTACGCGAGTCCGGACGACTGCTGGCTGGCGCTCCGCGGCGTTCGCACCATGGCGGTGCGGCTCGAGCGGCAGATGGCGTCCGGCCTCGAGGTGGCACGCTGGCTCGCCGGGCGGCCGGAGGTGCAGCAGGTGCTGCACCCGGCGCTGCCGGGGGCCCCGGGCCATGAGATCTGGAAGCGCGACTTCACCGGCGCCTGCAGCCTCTTCTCCGTCGTGTTCAAGCCGGAATTCAGCCCCGAGGCGACCCACGCGATGGTGGAGAGCCTGAAGCTCTTCGGCATCGGCGCCTCCTGGGGCGGCTTCGAGAGCCTCGCGCTCCCCACCACCGGCTTCATGACCCGCACCGCCGGCTCCGGTCAATTCACCGGGCCGGTCTGCCGCTTCCATATCGGCCTCGAGGCGCCCGCCGACCTCATCGCCGATTTCGAGCAGGCGCTCGGCGTGCTCCGCGCCTATCGCCCGGCGAGGCTCTGAGAGCTAGAGCTTCGAGTAGTCGATCGGCTTCCGGCAGTCGACGCGGAGCATCGTGTCGGGCATCGGATATTTGAGCCCGTTGCCGCAGTTGAAGAGCACCACCCGGTCGCTCTTGCGGATGCGTCCCTCGGCGAGGGCCTGGCGATAGGCGGCGTAGGTCGCCGCGCCCTCGGGCGACAGCAGGATGCCCTCCTCGCGCCCGACTTCGGCGCGTGCCTCCAGGATTACCTCGTCGGGAATGGCGACGGCAAATCCCTCGCTCTCGCGGATCGCCCTGAGGATCAGGAAATCGCCGAGCGCCGCCGGCACGCGCAGGCCCGAGGCCACCGTCGCCGCGTTCTGCCAGGGCTCGGCGAATTCCTGCTTCTGCTCATAGGCGCGCACGATCGGCGCGCAGCCGGTGGACTGCACCGCCACCATGCGCGGGCGCTTGCCGTCGATCCAGCCGATGCGGCCGAGCTCGTCGAAGACCTTCCACATGCCGATGAGGCCGGTGCCGCCGCCGGTCGGATAGAAGATCACATCGGGGAGGGTCCATCCCAGCTGCTCGGCGAGCTCAAGGCCCATGGTCTTCTTGCCCTCGATCCGATAGGGCTCCTTGAGCGTCGAGGTGTCGAACCAGCCCATCGCCTCCTTGCCGGCGGCCACGATCTTAGCGCAGTCGTTGATGAGGCCGTTCACCTTGTAGAGCTTGGCGCCCTGCAGCACGGTCTCGCCCACATTGGGCCCCTGCGCATCCTCCGGACAGAAGACGAAGCTCTCGATGCCGGCGCGGGTCGCATAGGCGGCGAGCGCGGCGCCGGCATTGCCGGCAGTCGCCATCGCCATCCGCTTGATGCCGAGCTCCTTCGCCATCGAGACCGCGAGCGCGAGACCGCGCGCCTTGAAGGAGCCGGTCGGAAGCCGGCCTTCCTCCTTGATCAGGATCTCACCGCTGCCGAGCCGCTGCTCGATCCGCGGCGCCCGCAGCAGCGGCGTCACCGTCTCGCCGAGGCTGACGACGTTTTCCCGCCGCCGCACCGGCAGGAACTCGCGATAGCGCCAAAAGTCGGGGAGGCGCGTTGCGAGGTCGGCGGGCGTGAGGCTGCGGCGCAATGCCTCGAGGTCGTAGCGCACCAGCAGCGGCTTGCCGGCGCGCGACAGCGTGTGGATCTGGTCCGCGGGAAAGCGCTCCCCGGTCAACCCGCATTCGAGATGGCTGGTGAAGGTGGGACGCTCGCCTCCGCCGTCGGCGCGCTCGGTGATCACGCTCAATTCCTCCCATCGTTGATGGCAGCGGCGACGGTGCGCCGCCCGGTCTCAGGCCACAACGATAGAAGATCGCGCCAGCGACTGCACCTGCTGTTCTCTCGCACCTGCATCGCAGCCGCGGGGACCGGCGAGCCGGGCCAGCGTCTCTTCGGCAAGCCGCCGGGTCATCTCGCCCGCCGGCAGCTCGCGGCCGAGACGCACCGCCTGCCCTGCCCAGAGCGGCGTGAAGGCGTCGGAGCCCGCGGTCTCCGCCCGGGCGCGCAGCGGCGCCAGCGCGTTGGCGGCGAGCGGAAACGCCGGTGCGAGCTCGAAGCGGGGGCCGAGCTCGCGAAGGAGCCGGTTGACGATCGCGCGCGCGGGCCTGCCGCTGAAGATGCTGGTCACCGCCGTGTGCTCGTCGAGAGCGGTCCGCAGCGCCTGGCGATGCGCCGGCGTCACCGCCGCTTCCGGGCAGAGGAGGTAAGCGGTGCCGATCTGCACCGCGGCGGCGCCGAGCGCGAAGGCGGCCGCGATGCCGCGCGCATCGGCGATGCCGCCGGCGGCGATGACCGGCACCTTCACCGCGTCGGCGATCTGTGGCACCAGCGCCATCGTCCCGAGCTGGGTCGCGACATCCTCCGAGAGGAACATGGCGCGGTGGCCGCCGGCCTCCAGGCCCTGGGCGATGATCGCGTCGCAGCCGCGATCCTCGAGAAAGCGCGCCTCCTCGACCGTCGTCGCGGAGGACAGGATCTTGGCGCCGGTGGCGCGCACGCGGCAGAGCAGATCCTGGCACGGCAGGCCGAAATGGAAGCTCACGATCTCGGGCCTGAACTCCTCCAGGAGGTCGCAATGCGCACGGCCGAAGGGCGCGCCGCCCCAGGCGGGAATCCGGATATCCGGATCAAGCCCGAGCTCCAGATAATAGGGCCGGAGACGGCGGCGCCAAGCCGCCTCGCGTGCCGCGTCGAAGGCCGGCGGCGCGTGGCAGAAGAAATTCACGTTGATCGGCTTCGAGGTCCGCTGACGGACGAGGCCGATCTCGGCGCGGAGCTGCTCCGGACTCATCAGCGCTCCCGGGAGCGATCCCAGCCCCCCGGCTTCCGCGACGGCGGCCGCCATCGCCGCGCTGGTGGCGCCTGCCATCGGCGCCTGGATGATCGGCAGCTCGATCCCCAGAAGATCGAGCACGGTGCTGTCAGGCCAGGAGGTCATGATCGCCTCACCAGCGGCCCGCATGGGCGCCACCATCGACATGCAGGATCTCGCCGGTCACGTAGGCGGCGGTCTCCGGCCTCGCGATGTCGCCAGCCACGGTGAGCACATCTCGCTCGGCGCTCGGCTCGATGGCACGGGAATTGGCGACGACGCCAAATCCCCGAGCGCGGAATCCCGCCACCAGCGCGGCGCCGATGCCTTTCGATGCTCCGGTAATCAGGACGACCTTTTGCTCTTTGCTCATGGACGCTCCGCGTGGAATTGACACCCGAAATTCCACTGCGACATCAGCCAGAAGATCGGGAAGGTCAGGGGAGCGATCCTGAGCGGCGCGTACTACGCGATGGTTTCGCCGACCAAGAATAGTATTACGACTGCAATGGCGGCGCGGTGCGACCGGCCATGTTCAAGTCAGGGGTGCGCGCGCTCGGCATTTTCGCTTGCGTCATCGCGCGGCGTCGACCCGCGCGTCGGCGACCGAATCGCGACGAGGTCTTTTCAGCACAACCCCACAAATCGCCGCAATCCACCACAAGTGGTGGTATCGGAACTCGCTTACCTACCCCTTGATGCGGCACCACTTCCCATCCTGTAGGCACGGCCGAACGCCTCGGATCGCAATCTGTTGAGCGGCGACCAAGGAAGCTCACATGTGAGCCCTCGGTGTACGCCACATAAGTGTGGTGTTACCGCGCCGTAGCAGGAACGCGCCGGAGGCAGAGCAGCTTTGAGCACACCATCCAGCCGACATAGAGCGAACGATGCACACGACGACCGCAGAAATTTTCCGTTCACCCTCCCCGCACAAGCTCATGAGCGAAGAAAACAGCCAGCCGGCCCGCGTTCTGATCGTCGATGACGATCCCACCATGCGGCAGATGGTCGCCAACTACTTTGCCGAACATAATATGCGTCCGGCGCTCGCTTCCGGCAGACAAGAACTGGTGAGCCAGTTCGCCTCGTCGGAACCCAATCTCGTCATTCTCGATCTCCGCCTGGGCGAGGAAGACGGGCTCGATCTGCTGCGCGAGATCCGCTCGCGCTCGGATGTCCCTATCATCATCACCACCGGTCATCGCGGCGATGAGATCGATCGGGTGGTCGGGCTCGAACTCGGCGCCGACGATTATGTCACCAAGCCGTTCGGCCTGCGCGAGCTCCTGGCCCGCGCCCGCGCGGTCCTGCGCCGGCGGGAAGCCGGTCGCGCCGCGGCGCCAGCGCGGGAGACGACGCACACGCGATGCCACTTTGGCGGCTGGCAGCTCGACCGCCGCACGCGGCGCCTGAGCGATCCCAGCGGCGCTCCGGTCGCGCTGACGAAGGGGGAATACGCGCTTCTGGTCGCTTTCCTGGACGCGCCGCAGCGGCCGCTCACCCGCGAACACCTGCTGCAGGCAACCCGCATGCACGAGGACGTCTTCGATCGCAGCATCGACGTGCAGATTCTCCGGCTGCGCCGCAAGCTGGAGGTCGACCCGAGCTCACCGCGCGTGATTCAGACCGAGCGCGGCGTCGGCTACGTCTTTACGCTGCCGGTCGAGCATCCCTGACGGCCCCCATCCCGTCACGGACGATTGCCGACGTGAATTACAGGCGTAACGCTTTTTCTCTGCGTCGAGATCAAGGGGTAATGGGCGTGGAAGAGTCTCCTTCCCGACAGTCAGCGTCGGGAGCGTCCCATGCCGTTCGAGAACCGGTCGTTCTATCTGAGCACCGTCGCCTATGCGCGGCGACGGCCGAGCGCCAACAGAAACTGCAACCGCGTCGAGCCGCGGCCGGTGACGCGCCTGCCACGCCCCCTGCCGGCGGTCCGCGTCACGGCGCGACGGCGCGTCATCCTCGCGCCGCTCGCGCGCGCCGGCGACGGGATCGCCTACATGCTGCGTGGGCTGTGGATGCGGGTCCGCCGAGCGCGGGAGTCGGCCCGTGTCGCCGCGGCCTGGGAGCGGATGGACGATCGCACCCTGCGGGACATCGGGATGCTCCGCGGCCTCAGGCACGAGACAGTCTCCTGGCGTTACTGGAGCTGACGCACGCCGCTCCATCCCGATGCCCTGCCGGCCGATGCTGAGGCCGGCGGCAGCGCATGACGCCGCGCGGAGGCAATTTCGGCGCTGGCCGCAGCTCCTCTGCGTCGCGCTCCTGCTGATTGCCGCGCATGCTCCGGCGGCGTCGCCCGACCCGGCGCAGCCGGCCCCCGACGTCGAGGCCGCCAGTCCCGATCTCTCTGTCGGGCAGGAGCCGATAACCCCCATCCCGCAACCGCCGGCGGCCGACCCCCGGAAAGTGGCTCTCGGCCAGCAGCTGTTCGAGGACCCGCGCCTGTCGCGCGACGAAAGCCGCGCCTGCTCGTCATGCCATGACGTCCATCACAACGGCGCCGATGGCAATCGGCGGGATCTTTCCCTTGACGGCAAGGAGCTGCCCTTCAACACCGACACCGTCTTCAACGCGGCGCTCAGCTTTCGCTACAACTGGGAAGGCAGTTTTCGCACCCTCGAGGCGCAGGCGGCCGCCTCGATTGGATCCAGCGACATCATGGGCATGACGCTCGACGAGGTGGTGCGGCGCCTCAACGCCGACAGCGAGACGGCGAAGGCCTTCTATGATGCCTATGACGGCCCGGCGACGCGCGACAATCTGCTGGACGCGATCGCGACCTACGAGCGATCCCTGCTGACGCCAGGCAGCCGCTTCGATCGCTGGCTGGAAGGCGACGCTTCGGCGTTGTCGCCGGAGGAGAAGAATGGCTATCGGCTGTTCCGGTCGCTCGGCTGCATCTCCTGCCATCAGGGCGTGAACGTCGGCGGCAACCTCTTCGAGCGCTATGGCGTCTTTCAGCCGATGCCGGCCTCGCGGCCGGTCGTCCTGCGCGTCCCGAGCCTGCGCAACGTCGCGACCACGCCTCCCTATTTCCATGACGGCAGCGCACCGACCCTGCGGGAGGCCGTGCGCAGGATGGGAAGAGCCCAGCTCGATCGAACGCTCACCGATGACGAGATCGGCGCCATCGTCGCCTTCCTCGGCACCCTGACCGGCACCTACCAGGGAGCGCCGGTGACGGCGGCGCCGCGATGAGGCTGAAGCTGACGCCGGCGGCGGCGGCGGTTCCCCTCCTCCTTCTGCTGCTCACCTGGCTCTCGATCCGCGCGACGGACCGGGACGCCGAGACCTACGACCGCGCGCTCGGCGCGCTCGATCGGCTCGCGACCGTCGGCAACGCCCTGCACCGCGATGTCCTCAACGCGCGTGCCGGCGTGCTCCGGAACTACGACCCGCTCGTCCGCGAGGTCGACGCGCAGAGCGAGGCGATCGTCGGATTGCGCGAGACCGGCGCGGTGAGCCCGCAGGCTGCCGCGGCGATCGACCGGCTGACGATGGAGATCGAGCGGCAGCAGGATCTGGTCGAGCAGTTCAAGAGCGACAACGCGCTACTGCAGAACTCGCTCGCCTATTTCAGCCGCTTCAGCGCCTATCTCGGCGCCGCGAGCCGGCAGGGGCCGCTGGTGCCCGCGGTGAGCGCCCTCGCCGCCGCCATGCTGCAGCTGACCCTCGATACCGCTCCCGAGGTCGCCGGCGAGGTCGACGAGCGCCTCAGCGATGTGGCGCGGCAGCCGGCGCCGCCCGGCGACGCCGACGCGATAAGGGGACTCCTGGCGCATGCCCGGCTCCTGCGCGACCTCCTGCCGGCCACCGACACCGTGCTCAAATCGCTCTGCACCAGCCAGAGCAAGCGGCTCCGGGATCAGATCCGTGCGATGATCCTGTCCCATCAGGCGGCGTCACGGGCGACCGCCCGGGGATTCCGCCTCGCGCTCTACGGAACATCGCTGCTGCTGCTCGGCCTCCTGGTGCATCTCGGCCTGCGCTTGCGGGCGGGCGCGCTCGCCCTCCATCGCCGCGCCGCCTTCGAGCACATGATCGCCGGCATCTCGACGCGTTTCATCAATTCTCCGGTGAACGAGATCGGCACCCACGTCGAGCAGGCGCTCGCCGAGCTCGGCGCCTTCGTCGAGGCGAATCGCGCCTATTTCGTCCTCTCCGGCGAGTCTCCCCGCCTCTATCTCTGGTCGCGCGACGGCGGCGACTTCCCACCGAACTGGCCCGACCAGGTGCCCGCGCTTGCCGTGCATTTCGATCGGACGGAGGAAGCGCTGGTGCACGTTCCGACCCTGAGTGAGCTGCCGCCCGGCGCCGAGCGCGACGCCCTCGCCGCCGCTGGCGTGGCAGAGTGGGTCTGCGTCACGCGCGTCGAGATGTGCCGCGCCGGCGCCAGCGGCTTCCTGGGCCTCGACTGGAGCCGGGCCGCGCACTGCAAGCAGCACGAGGAGCTCGGCCTGTTGCGGATGGCGTTCGATGCCATCGCCAATGCCCTCGCCAGGCAATACCTCTCGCGCGAGCGCGACCGGCTGGAAGCCCATCTGCAGCAGGCGCGCCGCATGGAGACGGTGGGAGCGCTCGCCAGCGGCGTCGCGCACAACTTCAACAACATCGTCGGCGCGATCCTCGGTTACGCGGAGATGGCCACCGAACAGGCCGCCGACCCGCGCTCGATCGGGACGCTCAACGAGATCCGCCGCGCCGGGGAGCGGGCCCGCGAGCTCATCGAGCAGATCCTGGTCTTCGGCCGGCGCCGCAACACCCGCAGCAAGCCGATGAGCGTGCAATCCCTGGTCGCGGAGGCGACGTCGCTGCTGCGTGCCTCGCTCCCCTCTTCCGTCGAGATCGCGGTCCGTCAGACCGTTGAGCTCGCCATCGTTTCCGGCGAGCCCACCCAGCTTCAGCAGGTGGTCCTGAATCTCTGCAACAATGCCGCACAAGCCATCGACTATTCCGGCCGTATCGAGGTCGAGGTGGAGGTGGTCGGCCTTCCGCACACGCAGCTGCTGAGCCACGGCAGCCTCCCGCCCGGCAGATATGTCCGCATCGCCGTCAGCGACACCGGCCGCGGCATGAGCAAGGCCACTCTCGAGCGGCTGTTCGAGCCGTTCTTCACCACGCGCATCGCCGGCAACGGGCTCGGCCTGGCGACGACGCGCGAGATCGTGCGCGATCACGGCGGCGCGCTCAACGTACGGAGCGCGCCCGGCGCCGGCGCCTGTTTCGAGGTCTGGCTTCCGCGCATCGACAAGGCCTCGGTCGCCGCCACCGAGCCGGCGCCCAGGCCCGAGACGGGGCATGGCAAGACCGTGCTGGTGATCGAGGACGAGCGCGAGCGCCTGCTGCGGGACGAGGAGGTGCTGGCGGCTCTCGGCTACGAGCCGGTGGGATTCACCCGCGCCGCCGACGCGCTGGCCGCCTGCCGCGCCTCGCCGGACCGGTTCGACATGATGCTGGTCGGCCATCTCATGCCCGCCACGGCGGCGATCGAGCTCGCGGCGGTGCTGCACCACACCGCGCCGAGCCTGCCGATCCTGCTGGCGACTGCTTCCTCCAAGGAGATCGGGCCGGATGCGCTGATCGCCGCCGGCATCTCCGAGGTCCTGCACTGGCCGCTGGGTTTCGCGGAAGTGGCGGCGGCGCTGGCGCGATGCGCCGCGGCTCCGCACCGCCGCGCGCGCATTACTGCCGTAACACCATTCTCCGGCGCTGACATCACGCAGTAGCCCCCATCCGACAAGTTCCAAGTGCCGAACTGCCGGAGGAGGTTCTGATGGCTGGAATGAGCATGGCGGCGAGATCCGGATTGGCGGCCGCCCGCACGCTTCGCGGCCTGATGCAGGGCAAGGTCGTGCTGCCCGGAGAGGATGCCTACCTCGCCGTCATCCAGGGCCGGATCGTGTTGCCGAGCGAGGATGCCTATAACCGTGCCCGGCGGATCTGGAATGGAGCCGTCAACCACTACCCGGCCCTCTTCGCCCAGTGCGAGACCGTCCAGGACGTGCAGGCGGCGATCCGCATCGCCCGCGCTCACCAGCTGCCGTTGTCGGTGCGCGCGGGCGGATACGATTGGACGGGGCGCGCGCTCTGCCATGGCGGCATGGTGCTCGATCTCTCGCGGATGCGTGCCATCTCCGTGGACGCGCAGTCGAGGGTCGCTACTGTTTGCGGCGGCGCCACCGCCAGCGATCTCGCCGCCGCCGCTGCGCCGCACGGGCTTGCCGCGGTGACCGGCGTGATCGGCGAGGGCGGCATGGCCGGGCTCACCCTCGGCGGCGGCTACGGACCGCTGTGCGGTTGCTTCGGCTTGGCGCTCGACAATCTCCTCGGCGCCGAGATGGTCCTCGCCGACGGACGCCGCGTGACCGCGGACGACGGCGACAACGCCGACCTGTTCTGGGCCCTACGCGGCGGCGGCGGCAATTTCGGCGTGGTGACAGGGATGCGCCTTCGCCTGCACCCTCTGGGAAAAGTGCTGACCGGATCGATCGCCTTTCCGTGGTCCGAAGCGGAGCCGATACTCAGCCGCTACGCGGAGATCGCCGCGACCGCTCCCGATGAGCTGACGGTGGCGGCGGCGCTGCTTTCCGGTCCGGACGACCGCCCGATGCTGATCCTGGCGCCGACCTGGTGCGGCGCTCCGGCGGAAGGCGAGCAGGCGATAGCCGCGCTGCAAGAGCTCGGCACGCCTTCCTTCGTGCGGATCGCGCCGGCGACGGCTGGGGCGATGCACGGACTTCTGGACGGTCACCTGAGCCAGGGCCGGCACTACGCGATCGAGACGCGATGGCTGCCGGAGCTGACACCGGTCTCGATCTCGGCCCTCGCCGCCGGCGGCTGCGCGCGAACCTCGGCTCTGTCGGTGCTCGCCATCCATCCGTTTCACGGCGCCGCCACCCGGGTCGCCCCGGAGGCCACCGCTTTCGGGCTCCGGCGCGGTCACTTCCTGGTCGAGATCATCGCCTGCTGGGAGCCCGCGATCGGCGAGGCGGGCACCGCTCACCGGCAATGGGCGCGCGCGCTTTCCGAGGCGCTGGCACCCGCGGCCCTGCCTGGCGGCCATCCCAGCCTGCTGGCGCCCGACAATCATGAGCAGATCGCCTTCGCCTACGGCGGCAATGCTGCGCGACTGCAGTATCTGAAGCGCCGCTTCGATCCGGATGGGGTGTTCGCCTCGGCCATCGCCCTCCCCGCGCGTCGTGCTCGCGTCGGCGTCGGCATGGCCGCGCGATAAACCGGCGCGTTGCCATCGGCGGACCCGCGGCGATACCGGCCGGGGCTCGCGCGAAGGGCGCGTTCCGTGCGACCATCGATCGGTAAATACTGCCCCGGAGAGCGCCGCGCGATGCCGGAATACATCGACGAGTACGTCGTCCACAGCGGCCCGGAAGAGCTGGCGCACGCGGCCGCCGAGCGGCTCTGCGCGACAGCGGCAGCAGCCAGGCGCCGCTTCGCCATCTGCCTCTCGGGCGGCTCGACGCCGAGACGGCTCTACGAACTGCTCGCCGGTCCGGATTTTGCGCGCCGGTTTCCCTGGCCGCTCGTCCACTGGTTCTGGGGCGACGAGCGCTTCGTTCCGCACTCGGACCCCGAGAGCAACTACCGCATGACGCGGGAAGCACTGCTGTCGCGGGCGCCGATCCCGGCGGAGAACATCCATGCGGTGCTAACCGAGGGTCTGACGCCGGAAGCATCGGCGGCCGCTTACGAAGAGACGCTGCAGGGTTTCTACGGCAGCGACCGTCTCGACCCCCGCCGGCCTCTGTTCGACACGACCCTTCTAGGCCTTGGCGAGGATGGACACACCGCGTCGCTGTTTCCCGGCACGGCCGCTCTCGACGAGCGGCAGCGCTGGGTCACGGCGGTGATCGGTGCCAAGCCGGAAGCCAGGATCAGCCTCACTTTTCCCGCCCTCGACGCCAGCCGGGAGGTTCTGTTCCTGGTTGCCGGCGCGGGCAAGCGCGCGATCCTCAGCGAGATCCGTCGCGGCGAGGATTATCCGGCAGCGCGCGTCGAGCCGATCGACCGGCGGCTCTGGCTCGTCGACCGCGCCGCCGCGGGCGACCCGCCGGATCACTCGTAGCGCAGCGCCTCGATGGGATCGAGGCTTGCGGCCTTGCGCGCGGGATAGTAACCGAAGAACACGCCGACAGCGGCCGAGAACAGGAACCCGCCGACCACGGCCGCCGGGGAGAATGGCGCCGGCCAGCCGAAGAAGGTCGAGATCCCAGCCGAAAATGCGACGCCCATGGCGATCCCCGCGATGCCGCCGCTGACGCTCAGGAAGACAGCCTCCGCAAGGAACTGCAAGAGGACGTGAAGCCGGCGGGCGCCGATCGCCATGCGCAAACCGATCTCCCGCGTCCGCTCGGTCACCGAGACCAGCAGGATGTTCATGATGCCGATCCCGCCGACCAGAAGCGAGATCGAGGCGACCGCAGCGAGCAGGAGCGCCATGATGCGGCTGCTGCTCTCGGCGGTCTCCACATACTGGCTCAGGTTGCGGACGTCGAAGTCCTTCATTTCGCCCGGCTTGATGCGGTGGCGGCGCATCAGCGTCTCGCTCGTCTGCGTGATCGCAGCCTGGACGCGACGGGGACTCACCGCCTGTATGAAGATCACGTTGGCGAAGCCGGTCAGTCGCGCCTGCAGATTGTAGGGATTGGGCGGCGGCAAATAGGGCCAGTTGAGCGGTGCGGTCTGCTGGCTGGGCGCCGCCACGCCCAGCACCTTGCGCTCGGCGGTGCGGAACGGCGTCATCACGAGATCGTCCTGATCCTGGCCGAAGGGAGACTGGCCTTTGGCAGCGAGCAGCCCGACCACCCGCAACGGCACGCTCCTGACCTGGATGAAGGCGCCGATCGGATTCTCGTAGGGGCTGAACAGCTGGTGATAGACCGTCTGGCCGATCACGGCGACAAGGTCGGCCCGGGCATCGTCTCCGGCGGTAATTCCTCGGCCGGCGGCGATGCGCCAATTGGTGATCGGCGGATAGTTGGGACTGACGCCCTGGATATTGGTGGTCCAGTTCCGGTTGGCGAATTGCACCTGTCCCTGCTGCCGGATCAGGTATCCCACCTCTCCTACGGCCGGATCCTCGCGACGGATGGCCTGGGCATCCTCGACCGTCAGGGTGCTGGCGCTGCCGAACCCGCCGCGGATGCCGCCGGTGGTGAGCGCGCCGGGGAGGATGACGACGAGATTGGTGCCGAGGCTCTCGATCTGCTTGCGCACCGCCTCGTTGGCTCCCTCGCCGACGGCAACCATTACGATGAGCGCAGCGACGCCGATGAAGACGCCGAGCATGGTGAGGGCGGAGCGCATCTTGTTGCGGCCGATCGCCTGCGCCGCGGCGGCGAGGATCATCAGCCCGAAGCTCCAGAAGCCGGCGGCGGCGATCCCGGTTTCCACGCGCTCCTCGGCGCGACGGAACAACGCCGCGCCGGCGCCCGAATCCGCTCTCCCTCGCGCCGCCTCCGGCGGCCGCGAGGATCGCGCGACCCGCTCGTCGGACACGATCCGGCCGTCCCGCATGGTGACCACCCGATCCGCGTAGGCGGCGATATCCGCCTCATGGGTGACGACGATGATGGTGACGTCCCGCTCGCGGTTGAGAGCAACCAGCGTATCCATGATCTCGTGGGACGTTCGCGTGTCGAGATTGCCGGTGGGCTCGTCGGCGAGCAGAAGGCTCGGGGCGTTGATCAGCGCCCGCGCGATGGCGACCCGCTGCTGCTGGCCGCCGGAGAGCTGACCGGGCGTGTTGCGCTCGCGCTCGCCGAGACCGAGAAGGCTCAGCGCCGCGCGCGCCCGCTCCGTTCTCTCGCCGCGTTGGCGGGGACCGGAGGCGGCGTAGTAGAGCGGCAATCCGACGTTCTCGAGCGCGCTGGTGCGCGCCAGCAGGTTGAAGCTCTGGAACACGAAGCCGAGCCGCTCGCTCCGGATGCGCGCGAGATCGGGCTCGTGAAGCCGCGCCACGTCGACGCCCTCGAGGAAGTAATGACCGCTCGTCGGCCGGTCGAGACAGCCGAGGATGGACATCAGCGTCGACTTGCCGGAGCCCGAGGAGCCGACGATGGCGACGAACTCACCGGGCTCGATGACGAGATCGACGCCGCGCAGAGCAGGCACCTCCACGTCGCCGACGTGGAAGATCCGCGTGACTTGCTCGATCCTGATGACAGGTTCCGACATGGCGCTGCGATGACCTTGGACTACTGCCGCGCGGGTGAGGCCGAGCTGCCGCCCGCGCTGCGCTCCTCGGCGACGACCACCTGATCGCCGTCCTGCAGATCGCCCTTGAGGATCTCCGTGAAATTCTCATCGTCGAGACCCAGCACCACCGGTACCGGTACGGGGCGTCCGTCGCGCAGCACCCAGAGGCGTTCCTCGCTGTTGCCCGGAGCTTCCTGACCGGAACCGCCGGCGGCTCCATTGGGAGCGTAGCGCAAGGCCTGGTTCGGAACCCGCAGGACATCGTCCCGCTCGGCTACGATGATCTGGGTCGACGCGGTCATGCCCGGCTTCAGCGCGAGGTCGCTGTTGTCCACCCCGACCACCACGTCGAAAGTCACGACATTCTGCACGGTCTGAGGCGACTGGCGGACCTGGGTCACCTTTCCCTCGAAGACGCGCTTGGGGAAGGCATCGACCGTGAAGCGCGCCTTGTTGCCTTCCTTGATTCCGCCGATGTCGCTCTCGCTGACATTGGTATCCACTTCCATCCGCGTGAGATCGGTGGCGATCAGGAAGAGCGTCGGCGTCTGGAAACTGGCGGCGACCGTCTGGCCCTGCGTCACGTTGCGCGAAACGACCGTGCCGTCCACCGGCGAGACGATATCGGTATAGCCGAGGTTGACGTCGGCGGCGTCGAGCTCGGCCTGGCGCTGCGCGATGTTGGCCTCGTCGAGGCCGACCTGTGCCAGCGCTTGGCCATAGCCGCTCTTGGCGAGGTCGGCGGCGTCCTTGGACACCGAATCACGCTGCGCCAGCCACTGATTTCGCTCGTTGTTGGCCTTGGCGTAGGCGAGATTCGCCTTGTCCTTCTCGAGCTGCGCCTGTGCCACGCCGAGGTTGGCCTTGGCTTGGTCGACCACCACCTGGTACGGCCGCGGATCGATCTTGGCGCAGATCTGGCCAGCCTTCACCTCGGTGTTGTAGTCGCAGAAGAGCTGCTGGATGACGCCCGAGACATAGCTGCCAACGATGATGGTCAGCTCGGGATTGACGGTTCCCGTCGCAGTGACCGTCCGCGCCACCACGCCATGGCCAACCGGCACCGCCACGTAGCGGGTCGTCACCGTGGCGCGCAGGGTCCACCACACCGCGCCGCCACCGCCGGCGATCAGCAGCAGCAGAAGCAGCAAGAGCCAGCGGCCATGGCGCCCCAACCAGCGCAGGTGGTGAACGGAGGTCTCCACCGCAGGCGGGGCCTGGCGCGTCAGGGGATGCATACCGATTTGTTCGCTCATCAGCCCAGGCTCTAAAAGTCTCGCCCAGACTGCCCGAGCGGGCGCGGAGGGCATTGATCTGCCTCAACGAGCCCCATCTCCCCGCTGAAAACCGCAAAGTGGCGCGCAATCCCGGGTGGTTGTCGCCGAGCATGAGTTCACCCCCATGCAGCCGCGCGATCGCCTCCGCGAGGCTCAGACCAAGACCGAGGCCGGGGGTGCCGCGGCTGGCGTCGCCGCGATAGAAGCGCTCGGTCACCTTGCGCTTCTCGGCATCGGAGATGCCGGGGCCGTTGTCGGCGACTGCCATCTCGATGCTGTCGCCGACGCGACCGGTGCTCACGATGATCTCGCCTCCGCCATGACTGAACTTCAGCGCGTTCTCGATCAGGTTGGCGACCGACTGGGCGAGCATGACGGGATCGCCCAGGACGATCGCGTCGCCGCCGCCCTGGTATCGCAGCGCCATCGCGCGCGCCTCGGCCATGGGCTCGTAGAGCTCGACGGCCTGCGCCGCCACCGCCGCCAGATCGACCGAGACGAAGCCGGCGCGGCGCGCCCCGGTCTCCAGCTCGGAGAGCCGCAGCAGCGCGTTGAAGATGGCGATCAGGCGATCGACATCGGCGACGGCATCATCGATCTCGGCGAAGACAGTCGCGGTATCCGGGCGGTTGCGCGACAGCTCCTCCAGTCGCACCCGCAGCAGCTCCGCCAGCAAGAATGCGCGGCATCGCCTCCTCTCATCCTGGGCGGAACATTAAGGTCTGTTCATGTCCGGGCGGGTCCGATGGCCGGGAGCCCAACGCGCACCGGGTGCGCGTGTCACAATATTGTTATTGCGGTCCAGTGCCTTGGGTCCGCCCGCACTGCCAGTGGTTCGGTGACTTCGCCCGGGCTATTCGCTAGATTGTTGATGGTCGCGCCGACCGCCGGGGTCAGCCGCAAGAGGTGGCGACCGCGACGCCGCTGGCGTCGACCAAGAAACAAGATAATGCCGGGAGGAACCACCCCATGACATCCGCCATCGCGAAGCGTTCGGCGCGGCAGCTGTTTGCCAGCGTCTCTGTTCTTTGTGCCCTCACGGTCTCGGCCTGGGCGGCCGGACCGCAGATCGTTTCCGGGCCCGGCGTCGATCCCGACTGCTTCAAGCCATGGGAAGCCAGCACGAAAGACTTCAAAATGCCGAAGAAGACCGGTCCCTACCGCATCGCGCTGGCGAACGGCTTCATCGGCAATACCTGGCGCATCCAGATGATCAAGACCGCCAAGGCCTATGCCGATCAGCCTGCCGTCAAGGCCGACATCAAGGAATTCAAGGTGGTCTCCACCGGCGAGGATCTCGCCGCGCAGATCGCCGCCGTCGACAACTTCATCAACTCCGGCTATGACGCCGTGATCGTGGACGCGCTCAACCCCACCGCTTTCGCGCCGGTGGTGAAGCGCGCCAACGCCGCGGGCGTCGCGATCCTTTCCTTCGATAACGTGATCGAATCTCCCGATGGCGTCATCGTCAACGTCGATCAGGTCGAGCTTGGCCGGCTCGCGGCGCGCTGGCTCCTCAAGGAAATCAAAGGCGACGGCGGCAAGCTCCTGGAGGTGCGCGGCGTCTCCGGCAATTCCGTCGACCGCGACCGGCACAACGGCTTTCACGAGGTGCTCGACAAGTCAGGCCGGAAATTCGAGGTGGTGGAGGTGGTCGGCAAATGGGACGACGGCACTGCACAGAAGGTGACCGCCGACGCCATTGCGGTCCACAAGAAGTTCGACGGAATCTATACCCAGGGCGGGTCCACCGGCACCGTACGCGCCCTCATCGATGCAGGGCACCCCTTCATTCCTGTCTCCGGCGAGACCGAGAACGGATTCCGCAAGCTCTGCGCTCAGTACGCCGATAAGGGTCTGCACTGCTCCTCCTCCGGCACCGGACCGGCACAGGTGGCGGTCGCCATCAAGGCAGCCATTGCCGAGCTCAAGGGCGAGACGATTCCGCAGGCGATCGCGCTCCCGGTCTCCTACATCGAATATCCGAACATGAAACCGGGCGAGGACTATTACCCCGACCTCTCCGACAATTTCTTTGTCGGCAACTCCTTCCCGGCCTGCAAGATCGGTTTTTCCGCCACCGAGATCATGGGCAAGTCGGAAGCCAACCAGTAGCGAAGCTGTCGTTGGGGGAGAGCGGCATGACCGCGGGCGCCGGCGTTCCGCTCTTCCGCATGGAAGGCGTCTCGAAGCATTACGGCGGCGTCCGTGCGCTCGAGGATGCGAGGTTCCACTGCCTCGGCGGCCGCATCCACGCGATCCTCGGCGAGAACGGCGCCGGCAAGTCCACGCTCATCAAGGTTATGGCCGGGGTCGTGCAGCCGGACTCCGGCACGCTCCACATGGCGGACCGGCCGGTGACCTTTCGGTCGCCCTCGGCGGCGGCGGCGGCAGGCATCGCCTGCGTCTTCCAGGAGCTGTCGCTGCTGCCCGATCTCACCGTCGCGGACAACATCGCCATCAGCGATCCGCCGCGCCGGTTCGGCCTCATCGACCGGCGGGCCCAGCGGCGCATCGCCGAGGCGGCGCTGGCGCGCGTCGGCGCGGAGGATATCCATCCCCTGATCCCGGTGCGCGACCTGCCGCTGTCCCGGCGGCAGATGGTGGAGATCGCCAAGGCGCTCGCCCGCAACCCGCGCATTCTGATTCTCGACGAGGCGACCTCCGCGCTCGCTGCTGCCGAGGTGGAGAAGGTCTTCTCCACGCTGCGGCAGCTGCGCCGGGAGGGGATGGCGATCGTCTACATCTCCCATCGAATGCACGAGATCGCGGCGATCGCCGACGACTGCACCGTCTATCGGAACGGCCGCTACGTAGGGACCTTTCCCGCCGGCAGCAAGACCGATGCCGAGATCGTCGAGATGATCATCGGCCGCGAGTATCGAAACGTTTTCCCACCGAAGCCGGAGACGCCTCCGGGCGGAGTGCCGGCGCTTCGCGTCCGTGACTTGAGCTGGTCGAACCAGCTCAATTCCATCAGCCTCGATATCCGACCCGGTGAGGTGGTCGGGCTCGGTGGTCTCGACGGACAAGGCCAGCGCGAGCTGCTGCTCGCCCTCTTCGGCGTTCTCGACGGCGTGGCCGGCACGGTGGAAGTGGCGGGCAAGCGGGTGGCGCTCACCTCGCCCACCGCCGCGAAGTCGCGCGGTGTCGCCATGGCGCTCATTCCCGAGGACCGCAAGACCGAGGGGCTGATGCTGGCGATGTCGGTGCGGGAGAATCTCTCCTTCGCCGCCCTCGGCCGCTTCGCACGCTTCGGCATGATCGACCGGCGCGCCGAAGCGGCGGCTGTCGACGAGATGCTCGCGCTTCTGAAGATCCGCTGCGACGACCCAGGCCAACCGGTGGCGGCGCTTTCCGGCGGCAATCAGCAGAAGGTCGTCATCGGCAAGTGGCTGCTGACGCAGCCCGAGGTGATCCTGCTCAACGACCCCACCCGCGGCATCGACGTCGGCACCAAGCAGGAGCTCTATCAGCTGCTGCGCCGGCTCGCCGAGCGGGGCGCCGCCATCCTGTTCTATTCCACCGACTACGACGAGCTCATCGGCTGCTGCGACCGGGTGCTGGTGCTCTACGACGGCGCGGTGGCGCGCACGCTCGAAGGCGCCGAGATCACCGAGCGCAATCTGGTGGCCGCCGCCTTCAATCTCGGGACGCTCGCCGGCGCACCGGGCGCGGCGGAGGCCTCCCTATGAAGAGGGAGTGGCGGCTCCGCCTGAAGGAGCAGCGGGGTGTCCTGCTCGCGGCGGCCCTCTTCGTCGCGATGTTCACGCTCTACATCGCCAAGCATCCGGCCGGGCTTACCGTCAACGTCGCGAACACGGCGGCGAACAAGGGCGTGCTGCTGGCGCTGGTGGCGATGGCGCAGACCATTCCGGTGCTCACTTCGGGCCTCGATCTCTCGGTCGGCATGGTGCTGGTGCTGACCAACTGCCTCGCTTCGACGATCGTCGTCGGCTCGCCGATCGAAGTCGCGCTTGGGATCGTCGCGGTTCTCGGCGCGGGCATGCTCTGCGGCGCCGTCAACGCCGCCGTCGTGGTCTATGGCCGCATACAGCCGATCATCGCCACCCTCGCCACCAGCTCGATCTATTACGGTATCGCGCTGGCGCTGCGTCCGGCACCCGGCGGCGACGTCGCCACCGGCTTTGCCGATGCGTTGACCGGCTCCGTGACGGGCGGCATTCCGGCCTCGCTGCTGCTGCTGCTCGGCGTCGTCGTCGTGATCTGGCTGCCCTATCGCCGCTCGGTGCTCGGCCGGGCGGCCTATGCCATCGGCTCCGCCGAGCAGGGCGCCTACATGTCCGGCGTGCCGATCGATCGGGCGAAATTCCTGGCCTATGCGCTGGCAGGATTGCTGTCGGCGATTGCAGGGCTGCTGCTCACCTGCATCACCTATTCCGGCGAGGCCTCGGCGGCGCTCGGCGGCTCCTACACCCTTACCGCGATCGCCGCGGTGGTGGTGGGTGGCACCTCGCTCTTCGGCGGCTCCGGCAGCGCCATCGGCTCGATCTTCGGCGCCTTCGTGCTGCGCACCATCGGCGATCTCCTCTTCGTCTTCGACATGGACGCGCTCTGGCAGCCGCTTTTCCTCGGTGCGGTGCTGCTGGCAGCGATCAGCCTGGGTTCCTTCCGCCTGCTGGGCGTGCGCAATCGGCTGGAGCTCTATCGATGAAGGTGGGCGCGCTTCCCGCGGCGGCCGCAACGCGGCGCATCGACCCGGCCGTACTCGCCGCCTTCGGATGCATTCTGCTGCTGCTGCTGGGCGGCTCGCTCTATTCGCGGAATTTCCTGTCGCTCGAGTATCTGCTGCAGCAGCTGAACGTCGCGGCTTTCCTGGGCGTCATCGCCTCTGGCGTGATGCTGGTGGTTCTGCTCGGGCACATCGATCTCTCGATTCCCTGGGTCGTGACCACGGGCGGCATGATGGCGACCGCGGCGGCGGGCTGGGGCGAGATCGGCGTCGCGCTCGCGATTCCGATCGGAATCGGCTGCGGTCTCGCTGCCGGCCTCGTCAATGGCGTCGGCGTTGCCTATCTCCGCGTGCCCTCGATGATCTTCACTCTCGGCACCAACGCTATCGCCCAGGGGCTGATGGTGATCCATACCAGCGGCTTCGCGCCGCAGGACAGTTCCACCGAGGCGATGCATGTCCTCGCCGTCGATCGAACTGTTGCCGGCGTTCCGAACGCGCTCTGGGTCTGGGTGGTCGTGGGTGGCCTGACCGTAGCGCTGCTGAACCGCACGCCGCTCGGCCGCTATATCTACGCCATCGGCAACCGCGAGCGCGCCGCCTATCTCTCCGGCGTCAACACCCGCGCGGTGCTGGTGGGCTGCTTCGCGATCGCGGGCGGCTGCTCGGGCCTTGCCGGCGTCCTGCTGGCCGGCTACTCGACCAAGGCCTACCAGGCGATGGGCGATCCCTACCTGCTGCCGGCCATCGCCGCAGTGGTGCTGGGCGGCACCAGCATCCTCGGCGGCCGCGGCACCTATCTCGGTACCGTCGCGGGCGTCATCCTGATCACCCTGCTGCAGTCGATCCTGTCGGTGGTGCAGATGCCGGAAGCCGGCCGGCAGGTGATCTACGGCACGGTCATCATCGCCATGCTGCTGCTCTATGGCCGGCAGCGCCGGGAGAGCTAGTCGGATCGCCCGGAAGCGAGAGGCGGTGCCGCACCCTTCTCCAAAGGGATAGCCAAGGTCTCCCCATTTCTCGCATCGCTCGCCACCGCATTTGCGCGAGTTATTGATCCAAATCATCGCGCCCCACGCGTGGGCATGCTCTCTATCCCTTCAGGCAAGGCAATGGAGGGTTTGTGCGGTGTTAACCGAAAAATCGATCGAGATGCCGAACGACATCGAGGGTCCGCAAAATCGTTCCGCTCGGCGGAAATCCTCATTGGTTACCGGCAATGTGAGGGTGGCGGGGCGCCGGACGAGCGTTCGCTTGGAGCCGGCGATGTGGTCCGCGCTCTACGAGGTCCGCAGCCGGCAAGGCACGACACTGCCGGCTCTGGTGACGGAGATCGAGCGAAGCGGTCTCGCTTCCAGCCTGACCGCCGCGATCCGCGTCTTTCTGCTGCTCTACTTCAGGAGCGCGGCAACCGAGGACGGCCACCTCGCCGCAGGCCACGGCCATCCGCCGCAACGGACCCCCGAGCTGTCGGCGCTCCGGGCCTGAAAGGCGCCCCTGCCCTTCTCCTCGGGGGGCGCAATGGCCTAACCTGCCCGGAACGCCAATCGCGGGAACGGGCAGCGCCAGATGGGGAAATTGCTGAGTGCCGAGGAGATCGCCGGATTTCATCGAGACGGTTACGTGACCGGCATTCCGGTGCTGCGCTCTCAGGAAGTCGCCGATCTGGCGGCGCGCATGGAGCGCTTCGAGGCCGAGCGGCCCGACGACGTCGCCTGGGCCTTCGACATCAAGGCGAACCTGCTCTTCGACTGGGTCTATGAGCTCGGCCGTCACGCTCGCCTTCTCGATGCCGTCGAGGACCTGATCGGTCCCGACATCCTGATGACCAACGCCGTGTTCCGGAACAAGAACCCGGGGAGCACGATCGACTATGGCTGGCACCAGGATTCCGCCCGCATCGAGGTGACGCCATTCTTCGTCATCGCCTACGTGGCGCTCTCCGATGCGAGCGTCGATAACGGCTGCCTCAGGATCCTGCCGGGGACCCATGATCGGGTTCGCCCCTTCACCGTGACGGAGGCGCCAGGGCAGCTCCGGCGGCTGGTGGCGCGGGTGAAGGACGTCGACGAGAGCGCCGCGGTCGATCTGCACCTCAATCCGGGCGAAGCAATCATCTTCCACAGCAATGCCGTGCACGGCTCGGCGCCGAACCGCTCGCAGCGCCGCCGCATGGCGCTGCTCTACGATTACACGCCGGCGGCCGCCCGGCAGAATGTCGGTCAGGGCTCCGGCCAGCTGGTGCGCGGCGTCGACCGCTGGCAGCACTTCGCCGCCGAGCCGGAACCGGAGCCGGGGCTCACCGAGCGCAACGTGCTGGCGCGCCGCTCGATCCTCAATGCCTATCCCGAGAACGTCCTGATGGGACCGCGGCTGCCGGGGGTTCCCGTCATCTTCCCCGATCGCCCCGTCTGAAAGCCGCCGTCAACCCTCGACAACGTAGTGCGCGTCCCGCGGCGCCTTCGCGTCGCCATTGATCGGACTCATGTCCTGCGGACAGGCGGAGAACACCACCACGAGATCCATCTCGGCCCGAAGCCGGACAAAGTCGCCGGCCCGCGAGGCCGGCGGCAGGCGGCGGATGGAGTGATCGGGATCGACCGGGATATTCATGAAGAGATTGAGCGGTCCGGGCGTAAAGGGAAACGTGCAGCCGAGCGCCGACAGCGCCTCGTGCAAGTTGTCGGCGCAATTGCGGTGATACTCCCGGCAGCCCTGCTCCTCGTAGATATAGCGGTTGCAGGCGCAGAGCAGCGTGTCGTGGATGCCGGGCGAAGTATCCTCGATGACTTTCAGCATCGGTCGCCGCCGCTCGGAGACATAGCTGTCGCCGACGCCCAGCATGATCTTGCTGTTGAAGGAGCGCGAATGCTCCATCGACATGAACTCCCTCATGTCGTCGCGGCCGAAACTCCAGGTATCCAGCACCTGCGTTCCGTGGGTGTTGATCACCTTGACGGTCTGCCCTCTGGCGAGCGGCACCGCCTTGCCATGGCGCGCGGGAATCACTTCGAGAGCGGACGGATCGAGACCAGGCATCTTTTCCCCCCGTTTGATTGACCGGCATGCCGGCGCTGAGGCTGCCATGGCCCTCCCGGGACTGGCCAGAGGCGGAGACGCCCGGCCGGCAGATTCTGCCGGGCCATCGACGCCGCCGCGACCACATATTGCCGGCATTCCGGCTTCGGCGACCGCGTAAAAGCCCGGAAAATGCGGGCTTTCCTTCTGGCATGGGGCTTGCTCCTCCGTCTTGCGGCCCCATCCGGCCGAGGTCAGACGCGAGAGACGCCCATGCTGCCGACCACATCGCTGCGACATCGCCCGTCCGAGCTCGGAGATCCGCTGCAGGAGCGCCAGCTGCTCGACCTGCTGCGCCGCCTGCAGAAGCACCGCCACGGCCGCCGCGCCGTCCACATCCACCTCTCGAAGCTGCGCGCCTACAACCTCCGCGGCGAGCAGGTCCGGATCGCCGTTCACTTCTTCGAATCCCTGGTCCTGCACGTCGGCGGCGCTCTCTTTCCGCTGGCCAATGCCGATCTCGTCTACGTCTGGAAGAGCGCCAAGCTCGAGGCGATCGACGAAGCGGTGATGCGGCTGCGCACCCTCTTCAGCGAGGATCCCCTCGCCCAGGGCGACGAGGATTACCAGCGCGCCCGGTTCTGCACCTGGTATGACCTCGAAACGCAGTATCAGGAGATCTTCGCCGTCGCCCAGCGCCTGCATGAGGTCGAATTGAAGCGCACCCGGCGCCTTGCCACCCTCGCGGAAGCCGCAAACAAGGCGAGCGCGCCGGTCAAGTTGCAGCCGGTCAGCGCCGACCGCATGTGCCAGCTCGTGGACAACATCGCCCATGCCGATCTCTCGAGCATGATGCGGCGCCAGCCGATCTGCGCCATCACCCGGGACGCGCCGCCCAAGGTTATGTTCCGCGAGCTCTACATCTCGATCGAGGATCTGCGCGACAGCGTGATCCCGGGCTACGACATCGCCGGCGACCGCTGGCTCTTCCAGCACCTCACCAAGACGCTGGACGACCGCATGCTGCAGCTCCTGATCAAGAACGACGACAGCGAGATCTCCCGGACCTTCAGCGTGAATTTCAATGTCGGAACGCTGCTCTCCGAGCGCTTCATCGATTTCGACCGCCGGCTGCGCGCGGCCACCCGCTGCACGGTGATCTTCGAGCTGCAGGTGCTGGACATCCTGTCCGACCTCCGCGCCTATTATTTCGCCCGGGATTTCGTGCGCGAGCGCGGCTATCGCATCTGCCTCGACGGCGTCACCGACATGATGCTGCCGTCGATCGACCTCGATCGCTTCGGCGTCGATTTCCTGAAGCTGATCTGGAGCGCCGAGACGCTGAGCAGCGCGCACGAGGATCGCCTGGCGGAGCTCCGCCTGGCTGTGAAGCGTCTGGGCTGCGCCCGCACCATCCTCGCCCGCTGCGACAGCGCCGAGGCGGTCAGCATCGGCCAGTCGCTCGGCATCAATCTCTTCCAGGGCCGCTATATCGACGAGCTGCCGGGCGTCTACGACAGCGGCTTCGCCGCCGTCCGCAAGCTGGCGCTGCGCTCGGCCGCGGAAGCCGCCGCCAACGCCGCCGAGCGGGCTCGCCTCAGGGATCTCCGGAACCAGCCAGCCTACGTCTGAGCCGCATCCTCATCCGCCGAATACAAGATTCGGCAACCACGGGGTCAGCACCGGCACGTAGGTGATGATGCCGAGCACGATCCCTCGGAGATCGTCGCCAGCACGGTGCTCGGGCGGTTCCGCCTCTCAGCTTGCGGTGCTGACCGTCGCCATCACCGCCTGCACCATCTCCGGCGAGATCTTGATCTCCTTCGCCACCTGCTCCTGCTCCGCCACCATGCGCTTGCGCTCGGCGGCGGTCTGTTCCGCGGTCGGGTCGGCGAATTTGATGCCGTGCTCCTCGAGGGTCTTGCGCGCCCGGAGCTGTGCCGCCGCCATGTTGTCGCGATAGGTGGGAACGCTCTGCGCCCAGGTGTCGGTCATCAGCTTCTGCAGATCAGGGCCGAGCTTCTCCCAGAACGCCTGACTGACCAGCGGGATGTACTCGGCGATGAACTGATGGTCCTCGAGCGCATACTTGACGCCGGAGTCCCAGAGCTTGGCGCTCACCAGGCTCTCGTTCGAGCTCACCAGCCCGTCGAAGGTGCCCTGCGAGAGCGACAGCGGCACGTTGGGCCAGGCGGTCGTGTTCGGGATGGCGCCGAGGAAGCGGGCGCGCCAGGCCTGCCCCGCGCCGCCGGAATTGCGGATCTTCATGCCCTTGAGATCGGCGAGCGTCGCGATCGGCTTGGTGGCGCTGTACCAGTTCTGGAAGCCGAGATCGAGATAGGGCCCGAGCACGTGCGAGCGCAGCTTCTTCTCGATCTGGCTGTTGAGGAGCTGGCCGGGCTTGCCGTCGATGATGCGATGGATGTCGTCCATCGAGCGGCCATAGAGCGCCGGAAGCTGGAAGAAATCCGCGTCCGACACGATGCCGGTGATGGTCCAGCTGCCCGGCGAGGCCATCTCGACCTGGCCCTGGATCAGCGCCTTGCCCACTTCGAGATCGGGATAGAGCTGGCCGCTCTCGAAGATCTCCGCCTTGATCTTGCCGCCCGAGGCGGCCTCGACCTTGCCGAGGTAGTCCTTGAACGAGACGTTGCGCAGATGCGAGGGCGCGGTGTCGAGCGAGAGGCGCAGGCGTATGGGGTCGGCGGCGCGGGCGATCCGTCCGAGGGCGGGAGCCGCGAGAGCCGCCGCGGCGGCAACCGCGAAAGTGCGGCGAGTAAGGCGCTTTACCATCAGAACTCCTCCCGGGGATTTCGTCTTCTTGAGGCGCACCATAGGCTGCCCACAAAAGATGGGCAACCGCCGCGCGGGGTAAGCCGGCGCGACAAATCGCGTCGCGTCAGCTCGTGTCTATTTTATAGGCTTATAAATTACGTTCCGGAGAGCCCGGCGATGCTCGGACCCGGCGAGCCGGCATTGACGAACAGGGCGAGCGCAAAAACAGCGAGGTCCACCGCGGCAGCGAAGCGGCAAGGCAAGAGAGCGCAAGAGCACGCGGCGCCCGCTCTCAGCGTTCCTGAACGCCGCGCGCCACCAGGGCGCCGAACAGCATCAGGAGGCCGAGCACGAAGGCCGTCTTGTAGAGCTGCTCGTCCAGCACGAAAGAGACTGCCGGCTGGACGCCGGCGATCTCGACAAAGCGAAAGGAGTCGAGATCGATGCCGAGGTAGTGCAGGACGAAGCTGCCGGTCCGGGTCGGAGCCCAGATCCCGTCCCTCATCTCGCCGAGAAAAGTGAGGCCGATCGAGACGAAGCTCCCGAAGATGCTCAGCAGGCCGGCGGCCATGAAGAAGACAGAGAGGCCACGCATCGATGCCTCCGCCTCGCGCAATGAACCGACGTCAGTCGGCTTGCCATAGCATGCCCGAGATCGGCAGCGGCCTCACCCGCAAAAATCGCGACTTTGTCCAGAATGCGAGCGTTGCATTTACCAAGCGGTCGCGGCCTCGCTCGAGCGCCCCCTTGGTGTTCGGAGGCGCTCGAGCCGGCGATCACCGGTCGTAGCCGCGGTAGTAGTCGTCGTGGTCATGCCAGTAGTGGTCGCGGTGGTAATAGCCATAGTCGGGATAGGGCGCGATCACGCAGCCCGAGAGGCCCGCAAGAACCGTCACGGCCGCAACCAGAACAGCAAGGCGGCCGATGAGTGGCCGGGCGCCAGTCGAATTTCTACTCGTCATGACGACCTCCTCGTATCGAACCGCCGCGGCATCGCGGCGGGCGGCGCGCTCCCTGGCTCTCGAGGGCGCTCCGTCAATCGACAACGGCGTAGAAACGCATCTGTTCCGTATTATTTTTATCACCCCTATATCAAGATGTTATGTGGATCTTGTGAGGGAAATCGGCATTCTGAGACGGCGGGCAGAGCCGAGGCCGAGTCGAGCGTCCAGCAAGGGGAACTCAACCAGGCGGCGCGTGGCCGTTCCGCTGCGCCCCTTTTTGAGGCAAAACGCAGTTCCCGGGGCAGAAGATCCCTGCGCCAGAAGCCTTTCCCGTCGCTCAATTAGCGTGCAGAGCAACATCAGGAAAATCGTTCATTGTTAGTTAGTTGACTTGTCGCATGCTGTATTGCAGCATCCGCGCACCCAAATAACCCGTCGGAGAGGAGGAACGCCACAGCGATCGAGGGCGTGAACGCGTTCGTGGAGGGATTGGATCATGCGGCATGCAGAACAGCTACTCGACCCCGCCGGCGAGCCCCGTGGCGAACTCGCCTCGCGGACGCTGGCGATGCCGGCGGACACCAATCCCACCGGCGATATCTTCGGCGGCTGGCTGATGGCGCTGATGGATGCCGCCGCGCTGATGACCGCGACCCGCCACGGGAAGGGCCGGATGGTGACGGTCGCCGTCTCGAAAATCGTCTTCCTGGAGCCGGTGAAAGTCGGCGATGCCGTCTGCTGCTACACCGACGTCGACCGCATGGGCCGGACCTCGCTGACTCTCGCGGTGGAAGTCTGGGTGCTGCGCCAGGGCCAGGGCGATCGGATCAAGGTCACCGAGGCCGAATTCACCTTCGTCGCCGTCGATGACGACGGCCGCCCCCGGCCGATCGCCGAGGGCTGATAGACCGCGCGAGTGTCGCGGCGTTCTCTAATCGCCCGGACGATAGAGCATGATGCGCACCCGGCGATTGCGGGGATTGCGCACATGATCCTTGGTCTGCACCGCGAGCTCATGCTTGCCGCGCCCCTCCGTGGTGATGAGGTCGGCGGGGATGCCTTCGCGCACCAGCTCCGCGCGCACGGCGGCGGCGCGCTTCTCGGAGATCCGGTCTGCGCTCTCCGTGCTGCCGGCGGTGTCTGAATAGCCGATGATCTTCACGTGGGAGAGGCTCTTCTCGGCCTGGTCGTGCCGGATCGCCACCGAGGCTTCGGCAACCACCGAGCGCGCCGTCTTGGTCAACTGATCGCTGCCGAAGTCGAAATAGACGACAAAGCTTTGCGGCCGCGTGGCTGGTTGTGCCAGCGCCGCGCCCGCGAGCCAGGACCCGATCGCCATCGCTGCGGCAACCGCGATCCATCGGCTGCGCCGCCACCCCGTCCCCACAGTCATGCGTCCCCTTCCCCTCGATTGCCGCCGGAGCATCCCAAGTCCGGAGCGCGGGATCAACACTCCTGAGCGCCGGAACGCCGCCTAGCCGGCGTCGAGCAGCGCGCGGACCAGCGCACGCCATTCCATCTCGAGGGTCATGGTGGCAACGGGCTTGCCGGCGCGGCGGTACCAGTAGGCCGCATTGGAGGCATCGCCTTCCTTGCGATGGAGATAGGCATGGACCCAGGAGCCGGCGGCGCCCTCGTCGGCCTGAGCGCATTCATGGGCGGCGCTCCAGTCGCCCTTCGCGTCCCACCAGAGGGCGCACAGGGCCTCGCTCAATGCGCCCGGCGGTCTGGCGCCCGCGAGGGATTTCTCGAAACCGTCGACGTCCATGAGACCCTCCCGCAGCCTGCCGATGGCGCGATCTTAGCCGGGTGCTGCCGGTCGGAGAAACCGCGCTTCGCGCGAAGCCTCATCGGCGATGGCCAGGGCGGAGGAGCGGCCCCGGCAGCGCCCGCTCCGCCTCCGCCGTCAGGCGTGCCTCGTTCCGATAGAGAAAGAGAGCGATGGCGCCGATGACTGCCAGCGCCGCTATCCCGAGCACGATGCCGATCGGCCCCATCACCCGATGCGCGCCTCGTCCCAGCGCATAGGCGCCACCACCGTAGCAAAGCACCCAGAGCGTGCCGCCGGCGGCATTGAAGATCGCGAAACGCGGCCACCGCATGCGATTGGCGCCGGCGACGAAGCCTGACAGCGCGCGCAGGACGGCGATGAACCGGGCGCAGAACACGACGACGGCGCCGCGCCGGAGAAAGAGATATTGGCCGAGCTTGATGCGGCTCTCGGTCAACCCGATGTAGTGGCCGAACCGCAGCAGCAGCCGGTAGCCCAGCCAGCGGCCCAGGCAATATCCGATGTTATCGCCGCAGATCGCGCCCACGATCGCGGCGCCGAGGACGAGCCTGATATCGAGACCGTGCCCATGCCGATTGCCGGCGATGATCGCTGCCAGGATCAGCGTCGCTTCGCCCGGCAGCGGGACTCCCATTCCCTCGAGCGCTATCATTCCCGCCACCATCACGTAGCCATAGGTGGCAAGAAGATGCGGGATGTCGCCGTGCAGGAACGGAATCATGGGTGGTCTGCGCCGTCGCCTCTGTATTTATCGCCGCCGATGTGTTTGAGTGATGCGGCACGATCGATGTGTTTTCCTAGCATCTTCGCCGATCCCACACCTCCGCTTTTCATCGACGCCGCATCATCCCTCGCCGCGCGCTCCGCGCCCCCTCCCCGATAACGAGAAACCGCCGGAAATGGCTGCCAAAACTCGCCCCGCCGCGCGCGAAACCTGGCCCGACGAGATCCACGACGTGCTCGAACGCGAGCAGGTCCGCCAGGTCGCCTACGTCCCCGACGCCGGCCATGCGCGCCTCATCGACCGCTGCGCCGCCAATTCCAAAATGAAGACCGTGGTGCTGACCACCGAGGAGGAAGGCATCGCGCTGCTCGCTGGAGCCTGGCTCGGCGGCGATCGCGGCGTCCTGCTGATGCAGAGCAGCGGCGTCGGCAACTGCATCAACATGCTTTCCCTCGCCACCGTCTGCCGGTTCCCGCTGCTGACGCTCGTCACCATGCGCGGCGAATGGGGCGAGTTCAATCCCTGGCAGATCCCCATGGGCAAGGGCACGCCGGGCATCCTCGAGCAGGCGGGCGTGATGACCTTCCGCATCGAGGAGCGCGAGGCCGCTGCGGAGACCGTGGAGGCAGCCGCCCGCATCGCCTTCAACGGCGACCGCGCCGCCGCCGTGCTGATCTCCCAGCGCGTCATCGGCAGCAAATCCTTCAAGTGAGCTCGCCCGCCATGGCCAAATCCACGAAACCTGCCGCTGCCACCCCCGAGCGCCGCGCCGTCATGCGGGCGCTGATGAAGGGCCGCAAGGAACTGCTGGTGGTCTCCGGCCTCGGATCCACCACCTACGATCTCGCAGCAGCCGGCGACAACCCCCGCAATTTCTATCTCTGGGGCGCCATGGGGGGCGCTGCGATGAT
This sequence comes from Allostellaceae bacterium, assembly GCA_035507155.1. GTDB lineage: Bacteria > Pseudomonadota > Alphaproteobacteria > ATCC43930 > CGMCC-115725 > DASZHJ01. The sequence continues at coordinate 30,926 of DATJOK010000163.1, forward strand.
CGGGCTCGGCCTCGCGCTGGCGCAGCCGAAGAAGCGCGTGCTCGTCGTCACCGGCGATGGCGAGATGCTGATGGGGCTCGGCGCGCTCGCCACCATCGGCGTGCAGCAGCCCGGGAACCTGGCGGTCGTCGTCATCGACAACGAGCGCTACGCCGAGACCGGCCTGCAAAAGACGCATACCGCGCATGGCATCGACCTGCCGGCGATTGCCAAGGCAACGGGCTTCAAGATCGTCGACCTCGCGGTGAGCGACGGCGAACTCGAGGCGCTGCTGCCGACCATCCACAAGGCACCGGGACCGGTCTTCGTCACCATAAAGGTGACCGCCGACCGGCCGCCCTTCGTGCTGCCTTCTCGCGACGGCGTCTATCTGAAGAACCGCTTCCGCGAGGCGGTGCTGGGCGCGCCCTGAATTTTTCGCGATCTCGCGTGGAGGCTTGCGCTTCGCGCACGGGCGCGACAGTTATCTGATGATGTCGCTCCGAAGGGAGATCGCGATGAGACAGCCCGTGCCGACGATCGCAGTCCTGGCCACGCTCGGTCTGGCCGGTGCCGCCTCCTATGCCCAGGGTTCCGCCCAGATCGGCAGCCCGCGCGCCGGCCGGGCCTTCGCGCTCGAGACCTGCACGCCCTGCCATGTGGTCTCGCCGAGCCAGAAAGCGCCGCCGCGCTTCGCCGTGGCGCCGAGCTTCCAGTCGATCGCCGATCTGCCGAGCACCACGGCGCTGTCGCTGCAGACCTTCCTGGTGACGCCGCACCCGACCATGCCGAACCTCGTGCTCTCCGCCGACGAGGTCGGCAATGTCGTTGCTTATATCCTCAGCCTCAAGAAGCAGTAGCGGCTACAGGATCTCGTAGACGTCGTAGACCGGTCCTTCCGGCGGACGGCGGCCGACACCGACGGCAAGCGCATTGTTGAGCCAGGCGTATTTCGGCGCCGCGGTCTCGAACATGATGATGGTGCGGAAATAGTATTCGCCGGGATCGACTGCCTCGCCGCGATTGAGTCGCTCGATCACCGCCGCCGGCCCATGGCGATAACCCTCGTAGCGCATGCCGATGAGAGCGCCGTCTTCCGTCTTGAGGGTGACGCGCACGTTGAGCTGCACCGATCCGTCGGGCCGCGCCAGGATCCAGTCGGAGCCGCCCTGCTCCACGATCGTGCCCCGCAACCTTGGGCCCTCGAAGCTGCCACCGGTCACCGCCACGATGCGGCGCTCGCCAAGCGGCGTCGTCCCGAGCATCTGCGGCGGTGCCGCCTTCATCTTCACGGTGAACAGCAGCGTGGTTCGCAGGTCGCTCATCCAGCCTCTCCTCCAGCTCGGGCGTGCCCTGGCGGCCGCCCCTGTCGCCAGTGGAGCACGATCGCGATGCGGGTGCCAGACGATCGCGGCTCAGCCGCGCTGCGCAGCCTTTGGAACTGGCGGCAGAGCCGGACGCGCGGCGGGCGCATGCGCGTCGAGGATGCCGAGCGGACCGGGGTCCGCGTAATCGGGGAAGATGCCGGCGAGCTGGAGCGGACGGCCCGCATGCGCCCGGAGCGCCTCGCTCAGCACCTGGCGATAGTCGGTGGCGACGGCGAGATCGACGCCCTCGTCGAGCTTGTCCGAGGCAAGGCCGGGCCAGCGGCCATAGATGCGCCCGCCCCTCACCCTGCCGCCCAGCACCGCCATCACGCCGGCACGACCGTGGTCGGTGCCGTTGCTCTTGTTGGAGCGGAACCGTCGGCCGAACTCGCTCACCGTCACGACGATCAGGCGGTCGTGAAAGCGCGCCATATCGGCATAGAAGGCGGAGATCCCCGCGGAGAGGCGCTCGACGCAGTTGCGGAACCGGCCTGGCTGATTCTCGTGCGTGTCCCAGCCGCCGATGTCGGCGGTGGCCACCTGCAGGCCGATCTCCATCTTGGCGATCTGCGCGATCGTCCGGAGCGGCCGACCGAGATCGCCTGCCGGCTCATAGGCGGCGCCGCGCTCGGGCGCGTAGGCGATGGGATGGTTCTGCGGATCGCGCGGAATGTGTCCGTCGATCATCGCCATGGCACCGAGAGCGGCGCGGCCTGCGGCGCCGGCATCGCCGGGGGCATTGCGGTAGAGCCGGTCGAGAACAGCGGCCACCGGCGGTCCTCCCGGCACGCCGAACCCGCCGCCAAGATCGGCGATGGCGAGATCGGCGGAAGAACCGAGAAACTCGCCGCTGAGGGCGCCCGCCGCGGAGATGCCGGTGCCAGGGGCGGCAACGCCGATCTGCTGCTGATAGCGGGCAAGCCAGCCGGAGCTGCTGCGGGCAAGCGCGGCACCACCGGCAACGCCGTGCTCGATCATGTCCGTGGCGACGAAGTGGCTGCGCGTGGCGTCGGTGAGGCCCGCCGCGTGAACGAAAGCGAGATGGCCGTCCTTGTAGAGCTCGGCGAGGCCATTCGCTGCCGCATGCAGGCGGAAGTCGATGCGCGGATCCGGCCCATGCGCCAGGGCATGACCGGCCTCGGGTCCATCGGCGCTCACGCGGAGATCGGAATTCCGCGCCTCGATGAAGGCGGGATCGCTGGCGGGAGAAATGAGATTGAGGCCGTCGCAGCCGCCGCGCAGGTGGATGATCACCAGCAGCCCGCGATCAACGCCCTCGGCGGCAAAAGCGAGCCGGCCGAGACCCGGCACCGCCGTCACGCCGACCGCTGCCAGCGCGCCCTGCAGAACTTGCCGCCGATCGATCTTCACGACCGGCTCCTCACGCGCTCTGGAACATCGGCGACATCGCCGCCAGGGCGGCGAGCCGAGCCGAGCGCTTGGCGAATTCCGGCGTCGCGGGATTGGCGAGCGGCTGATCCGCGGGCCAGCCCAGCCCCTGCAGGATCGCGTCCGCCACCTGCACTGGCGCTGCGCCCTGGAGCCTCGCGAGGTGCTGCGCCGCCACCGCCCGCGCGGTCAGCACGCCGCCGGGCGGAAAGGTCGGTGGCATCGCGCCGGTACCCCACCAATTCTCGGCAAGGCCCAGCACCAGCGCCCAGCGATGCCGCATGCTGTTGGCGCCGAGGAAATACGCGTTATCGTCCGGCAGGCCGGTGGGCGGCGGCCAGCCGAACAGCCGCTGGCCGCCATTGGCGATTTGGTTCCAGAGCCCTTCCGTCGGCACCAGATCGATGCCGGTGGTGCGCGCGAAGCCGGCGGCGAGTGCCAGCGGCCGGCGCACCTTGCCGCCCCTGGCCGCAGCAAATTCCGGCGACAGCAGGATCACGCGAACCACCTCGGCGATCTGCTCCGGCGAGCGGCGCGCTCTGGTCCAGGCGGTCACCGCCGCCGTCACGAGCCTCGCCGGCGGCGGGTCGCCGACGAAGCGGCGGCAGAGCTTGGTGCAGACGAACTTCGCCGTGGCGGGGTGCTCCGCGACGAGATCGAGGACGCGCCGCCCATCCGCCATCGCCGGCGCGAATTCCTTGAACTCATGAGCCAGCACGCGCTTCTGGTAGCCGTCGTGCCAGGTCTCGACATAGGTGAAGCGGCCGGTCGCCGGCAGCTTGCGGTGCCCGTCGATGCCCGACCCGTCCTCGACCGTCCAGCCGGTGAAGGCGCGGGCCGACTCATAGACGTCCTCGTCGATGTAGCCTTGCGGCGCCCCCTTGAGCGCGCCCGGCACCTCGCGCCAGCGATCGTAGCGGTCGTTGAGATAGGCGTCGCGGCCAAGCGTATGCAGCTCGAAGAGCTCGCGGCCGTAGTTCTCGTTGGCGGCGCCGGCACGCGAGGAGCGGTTGGAGAGGTAGTAGAGCATGGCGGTGCTGGTGGCGACCGCCTCCAGAAAAGCGCGGAAATTGCCGAGCGCGTGCCGGCGGATGACGTCGCGGTCGTAGGTCGGCAGCGCGACAGAGATCTCGTCGCCGCTGAAGGCGTCGACGTTGAAATGGTCGTGCCAGAAACTCGCCAGCACCTCGCGCAGCTGCCAGCGACTGTGCACGGCGCGGAGGATGGTGGCGGCAGTCACCTCCTCGCGCGGACGACGGCGCTCGGCGCCATCCATCTCCTGGCGCTTGACGATGAGCGGCCAGGCTTCGTCGATCGGCTTATCCAGATAGGCGAGTGGTCGCAGCTCGTCGACCGCCGGCCACTTGTCATTGGCATTGTATCTGATCCGCAGCCGCAGCCGCTCCAGCCGCTGGTGCACGGCGGCGTCCTGCGCTTCCTGGGGGTGCAGCTGCTCTTCAACCCAGGCGGCAAAACCGCGCCGGCCGAGCTCGTCCATGTCTTCCGGGCGCGCGCCGTATCCCGCGCGCCCCAGCGCGGAGACGATCCATTCGGACGATGGTTGGACGGGCATGCCGCGATCCTGCGCTGCTCACCTTGCCAATTACATAGGTGAACGGTCGGGACGGCTATCCCCTTCCCTCGGCATTTATGACATTTCGTCGGGATCGACCGCCGGCACGTGCTGCTAGTCCTGCCAGATGCGCGCTCGACGCGGGACCGCCAGCAACTCAGCGCCCAGCGCGGATCCGCTCCAGCACCGGCAGGATATAGCCCCGGAACTGGGCGGGATTCTCGCTCATGGGGAAATGTCCGAGCTCCTTCATCACCACCACTTCGACGCCCGGGATCTGTTGCGCGGTGCGCAGCGTGTCCTCGGGCATGCAGGAGAAATCGTATTCGCCGGTCAGCAGGTAGAGGGGGCAGCGCTTGGTATCGATCTCCCGCACCTTCTCGCGGAGGTCGCCGTCGACCCGGTAGAAATGGAGATCGCCCTTGAAGATGCCGGGGCCGCCCTGCAAGTACATCCAGAGCGTCTCCCAGCGCGCGACATCCGGACTCTGCGGCGCCATCAGCCCGGAGACCAGCGCGGCGGAGATCTCGCCGTGCACGTCCGGACGATAGAGCCACTCGGTATCGTACCAGGGCGTCTGGAAATCCGCCGCCTCGAGGCCGATGAGAGCGCGGAATTTCTCCGCGTGCGCGATCGCCAGATGCAGCACGATGCGGCCGCCGATGGAGCAGCCGAGCACCGCCGGCTTCGCGAGATCGAGTGCGGTGCAGAACCCAAGGATCGCCTCGGCGTAGGAGCGCGTCGTCAGGCGATACTCCTCGCGCTCCCAGCCGTCGGGCGGCGTCGATTTGCCGTGCCAGGGCATGTCGAAGGCAAGGACGCGGAAGTGATCGGTGATCGCGGCGTCGGTCATGAGATGGCGGAACTGCCGCCCGTCGGCGCCGGCGGTGTGGAGGCAGACCAGCGGAATGCCGCTGCCGGCTTCCTCGAAATAGAGGCGATGGGCGCGGCCGCCGAGTGTCACATGCAGGTAGCGGCCGATCATCGGATCGAGCGGAGCGGTCATGACTCAGGCGGCTCCGGCGAGCCGGCGCGGCGCCGACAGCACATCCTTGAAGTAGAAGAGATTGGCCATCAACGGATGGATGTCGCCCTCGATGGTGACGAGACCGCGCTTCGCAAGGCCGAAGAGATCGTGGTAGTGCGGCGGCGGCATTCTCTCCCAATGCCGCCGCCAGGCCTCGGCGCCGCCGCGCACGGCAAAGCGCCAGGAGCGCATCAGCAGCGGCCCGCGCTCGCAGGCGATGATGCGCCCCCTGGCGATGCTGAGGTAGTAGGGAACCGGCCCGACCGATACCAGGAGATCGGTGCCGACGAAGCGGCCGCGGTGAAGAAGCCAGGGATCGTCGTTCACGAGCTGCGGCAGGCTCTCGAACCGCTGAAGCAGATCGGCTTCCGGCATCTCCATCGTCGCGACGCCCGCGCTCATGCTTTCCTCCCCGCTGTCTCCTGGAGCCGACTACCTCCGCAGGAACCACAGCAGGAAGCTCAGCACCAGGCTGAGCAGCACCGAGGTCGCCACGGGAATGTAGAGACGGAAGTTGCCGCGCTCGATCGCGATGTCGCCGGGCAGCCGGCCGAGGCCGATCTTCTGGATCACCGGCCAGAACAATCCGCAGAGCAGCAGCATCAGGCCGAGGAAGACGAGAAAACGGCTCACGCCTGCGGCAGCCGCGGCGTCTTCATGAATTGCGCGCGGTCGGCGGACTTGATCGCCGCGAGCCGTGGCCGGTCGTCGCGCGCGAGGGTGAGCGGAACCTCGGTGCCGGCGGGCCCGAGCGCCCAGACCTGGCGATAGAGCCCGGAAAGGCTCGTCACCTCGCTGTCGCCGACGGTCAGGATCACGTCGCCCTTGCGGATGCCCACCTGCTGCGCGGGGCCGCGCGGCGACAGCCCCACCACCACCACGTGGCCGTCGGTCTCCGCCGCATAGATGCCGAGCCAGGGCCGCGCCGGCCGCCGCACGCGGCCGTAAGTCAGGAGCTCATCGATGATCGTCTTCAGGAGATCGATCGGCACGATCATGTTGAGATCCTGCGCCGGTCCGCCGTCGATCGATTCCTGCACGAAGAGGGAGCCGATGCCGGCGAGCGTGCCGTCCCGCGCGATGAGCGCGGTGCCGCCCCAGTTCGGATGCGCCGGCGCGGTGAAGATCGCCTCGTCCAGCAGGTACTCCCAGTAGCCGGCGAATTCCCGCCGCGCCACCACCTGCGCCGCGATCGCCCGCCGCCGACCGCCGGCACCGGCGACGATGACCGGCTCGCCCACGGGCACGTCGGCGGCACTGCCGAGCGGCAGTGCCGGCACGTCGAGATGTCCCAGCGCCTGCACCAGGCCGAAGCCTGTCTCGTAGTCATAGGCGAGCGCGTGCCCCGCCACCGCGCGACCGTCGGCGCTGTAGAGCCAGATCGTCTCCGCCTCGCTCATGAGATAGCCGATGGTGATGGCGAGCCCGCTCTCGCGGATGAGCACCGCGTTCCCTGCGCGCTCGGTGCCGAGAGTGCCGGCAGAGAACGCGTCCTGCGGCACCGTCGCCTCGAGCCGCAGCACCGAGGAGAGCGCATGATCGAGGTCGAAGCTGTAATCCTGCGGTCGCGGCCGCGCTTCGACCGGAATTTCCCAATCGGTCTTTTCAGCCATCGGTCTGATTCTTCCCGTCCGCGCGCGCCCTGGCAAGGGCCTCGCGAGCCGGTCTCACTTTAGCGCGTTGTGAATAAGAAAGTCGGCGAAATCCGCCGGCTTCAGCTTCAACTCGCCGAGCTCTGCAGCGCCGGCGAGCGCGCGCGAGACGAGAATATGATTCTCCACCTGTGCCGGCAGGACCTTGAAGATGCCGGCAGCGCCCCGGAGCTTGGGATAAAGATTGGGGTCGATCATCTTCAGCTTCGCGGCCAGCCGGGCGATCGCGTCCTCCTCGCTGATGCCGTCGGTCGCCTCCTTCTTCACCACGGCCCAATCGGTCTCGCCGGCCCAGCCCGCGGCGACCATCGCCTTCAGGTCCGCGGCCTCGGCGACGCCGACCTTGTAGACGTGTTTGCTGAGCCCGACATCGGAGGCCCATTTGCCGAGCTTGCTGCTGCGGGCGACGAAGATCAGGGGCATCACGAAAGCTCCGGCGCTGCGGCGGGCGGGGGCGCGCGGCGCTTCAATGCAGCAGCCACTGGCGAAGCGCCGCGTTCACCGATTTCGGCTTCTCCATGGTCGAGAGATGGCCGCAATCCTCGATCACCGTGAGCTTGGCGCCCGGCACCAGGCTCGCGATCTCCTCGTGCAGCGCCAGCGGCGTCAATGCATCCTGCCGGCCGCAGAGCACCAAGGTCGGGCAATGGATGCGGCGGAGATCCTCGCGGCCGTCGGGCCGCGCCATGATCGCCTTCTGCTGGCGGAGAAAGCCCGCCTTCCCGATGTGCTCGGCCATGCCGATGATGGCGCGGGTGAGCGGCTCGTCCTCGCTGCGGGCAGGATGCACCAGCAGCGGCAGCAGCCGCGGCGTCACGCCCTTGAACTCGCCTTTCTCCGAGAGCTCGATCAGGCCCCGCCGCCGCGCCGTCTGTTCCGGTGTGTCGGCACGGGAATTGGTGTCGAGAAGAGCGAGGCGCAGCACGCGCTCGGGCGCCTGGCGCATGACTTCCTGCGCGACATAGCCGCCCATGGAGAGCCCGGCGACGGCGAACTCCCGTGCCGGCATCGCCGCCATCGCGCGGCGCGCCATGGCGGCAGCGGAGTCGTCCTGGCTCAGATCGGCGACGACCGGATCGGCAATATCCGACAGGCCTTCAACCTGCGGGCGCCACAGCGCCTCGTCGCAAAGCAGGCCGGGAAGCAGCAAAAGAGGGATTTTCTGAGGCATAGCGGGATCTTGGCGCCAAACCGGGCGCTCTCTCAAGAGCTTCTTCCCTGACCTCCGGCCAAATCCCGCCGGAGCCCCGCCATTGCTGCATGGAACCCGTCCTTATTTTGTCTCGGAAATAAATTGACAATTAACCTCCGTACCCCAATTAAAGGGCAACCCTAAGAAGGAAAAGCTGTATATGGCAGGTAGTTACCGCCGATGAGTTTTGCCGACCTCGGCCTTTCGCCCGAAGTTCTTCAAGCCGTGCGCGACGCCGGCTACGAGACCCCGACCCCGATCCAAGAGCAGGCAATCCCGTACATTCTGATGGGCCGCGATGTCCTGGGCTGCGCTCAGACCGGCACCGGCAAGACCGCGGGCTTCACGCTTCCCATGATCGACATCCTGGCGCGCGGACGCGCGCGAGCCAGGATGCCACGCTCCCTCATCATCGAGCCGACCCGCGAGTTGGCGGCGCAGGTGTCGCAGGCCTTCGAGGTCTACGGCAAGCAGCACAAGCTCAGCATGGCGCTCTTGATCGGCGGCGAGAGCTTCACCGACCAGGAGAAGAAGCTCGATCGCGGCGTCGATGTGCTGATCGCCACGCCCGGCCGCCTCATCGACCTCTACGAGCGGGGCAAGATCCTGCTCTCCGACACCAAGATACTGGTGATCGACGAGGCAGATCGCATGCTCGACATGGGTTTCATCCCCGACGTCGAGCGCATCGTCAGCCTGATCCCGAAGATCCGGCAGACGCTGTTCTTCTCCGCAACCATGCCGCCGGAGATCCGGCGTCTGGCGGATGCCTTCCTGATGAATCCGAAAGAGATCACCGTGGCCCCGCCCGCCTCGCCCGCGGAAACGGTGGCGCAGCATCTGCTGGTGGTCGAGCCGATCGACAAGCGCGAGACGCTGCGGCGCCTGATCCGCCACGAGGACGTCAAGAACGCCATCATCTTCTGCAATCGCAAGCGCGACGTCGACATCCTCAACCGCTCGCTGGTGAAGCACGGCCTCGACTCTGCCGCCCTCCACGGCGACATGCCGCAATCGAAGCGCACCGAGACCCTGGAGCGCTTCAAGAACGGCGAAATCCGCATCCTGGTAGCGAGCGACGTGGCGGCCCGCGGCCTCGATGTCCAGGGCCTCTCCCACGTCTTCAATTTCGACGTGCCGCATCACGCCGAGGACTATGTGCATAGGATCGGCCGCACCGGCCGCGCCGGCAAGCCCGGCCGCGCCTTCACCCTGGCGACGCCCGAGGACGGCAAGGCGGTCGCCGCGATCGAGGCGCTGATCCGCAAGCAGATCCCGCGCGAGACCCTGGGCGACATGCCGGCGGTGGAGTTGGGCGCGGAAGAGAGCGACGGTCAGCGGCGGCACGGTCGTGGCGGCCGCGGCCGTGGCCGCGACAATCGTGGCGGACGCGACCACCGCAGCGAGCGGCCGCGCGAGCCGGCTCCCCGGCGCGAGGAAGCGCGCGTCCAGACGGAGCCACGCGAGCGCGAGCGACCTGCTCCGCGGCTTCCGGCCCGCCCCATCCGTCCCGAGGACGGCAGCGAGGGCGCGCGGGTGATGCCGCTGCCGGTCGCCATCGAGCGCGATCACGACGGCGGCGACCAGCGCGTGATCGGCTTCGGCGACCATCTGCCGGCCTTCCTGCGGCGGCCTGTTCGGGTCGCCGGCGCCTGAGTAGAATGGGCTCCACGCAGCGGGAGCGGAGCCCATGAAGGCCATCTTCGTCATGGTGAAGTGCGAGCTCGGCAAGGCCTATCAGGTTGCCGACGAGGCCGTGCTCGGCATGGAGCAGGTATCGGAGGTCTATTCCACCTCCGGCCAGTACGACCTCCTGATGAAGTGCTATCTCCCCGACGACGCCGATATCGGCCATTTCGTCGTCGAGAAGCTGCAGAAGCTCCCGGGCGTGAAGGACACCTTCACCATCACCGCCTACAAGGCCTTCACCGAGGACAAGTCGGCATAGTCTGCGCGAGTCGACTCGCGTCCTGGCGATTCGTCGCCAGGATGCGGACCATCGCCGCTTGTTTGCCTCGCCCGCTCCGGCGTAAATGCATCGGGGCCTACCGGTTGTTCCGGCGGGACACCTCCGCTGGCTCCCGGACAGGCGCGGGCATTCCTCGCCGCGGGAGAGATCGCCATGAAGGGCAGCGACATCCGAACCCAGCACCTCCGCTGGAGCATCGACGGCAAGGTCGGCACCGTCACCCTCGACCGGCCGGAGCGCAAGAATCCCCTCACCTTCGAGAGCTACGGCGAGTTGCGCGAGCTCTTCCGTCTGCTCACCTATGTCGAGGACGTAAAGGCCGTGGTGCTGACAGGCGCCGGCGAGAACTTCTGCTCCGGCGCCGACATGCAAGAGGCGATCGGGCCGCTCACGCGGCAAGCGGTCAGCGGGCTGATGGAATTCACCCGCCTGTCGTCGGAGGTGGTGAAGGCGATGCGGCTCTGCCCGCAGCCGATCATCGCCGCCATCGATGGCATCTGCGCCGGCGCCGGCGCGACCCTGGCGATGGCCGCCGATCTCCGGTTCGGCACCCCGCGCAGCAAGGTTGCCTTCCTTTTCGTCCACGTAGGGCTTGCCGGCTGCGACATGGGGGCCTGCGCCCTGCTGCCGCGCATCATCGGCGAGGGCCGTGCCGCCGAGCTCCTCTACACCGGACGCGCCCTTGGCGGCGAGGAAGCGGAGCGCTGGGGCTTCTTCAACCGGCTCTGCGAGCCCGCCATGGTGCAGGGCCTTGCCGCGGAGATGGCCGAGAGCCTGGCCCAGGGGCCGAGCTTTGCCCACGGCCTCACCAAGCGGATGCTGCATCTGGAGCGCAGCCTCAGCCTGGAGCAGGCGCTCGAAGCCGAAGCCCAGGCACAAGCCCTCGCCCTGCAGAGCCAGGACTTCCGCCGCGCCTACGAGGCCTATACCCAGAAGCGCCCGCCGGTATTCGAGGGAAATTGAGGATCATAAGGCGCTTAAGCCGCGATATTGACCTCAGGTATCACGCGAAGTCGGATTGGTTTCGCGCTTTGACTCAATGTATTGCCGAAGACTGCCGACGTGAGATTTCACGTTAGCGAAAGCCGTCATCGTCGCGCCGCGATTCGGGTTTCGTTCCGTCCTGTTCACGATCTGGCGCCAGACGCCGGCTCACGGGTGCAGAGACAGGCCCTTCAATATCTTATCTGCAAGCTTTCGATCGGCGTGGAAGGCCATGCCGGCGAGCTTCAGATCCGGCCCGCTGGTCGCCATGACAGCGGCACGGTTGTCGACGTCGTTTCCAGTGCCGAAGAGCGCTTCGGTGAAGATTGCGAGCTTCACCTTGCGCTCCATCGCCCGCTCGTAGGCGGCGCGGACCGCCGCCGCCGGGCCGGTGAAGACCAGCACCGGCTGGCGGAACATCGGCAGGTAGATGTTGCCGGAGCCATCCACGTAGTTCTCGCCGGTGGTCTCGCTCTGGCGCGCGGCGATGCCGCTAACCAGAAACGCGGTCATGTTAAGCTTCTGCCAGGTCGGCAAATCCTCACGCACGACGACGGCGATCTTGGTATCGAATCTCATGCGGTGCGAGGCTCCCGGTTATCCTGACCGGGCCAAGCCTAGGATCGCCGGTCCCCGAGGGATTGTACCGCCGTGCTCTGCCCCGTGCCGGGAAGGCCCATGAAAGCGCCGCGCCAGGAATGGACCGACTACCGGGTCGCTCCCGATCGCGGCATCGAGCTGCTGCACGCCCATTACGTCCATCACAACTACGAGCGCCACGCCCATGACGCCTACGCCCTCGGCATCACCGAGAGCGGCGTCCAAAGCTTCACCTACCGCGGCGTATACCATGCGAGCGCTGCCGGGACGGTGCTGGTCCTGTTGCCAGGCGAGGTCCATGACGGCCATGCCGGCGCTCCGGAGGGTTTCACCTACCGCATGCTCTACATCGAGCCCCGCGCCGTTGCCGAGGCGCTCGCCGATGCGATGGAGCACCCTGCGGCGCTTCCCTTCGTCCCGCAGCCGCTGCTGCGGGATGGCACGCTCGCAGCGCTGATCCGGAGCCTGCATCAATCGCTGTCGGAGCCGGCCGCGGCGATGGAGCGCGACGTGCATTTCCAGCGGATGGTGATCGCGCTCGCCGTGCTCCATGCCGACGGCGTCCACCGGCTCCCGCGCCCCGGTGCCAGTCCGCAGGCGATCGGGCGCATGCGCGACTTTCTGCATGCCAACTTCGCCGCCGACGTCTCGGCGACGGAGCTGGCCGCGGTCGCCGGCATGAGCCGGTTCCACGCCAGCCGTCAATTCCGGCGGACCTATGGAATGGCGCCGCATGCCTATCTCCTGAAACTCAGGCTGGCAGAGGCACGCCGCCTGATCGCGGCCGGCGAGCCCCTCGCAGCCGCCGCGGCGGGCGCCGGCTTTGTCGATCAGAGCCATCTGAGCCGGCGCTTCAAGGGTGCTTTCGGCATCACGCCCGGGCAGTTCGCGCGGGCGGCCCGCGACGGGGCTATTCGATGGTGACGCCGCCCTGGCTGTCGATGTGACAATCGACGTCGACTGCCGAATTACCCCATTGAACCAGCAGCGGCACAACGGTGTTGCCGTAGAAATCGCGACGTGCGGGCCTCTGGGCCTGGACGATGAAGCCGAGGGCGCGCGCCTGCTGGGTGCAGGCGTCGGTCGGAACCGGCTCGCCCGCCTCTCCCGCCGGCGCCGATGCGGGCTCCGATGCCTCGGTGCATCCGACGAGCACCAGACCCAGGGCGAACAGCAGCACGATGAGCCGCATCAAGGTCCCCAGCTCCATCAAATCCGCCCGCCAATCTGGCCCGCCGGGGCCGGGAAGGCAATGGAGGGCGCCTCCGAATCCCCTTGAGCGACCGGCGTCGCGCCGCTAACCATCGCCCGCTGGAGAGCGTCGGAGCGAGAAGGAATTTGGATGAGCGCTGAGCCTCGGATCGTGATCGTCGGCGCGGGCCACGCGGGAGGCCGCGCCGCCGAGGCCCTGCGCGGCGCCGGCTTCAAGGGCGAGGTCCTGCTGATCGGCGAGGAGCGGCATCCGCCCTACGAGCGGCCGCCGCTCTCCAAGGAGCTGCTCGCCGGCACGATCGATGTCGAGAAGATCTACGTGCGTCCGCCCGCCTGGTACGGCGAGCATGGTATCACCCTTCGTCTCGGCACCCGGGTCGGCGAGATCGATCGCGGCGCGCGCCGCTTGCGCCTCGAGGGCGGCGGCAGCGAGGCCTACGATCTGCTTCTGCTGACGACGGGCGCGCGACCCAGACTGCTCCGCGGGCCTGGCGCCAAGAACCCGCATGTTCTCTACATCCGCGACATCGATCACACGCTGGCCCTCCGCCCGCGACTGGGACCCGGCCGCCGCATCGCGGTGATCGGTGCCGGCTTCATCGGTCTCGAGGCTGCCGCCATCGCCCGCAAGAGCGGTGCCATGGTGACCGTGATCGAGATGGCGCCGCAGCCGCTCGGCCGCGTCGCGGCGCCGGAGATCGGCGCATTCTTCGCCGCGCTGCATCGCGAGCATGGCGTCGAGCTCCGCCTCGCGACCGGCGTCGCCGCGATCGAGGAGAGCGGCGAGGGCCTGCGCATTCTCCTCACCGATGGCGCCGCGATCGAGGCGGATCTCGCCATCGCCGGCATCGGCGCGGTGCCCAATACCGAGCTGGCCGCCGCCGCCGGCCTCGCCGTCGAGGATGGCATCGTCGTCGACGAGTTCGGCCGCAGCTCCGATCCCGCGATCTTCGCCGCCGGCGACGTGACCCGGCATTTCAATCCGATCCTCGGCCGGCGGATCCGCCTGGAGGCGTGGCAGAACGCCCAGAACCAGGCGATTGCCGTCGCCAAGATCATGGCCGGAGGAAACCAGCCCTTCGCCGAGGTGCCGTGGTTCTGGACCGATCAATACGATGTGAACCTGCAGATCGCCGGCACGCCGGAAAGATGGGACGCGCTGGTGCGGCGCCCCGGCCCCAATCCGCGCGCCTTCACCCTCTTCTATCTGCAGGAGGGATGCGTCGTCGGCGCCAATACCGTCAACAACCCGCGCGACATGCGCTTCGCCAAGCTGCTGATCGAGCGCGGCCGGCGCGTGGAGCCCGAGCGCCTCGCCGATCCCGCCCGGAAACTGCAGGATCTCGCCAAATAGCGCCCGTCCGGCGGGCGCTTGCCAAAGCCGGAGGCGGCGGCAAATATCTCAGCCTCACTAGCGAGGAACTCAGCGTGCAAGAACAGTGGCAGGGCGCCGGCGCGGCGCACGGAACGATCTGATGGCAGACAGCGGGAACTGGGTGACCGTGGCGTCGCGCTCGGCGCTCGGCGAGGGCGACATCAGCGGCGTTGCGGTCGGCGAGACGCAGATCGCGCTCTACAACGTCGGCGGCGAGATCTACGCCACCGACAATATCTGCAGCCACGCCTATGCGCTGCTCTCCGACGGTTGGCTTGACGGCGAGGTGATCGAATGCCCGCTGCACGCGGGCCGTTTCGAGGTCAAGACCGGCAAGGGCCTCGGCCCGCCGATCCCCTGCGACATCAAGACCTTTCCGGTGCGGATCGTCGGCGACGACGTGCAGGTGCAGGTCGGCTGAGCGGAATACCGCTACCGAACGGCGGTACCAAGCTGCCAGAGGATGCCATAATTCATGATGGGCCGCTCGAAAGTCACGCCCTTCTCGACGAATTGCCGGGCAAGGTCGAGCATCGGCTGAAAGCGATCCATCTGCCGCGCATCGTCCAGGCTGCGCCAGACGCTCACATTGCTGAGCGACGAGGTGATTTCGTCCGCACCGGCGAAATAGGCCAGGCAGCCTGGCATGGCGGTGATGCCGGGCAGGAGCACCGTCGCCGCGGCGTCCATCATCTCCTTGAACATGGCAAAGTCCTCCGCCCGGCAGCGGAGGATAGACACGCGAACCACCGGCGCAGACATGGAAGGCCTCCTCTGCAGGTCAGATGCGGCATTGACCAGCATATTTCGATGCGTCAGGCTCCGCACATGGTCGTGATCGACGGCATGCGCAGCGGCAACGGGCGACTTAGCAAGCCGGCCTCCTGATCGGAGACCGGCACTTCGCCGTCTTCCCTGCCCTTGCCCGCCTCGAGAATGCTCGCGACCCATGCCAGATCCCGCGCCCGCTCCCTGCACGTCGCCCCGGCCGAGCCGCGTCGGCATTGCCGCCTTCTACGACACGCCCTACGCCCTGCTGGTTCTCGCCGTGCTGTTCTGGGCCGGCAATTTCATCGTCGGCCGCGCGGTGCGCGACGCGGTGCCGCCGATCGCCCTCGCCTTCGGGCGCTGGACCGGCGGCTTTCTCCTGGTGATGCTGTTCGCGCACCGTCATCTGGCCCGCGATCTCCCGCGCCTCCTGCGCTCGTGGCGGATCATGCTGCTGCTTTCCGCCACCGGCATTGCCGCCTTCAACAGCTTCATCTACACGGGCCTGCGCACTACGACGGCGATCAACGCCGCGCTCGAGCAGTCGGTCATGCCTGTCGTGATCCTGCTCTACTCCTACCTGCTCTTCCGCGAGCGGGTGAGCGCGGCGCAGCTCGCCGGCGTGCTGATCTCGCTCGTCGGCGTCGTCGTCATCGTCACCCGCGGCGAGCCGCTGGCGCTCTTTCATATTCCTCTCAACGTCGGCGATGCCTGGGTGCTGGCGGCGGTCCTCGCCTATGCCGCCTATTCGGCGCTGCTGCGGCTCAGGCCCGCGGTGCACCCCAGCAGCTTCGTCGCCTCGACCTTCCTGCTCGGCGCGCTGATGATCGCGCCATTCTTCGTCTGGGAGGAACTCTCGGGAGACGTCCTGCAATGGCGCCCGGCAACCTTCCTCGCCATCGGCTATGTGGGCATCTTCCCGTCGGTGGTGGCCTATTTCTGCTACAACCGCGCGATCGAGCTCATCGGCGCCAACCGGGCAGGACAGTTCATGCACCTGATGCCGGTGTTCGGCAGCGTGCTGGCGATCTTGCTGCTGGGGGAGCAGTTCCGGCTCTTTCACCTTGGCGGCGCGCTGCTGATCTTCGCCGGCATCGTGCTGGCGATGCGGCGGCATCCGCTAGGTTAGTATAAGAATTAATCGCGCATTGAATTGTTGCGGGACGTGCGGCCGCGCCGGCGGAGAGCCCGGCCGAGGATGCCTTTCGACGCCTGGCCGAGGGCAACTGCCCGCTTGTTCGCTAGAGCTTTCCGTGCAGAGAATACGACAAGCCAACGACTCTACCGCTGTTCGCTCGCGATCCGAAGTCCGAGAGCGATCAGCACCGCGCCGGTGATGCCCTCGACGACGCAACGGATCCGCGGCCGCCGCAGCACGTCGCCCGCGAGCGTGACGGCGGCGGCATAGACCGCGAGCCAGATCAGTGTCATCGCCGAGAACACCAGGCCCAGCGACATCAATCCGAGAAACGACGCATCGCCGCCGGGCGCGAACTGTGGCAACAGGCTGGTGAAGAAGGCGGCCATCTTGGGATTACCGAGGTCATTGATGACCCCTTGCCGGAACGCTCGCAGCGGCGACAGGCGCCCCGCGACGCCATTGCCCCCGGCGGCCGATTTGAGCCCGCCGGGACGCATCAGCTGCCACAGCGTCTGCAGGCCGAGGACGATCAGATAGGCGGCGCCCAGCAGCTTGATCGCGGCGAAGACCGGCGCCGAGGCGACGATCAGCGCCACCAAGCCGAGGCTGGTGGCGAGCGCCCAGATCGCCTGCCCCACCGAAACGCCGAAAGCCGTGGAGACGCCCGCGCGGCGGCCGCCGGCCAAGGTATTGCGCACGGTGAGCGCGGTATCCGGCCCCGGTGTCACGATCACCAGGATGGAGATGCCGAGGAATGCCCAGAGCTGCGCCGACATGCGCGGAAGTTTCGGCATACGGATCGACGGCGTCAAGCCGTCGGGCAGCGGGCTCAAACGACGTCGAAGCGGGCCGGCTGAAGGTAGATCGTCAGCGCGAGCAGGATGTCCACGTCCTCTCCGTTCGCGGCGAGCGGCACCAGCAGGCGCTCCACCTGCAGAAAGTCCTTGGTGACGTGGTAGGGCGGCGAGCCCTTGAGGTAGCCGATCTCGCCGCGCTCGACCGAGGTCACATACTGGGCGTGCGACACCGAGCTCAGGAACTGCTCGTGCGCTTCGTCGAGCCACCGGCCGGTGAAGTCGCGGCCCATCACGTTCACCTGCTCGGTGCCGACCAGCCGATAGCGAAAGCGCAGGGGATCGCGGCGGACGTCCATCATCCAGATCCAGCGCAGCAGCGGAACCAGATCACAGGGATCGATGTGCTGTCGGCCCGGAAGGCCGCCGCCGGGAGGATGCACCGAACGCCAGTAGTCATGGAGATGGCGCAGGCGCGGATCCGCATTTGCCGGAAGCGCGGACGCGAGCACCGTCGCCGGCGCACGCGTCGTCTCGGTCTTCTGTTGCCAATTCGAAGAGATCACGGATCTGCGGACTTCCGATGTACATACCATCATAAGTTGTAATTCCTGAACTATCCATTAAACCCGATACGCGTGGCGGTCCATCGCACTAGCCAAGCCCATGCCCGGCGGATTAGAAAGCGAGGTGACCTAGAAACCCCCTGAAACAGGCGACTTGATGGGCGAATTCGGCTTTGGCCAACCGGTCAGGCGCAAGGAGGATCCGCGCTTTCTGATGGGGCGCGGACGGTTCATCGACGACCGGCGCGAGCCCGGAGAGCTGCACGCCTATCTCGTGCGCTCGCCCCATGCCCATGCGCGCATCCTCGCCATCGATGCGGCGGAGGCGCGAGCGGTGCCGGGCGTGCTCGGCGTCTTCTCCGGCGCCGACCTTGCCGCCGACGGCATCGGCGGCATCCCCTGCGAGTTCAAGACACTGAAGCTCGGCGTCTCCGGCATCGCGGACTGCGCGATGGTGCGGCCGCACTTCCCCGCTCTCGCGCAAGAGCGCGTGCGTTTCGTCGGCGAGGCGGTGGCGCTGGTGGTGGCGGAAAGCCGCGACGCCGCCAAGGACGCCGCCGAGCTGGTCATGGTCGATTACGATCCGCTGCCGGCGGTGATCGCCACCGCGGAAGCCGCGGCGCCCGAAGCAACGCAGATCTGGGACGCGGCGCCGCGCAACACTGCCTTCGTCTGGGAAGGCGGCGACCGCGAGGGCGCCGAGGCCGGCTTCGCGCGGGCGGCGCGCGTCGCCCGCATCGAGACCGTCAACAATCGTGTGGTGATCGCGGCGATGGAGACGCGCGGCGCTCTCGGCCTCCACGACGCCGCCACCGGTCGTCTCACCCTTCATACCGTGACGCAGATGCCGCACGGGCTGAAGCACGAGCTCGCCCATGTCTTCCATCTGCCGGAAGAGCGGATCCGCGTCGTCGTCGGCGACGTTGGCGGCGGGTTCGGCGCCAAGAACTCGCTCTATCCCGAGCACGTGCTGGTGCTCTGGGCGGCCCGCAAGCTCGGCCGGCCGGTCCGCTGGATGGGCGAGCGCAGCGAGGCATTCCTCGGCGACTACATGGGTCGCGACAATGTGAGCCTGGGCGAGCTCGCCTTCGACGATGCCGGCCGCATCCTGGCGCTTCGCGTCACCACCACTGCCAATCTCGGCGCCTATCTTGCGCCGGAAGGTCCGCTCTCCCCCACCAGCAACACGCCGGCGCTCGCCGGCGTCTATCGCATCCCGGCGATCCACGTCACCGTCACCGGCGTCTTCACCAACACCGTTCCGACCGACGTCTATCGCGGCGCCGGCCGCCCGGAGGCCATCTACCTGCTGGAGCGGCTGATCGAGGCCGCCGCCCGCGAGCTCGGCATGGATGCGCTCGAGCTCAGGCGTCGCAATCTCCTGGCGCCTTCCGAGATGCCGTACAAGACCTCCCTCGGCCTCGTCTATGACAGCGGCGAGTTCGAGCGCGTGCTGGACGCGGCGCTGGCGCGCGCCGGCTGGAGCGAGTTCGCGGCCCGCCGGCAGGAATCGGAACGTCTCGGCAAGCGGCGCGGCATCGGGTTCTCGCACTATGTGGAGCGCGTCGCCGGCGCCTGGGCGGAGACTTCCAACATCGAGATCACCCGCGAGGGCCGCGCCGTCGCCTATCTTGGCGCGATGTCGAACGGCCAGGGTCATGAGACCGCCTTCGCGCAGCTGGTCGCCGACCGTCTCGGGCTCGGCATCGACGAGGTGGAGGTGGTGGAAGGCGATACCGACCGCGTTGCCACCGGCCACGGCACCGGCGGCTCCGCGTCGCTCGGCATCGCGGGCGCCGCCCTCGACGCCGCGGTGATCCGGGTGATCGAGCGCGCCAAGACGATCGCCAGTGAGCTCCTGGAGACGGCGACCGCCGACATCGAATTCGTCGACGGTCGCTTCGTGGTCGCCGGCACCGATCGAAGCGTTCCGCTCAAGGAAGTGGCGCGCCAGGCTTTCGAGCAGCGCTTCGTGGCGCCCGGCCGCAAGCCCGGCCTCGCCGAGAGCGGCGACTATCGCCCGAAGACGCCGACCTTCCCCAACGGCTGCCACGTCGCCGAGGTCGAGATCGATCCGGAGACCGGCGCCCTGCAGCTCCTGGCCTATACCATGGTGCACGATTTCGGCCGCGTGCTGAATCCGCTGCTGGTGGAGGGCCAGCTCCACGGCGGCGTTGCGCAGGGCCTGGGCCAGGCCGGCTTCGAGCGCGTTGTCCACGATCCGGACTCCGGCCAGCTCCTCAGCGGCTCCTTCATGGACTACTGCGTGCCGCGCGCCGCGGATTTGCCCGACCTCGTCTTCGTCGAGCGCTCGACGCCCTCGCCCAGCAATCCGCTCGGCATCAAGGGCTGCGGCGAGGCGGGCGCCGCCGGCGCGCCGCCCGCGCTCATCAATGCGATCCTCGATGCGCTGGCGCCGCTCGGCGTCACCGACATCGAGATGCCGGCGACGCCGGAGCGGATCTGGCACGCGATCCAGGCGGCGAAGCGCTGAGCGCCCGCGATGGCAACCCGGTACGCCGCCGTTCTCTTCGATCTGCTGAGTGGCCTCCTCGATTCCTGGACGCTTTGGGACAGGGTCGCCGGCAGTCGGGAGGCGGGCCGCACCTGGCGCGGCGCCTACCTCCGGCTCACCTACCGCACAGGCGCCTATCAGCCCTATGAGAAGCTGGTCGCCGACGCGGCGGAGGAAGTCGGCCTGCCGCGGTCCCTGGCCGGCCGCCTCGCCACGCGCTACGGCGAGATCAAGCCCTGGCCGGAGGTCGGCGAGGTCCTGGGCCAGCTCAAGCAGCGCGTGCCGCTGGCGGTGGTGACGAACTGCTCGGAGGCGCTCGGTCGGCGCGCCATCGCCGCCACCGGCATCGACTTCGACGTGGTCGTGATCGCGGAGCGCGCCGGCTTCTACAAGCCGGATCCCCGCCCCTACCGCCTGGCGCTCGAGGAGCTGGGACTACCGGCGGAGCGCTGCCTCTTCGTCGCCGGCTCCGCCTTCGATCTCCTGGGAACGGCGAAGGTGGGACTGCCCACCTTCTGGCACAATCGCGTCGGCCTCAGCGCCCCGCCCGGGGCGCCGAAGCCGATCGCCGAGCATCCGACGCTCCATCCGCTGCTCGAGACGGTTCTCGAGCCGGCCGCCGGCTGAGCGACGCGCTCAGCTCGCACGCACCTCGGCAAGGAAGCGATCGACCTCGCCCTTGAGCCTGGTCGCCTGGCCGCCGAGCTCGTCAGCACCGGTCAACACCTTTGAAGCGGACGAGCCGGTCTCGCTGGCGCCCTGGCTCACGCCCGCGATGTTGGCGGAAACCTCCTGGGTACCGCGCGAGGCTTCCTGAGTATTGCGGGTGATCTCCTTGGTCGCGGCGCCCTGCTCCTCCACGGCCGAGGCGATCGAGCTCGAGACCTCGTTCACCTCGCCGATAGTGCTGCCGATCCGCTTGATCGCGGCGACCGCGGAGTTCGTGGCGCTCTGGATCGCCGCCACCTGGCCGGCGATCTCCTCGGTCGCCTTGCCAGTCTGGTTGGCGAGCGCCTTCACCTCGCTCGCCACCACCGCGAAGCCCTTGCCCGCCTCGCCGGCGCGCGCCGCCTCGATGGTGGCGTTGAGCGCCAGCAGGTTGGTCTGCGAGGCGACGTCGCTGATGAGGGACACCACCTCGCCGATCTTGGCGGCGGCGGTGGCGAGGCCCTGGATCATCTCGTCGGTCTCCCGCGTCTCGCCGACCGCGCGCTGAGCGATGCTCGCCGCGTGAGCGACCTGACGGCTGATCTCCGAGATCGAGGCCGAGAGCTCCTCCGCCGCGGAGGCGACGGTCTGAACGTTCGTCGAAGCCTCCTCGGAAGCGCCGGCCACCAGCGTCGAGCGACGGCTGGTCTCCTCCGCGGTCTTCTGCAGCTGACCGGCCATGCCGCGCATGTCCTGGGAGGCGGTTGAGACCGCGTCGACCACGGCTTTCACGCGATGCTCGAAGTCATCGGCGAGCTTCATCGTGGCGGCGCGTCGATCCTGGGTAGCCTTCGCCTCCGCGGCCCGGCGATCCTCTTCCATGCTCTCGATGCGCTGCGCGTTCTCGCGGAACACCGACAGCGACTTCGCCAGCGCGCCTACCTCGTCTCCACGCTCCACATAGGCAACGGTGATGGTCTTATCGCCCTCGGCAAGACGCTGCATCGACCCGGTGATGACGCCGAGCGGCTTGGTGATGCTGCGGCCGAGGAGAAAGCAGAACGCGACGATCGCTGCCAGCGTGACGCCGATCAGCAGGCCGATGTGCACCACCTGGCTCCAGAAGATCGCGTCGATGTCGTCGATGTAGATGCCGGAGCCGATCATCCAGCCCCAGGGCTTGTATTCGAGCGCGTAGGAGATCTTGGGCAACGGATCGCCGCCGGCGCCGCGCGGATAGCGATAGGAGACGTAACCGCCGCCCGCCGCCGCCGCCGCCATCAGCTCGCGACTGAAATACTTGCCGTCGGAGTCTCGGTTATCCAGCATGTTCTGGCCGACCACCTTCGGATTGGGGTGAACGAGGTTCACACCCTTGCTATCGATCACGAAGATGTAGTCGTCATTGCCGAAGCGCAGGCTGCCCAGCGCCGCCTTGGCGCGCGCCATCGCGTCGGGCTGGGAGACCGCTCCGCTCTCCGCGAGCTTTCCCTCGGCCGCCACCACCTGCTGCGCGATGGTCACGATGTCGTGCACCTTGATCTTGCGATCCTCGACAAGGTTCTGCCGCAGTTCCATCAGCCCCATCGCGGCCACCGCGATGACGCCGACGATGAAGACGCCGATGGTGATGAGGAACTTGGTGGAAATGCGCAGATTGCCGAGCATACCGTCTTCTCCGAAGCCGAATTTGGGGTGCCGCCGCGAGGCGCGGATCGTCGGCTGTACGAAATAGAGGCAAAAGATGAAATTCGGATTACCCCGCGAGAATTGCCGCGCACATGCTCGCGTGTGCGTTCAGTACTGGGGCAGCCCATCATTCACCGACGATCAGGCGCAATGAATTACTATGAAATGTTGTAGGGGGCTGGGCGCGAGATGGCCCGGCTTTGCAACCTGGTCGGCGGGCCGCTAAGATCGTGACGATCGATCGGCCGACCCCCAAACAGCCGGGCGGCGGATTGGTCATCTGCTTCGGGGGAGGAGCGGGCAACGGCGCCAACGGAATGGTTGGTAGCCGCCTTCCGTATACGCGTGCGGATGGGCGGCATCGAGGCACGCGCGAGACAAGGGAGACGCCCATGCTGCGTCAGGGATTGCTGGTTGCCGGTCTGATCGTAGGCATGCCTGCGTTGGCCTCGGCCCAGACCGTGCGGTCGGTGCTGCAGGATTATGGCTTGGTGGGCGTCTGGGCGGCCGATTGCGGGCGCGCCGCGGACAGCGGAAACCCGCATGCGAAATATACGCTCTCCCCCTCCGGCGACGGGCTGCTGTTCTCGCGGACCGGTGACGCCCGCAGCGATCGCATCTACGTCATCTACGGCGCCGAGCGGATGCGCGACGGCAGGTTGCTGCTCCATGAGCAGCGCCAGGAGGACGGTGCGATGTTCGATGTCGTGCTGGAGACGCGGCAGGGCCGGCTCCAAGTCTGGTCGACGCAGCCGCACGAACAGGATATTCCGATCAGAGACCCGGTCCTGGTGAGCGGAAAGCTGGAGACGCCGATGGCACGTTGCGACCGCCGATCGATGGATCCCGAGTACGGCGCTCAGCCGCAGATCACCCCCGCCTCGCACTGAGGCATGCCGCAGCCGCTCAAGCGGCGGCGCGAGTTCAAGGTTCCGGGAGCCCGAAGATCTCCGCCGGACGGCTTAATCCGCGCACCGGATGGAATCCGAGCGAGAGCAGCGGACGCTGGCAGGCGCGAGCGAAATCCTCCGAGATCAGCAAAGGACGGTCGAGGCGCTTGGTGAGGCCCTCGAGCCGGCTGGTCAGATTGACCGCGGGCCCGATGGCGGTGAAATCGAGGCGATCGGCGGCGCCGACATTGCCGTAGAACACCTCGCCCATGTGGAGCCCGACCCCCATATGGAGGGCGCTCTGGCCCTTGGCGGCGCGGCTCTGGCTCAGATCGGCAAGACGCAGGAGCCCTTCCTCGGCGGCGGCGAGCGCCGCTTCGGTCGCCTCTCCGGCATCGCGCCGGCTCACGTCGAAGATCGCCAGGACGCCATCGCCGATGAATTTCAGGATCTCACCGCCGCGCGCGAAGATCGGCTGGCTCACCGCCTCGAAGTAGTCGTCGAGCAGCGAGATCAGCTCCTCTCCCGGCAGCCGGTCCGAGAGGCCGGTGAAGCCGCGCAGGTCGGTCGCCATCAGGATCGCCTGCAGGCGGTCGCCATGTCCGCGATGGATCTGCCCGTCCAGGACCCGCCGGCCGATGGTGCGACCGAGATAGGTGTCGAGCACTCCGCTGGCGACTCTCCGCATGAAAGCGGCATCCGCCACCGCGCCAAGCACCGGCAGTAGCTTGACGAGAACGTCGATGTTGGCGTCGGAAAATCCGCCGGGCCGATCGGTGGCCCAGGTGATCGCCTGGTTGTTGTTGTTGAAGAGCGTCAGCGGGCAGGCGAAATAGCCGGTGGCCCCCTCGCTGCGCAGCCGGCCCAGCATCGGAAAGGCGGCGATCGCCGCGCGGTCCTTGTCCCCCTCCAGCGAATAATGGACGGTGACGCCCTGCTCGATGACGGCACGGATCGGGCTCACCAGATAATCCGCGGTCTCGCGAATGCCGTGGAGAACGCGGAATTCCTCAACGAGGGCGCGGTCGCGCCACCATCGATAGGCGTAGCCCTGATATTGCGGATGCAGCGTCGGCGTCGAGAAGGTGGCGCGCCACAGCGGCACGTCCTGCCCCACCAGACGCCAGCAGAGCTGGTCGAAGCGCTCGCCGCCCGCACGGGGATTGCGCCGGTCCGAGAGCAGCCACTCGCCGATGTCGTCGCAGGCCACCGGGTGACCGATGCCGGCATGCTGGCTGATGAAGGTGAACAGCTCGGCGGGATTGCTCACCGCCGCATGAGCGCGGATTCCGTTGGGTTCGTTAATCGCCATGGCCGGAGCCTAGACGGAGACCACGGCGACCGCGAGTCCGACGGACGCCGTCACGCGTAGACGCGGCCATAGAGCTCGACGATCTCTTCGGCCGTCGGCACGCGCGGGTTGTTGCCGGGCGAGCCCGAGGCCAGCGCCTGGCTCGCCATCGTGGGCATCAGCTCGCGGTAGCGCTTCTCGTCGATGCCGTAGTCCTTGGGCGTCGGCACCCTGAGATCGGCGTTGAGGCCGCGGAGCTCGTCGAGGAGCCGCGCCACCGCCGACTGGTTCCCCTCGCCCTCCGCCGCGATCCCCATGGCCCGCGCGCAGTCCGCATAGCGCTCGAGCGCCGCCGGCGCCGAGAAGGCGGTGATCTCCGGCAGCAGCATCGCGTTCGAGAGTCCGTGCGGCACGTGGAAGAAGGCGCCGATCGGCCGGCTCATGCCGTGCACCAGGCAGACGCTGGAATTCGAGAACGCCATCCCCGCCTGCATCGAGCCCAGCATCATCGCCTCCCGCGCTTTGCGATTGTCGGGCTCGCGGCAGGCGGTGCGGAGGTTGCGGGCGATGAGCGCCATCGCGCTTCTGGCGACGCCGTCGGTGAAGGGGCTCGCGCGCTTGCTGACATAGGCCTCGATGGCATGGGTCAGGCTGTCGATCCCGGTGTCCGCGGTGAGGCGCCAGGGCTTGCTGAGGGTGAGCTCGTAATCGACGATCGCCGCCGCCGGACAGCAGGCGAGCCCCATGATCAGCATCTTCTCGTCGCGCTCGGTATCGGTGATGACGGTGAAGCGGGTCACCTCGGAGCCGGTGCCGGCGGTGGTGGGGATCGCCACCAGCGGCAGCCCCGCCTTCGGGATCTCGTTCGGCACCTTGTAGTCGCGCATCTTGCCGCCATTGGCGGCGAGCACCGAGATCGCCTTGGCGGTGTCGATTGGACTGCCGCCGCCAAGCGCCAGCAACCCGTCATGGTCGCCCTCGGCGAGAAACTTCGCGCCTGCCTCTACCACCGTATCGGTCGGATCCGGCACTGTGTCGGCGTAGACGCGCCACTTCACCTTCGCCTGGTCCAGCCGATCGGTGAGCTTCGCCAGCAGGCCCGAGCTCTCCATGAAGCGATCGGTGACGATCAGCGGCCGCTTGATGCCGAGACGGGCGAGCAGGCTCCCCACCTCGCCGAGGGCGCCGCCGCCAATCTGCAGCAGGCGCGGCATGGTGATCGTCGCGACCATGTTATGTCTCCCGCGTTACGCGGGCGGCGAGGGTTGGTATGGCAGCTCGCCGCCCGCGGAAAATAACTGCGGGAGATTAACCCGAGGCGGCCTCGGCGGCCAATCCCGGGCCCGTGTAGACCTCGCGATCGAGCCTCTCCATGAAGGAGAACGGGCCCGCCGGTTCGGCAAAACCGAGCTTGCGATAGAGGCCGTGGGAATAGGTGGTGCCGAGCAGCCAGCGCCGCAGGCCCTGGAGGCCGGGATGGGCGAGGATGCTCCCCACCAGCCACCTCGCAAGGCCTCGGCCGCGATGCTCCGGCAGCACGAAGACGTCGGCGAGATAGGCGAAGGTCGCGTGATCGGTGACGACGCGGGCGAAGCCGATCTGCCGGCCGCCCCGATAGAGGCCGAAGGGCATCGAGCCCTGCACTGCCCGCTCCAGCACTGCGAGCGGTATGCCCTTCGCCCAATGGGAATTGACGAGGAAGGCATGCAGGACGCGGAAGTCGAGCCGCGCGCGGTCGGTGTCGATCTCGTAGCGCGCGCCGCCGATCTTCTTCACGAGGTGATAGGGCTGCTCAGTCATGACCGCCTCCCCTTGGCCTGGGGTGTCGAGAAAGGTTCCGGTGGAAGACGCGGGCGGCGCCAAGGCGCACGCGCGCGGACGCAGCCCCTGGGGCTGCTAGCCCTGTCGTCGTCGCGAGATCCGGAACCCGGCGGTCATCTGAGGACGGTGCTCCCTGGCACGGTCAAAACGGCGAGCAGATATAGGGGGCTGGCGCCGGCTGTCAACGGAAAATGCAAGCGATCCCTAGAGATCGAGCGGGATCGCGGTCGCATACTTGACCCGCGAAAGACAGAAGCTGGTGCGGAATCGCTTGATGTTGTGCTCGTTGGCGAGGACGCGGCGGGCAAACGCGTTGTAGCTCTCCATGCTGGGACAGGTCACCAGCAGCAGATAATCGATCTCGCCGGAGACGAAATAGCACTGCTGCACTTCGGGCTGCGCGGAGATCTTGCGCTCGAAGCTGGTAAGCACGTCCTCGCGCTGGCGGTCGAGCTCGACGCCGACGAAGGCGATGATCCCTTGCCCCACTTTGGAGGGATCGACCAGCGCCACGTTCTTCTCGATGACGCCGAGCTCGCTCAGCCGCCGCACCCGGCGCAGGCACGGCGGCGGCGAGAGCCCGACCTCCTCCGCGAGCGCCAGATTGGTGATCCGGTTGTCCTCCTGGAGGATTGCCAGGATTTTGCGGTCGATCGCATCGAGCAGCACCGGCTCGGAGGCGGGGGCGGTATTTCTGCGTTTGCTGGGTGGCATGGGCTTTCCATAGATTTCGCGGGGATGACTGAAATCCATTTCAGCCTGAAAATTATGGGATGAAAATACGAAATTTGCGAAATCTGATTTCGCGTTAGACTGCGTGCAACCCCGACGGAGATTCCGCCATGGCCGCGCCTGCCCGCCCTGCCAACCGCCTCGAAGTGCACGACGCCGGCGCGCTCGCCGCCGCCCGCGCCGTGCTGGACGCCTGCGCCGATGCGCGGGAGATGGGCGAGGCGGTCAAGGCGGCGGTCGAGCGCAACGCCGAATGGCGCGGCCGGCAATGCATCAACCTGCTGGCGCCGGAGGCGCCCACCAGCCCTTCCGTACGGGCGCTGCTGGCGAGCGAAATCGGCACCCGCGCCGCCGAGGGGCATATCGGCCCGGTCAATCGCTGGTTCGCCGGCACCAAACACATCGACGAGGTGGAGGCGCTCTGCGTCGAGCTGCTGAAACGCTACTTCCGCTGCAATTACGCCGACCACCGGCTCTGCGCCTCGATGATCGGCAACGCCGTGGTCTATACCGCGCTTACCGATCCCGGTGACATCGTGATGACGGCGGCGCAGCCGGTCGGCGGCCATTCCTCGAACCGGGTGGACGGCCCCGCCGGCGCCATGGGTCGCAAGGTGGTCGACATCCCCTTCGACCCCGCGGAACTTACCGTCGACATCGACGGCTTCCGCCGGGTGGCGCCGCTGGTGCGGCCGAGGCTGGTGGCGCTCGGCCTCTCCATGACCCTCTTTCCCCAGCCCGTTGCAGAGATGAAGCAGGTGATCGGCGAATGGGGTGGCCGGCTCTTCTTCGATGCCGCACACCAGCTCGGCCTGATCGGCGGCGGGCAGTTCCAGGATCCGCTGGCCGAGGGCGCCGACGTCATGACGGGCTCCGCCGGCAAGACCTTCGCCGGGCCGCAGTCAGGGATCCTCGTATGGGACGATCCGGAGATCACCCAGGCGCTGACCACGGCGGTGTTTCCGGTCTGGGCGGCGACCCATCAGGTCAATCGGGTGGCGGCGCTGGCGCTCGCCACCGCCGAGGCGATCGCCTTCGGCCGCGAGTTCATGGCGCAGATCGTGCGCAACGCCCGGGCGTTGGCAAGGGCCCTCGATCTCCGCGACATCCCCATGCTGGGGCGCCACAAGGGCTTCACCACCACTCATCAGGCGATCGCCGATGTGCGCCTATATGGCCGCGGTCTCGAGGCCGCCCAGCGCCTCGCCCGCGCCAACATCATCGTTAACAAGAACTTGATTCCCGACGACAAGCCCGAGCAATGGGATTTCCCGGGCGGGCTCCGCGCCGGCACCATCGAGGTCACCCGCCTCGGCATGGGCGAGGCCGAGATGGAGGCGATCGCGGACATGATCGCACGGGTCCTGGTCCGCGGCGAGGCGCCGGAGACCGTCCGCCGGGATGCGCTGGCGCTGCGTGGCGGATTCCAGACGCTCTACTACTGCTTCGAGAACGGCCTGCCGCCGCGCTAACCGCCCCCGCGCCTCTCTGCCACACCTCCTGAGAAAAAGCGCGCGGGCGCCCGAGAAAAAATCAGCTTCGCGTGTCGGCCAGAGGGAAGATTCGATAGGATCGAGCCGTTCTCTTGACGAAGAGGCGTCGAGGGCGATGGCGCGAATGCGCTTAATCGGTCGTTATCCATTGGCCAGCGTGCTTGTCGTGGCGATCCAGCGCCTGCGCGCGCGGCCGCGGGCGCTGATCGCATTGCTCGGCCTGATGACGCTGATGGCCGCCGGCGGCGCCTGGGCCGCCGAGGAGATCCGCTACTTCCGCATCGGCACCGCGGCAACCACCGGTACCTACTTCCAGATCGGCGGCGTCATCGCCAACGCGCTCTCGAAGCCGCCGGGCTCGCGGGACTGTGACCGCGGCGGAAGCTGCGGCGTGCCGGGTCTCGTTGCGGTCGCCCAGGCAACCCAGGGCTCGGTCGAAAACGTCGATGCCGTCGCGAGCGGTCGGCTTGAATCCGCCCTCGCCCAATCCGACGTCGCCTATTGGGCCTACAGCGGCACCGGCCTGTTCAAAGGCAAGCCGCCGCTGACCAAGCTGCGCGCCATTGCGGCGCTCTTTCCCGAGAGCGTCCACGTCGTGGTGCGCGCCGACGGGCCGATCCACAGCCTCAGGGATCTCAGGGGCAAGCGGGTCGGCCTCGGCGAGAAGGAATCCGGGACGCTGGTGGATGCCCGACTGATCCTCGACGCCGCCGGCCTCAGCGAGAAGGAGTTGAAGCCCGACTACTCGCGCCTTGCCGCGGCGGCGGCGGCGCTCGATCACGGCGATCTCGACGCCTTCTTCCTGTTTGGCGGCTATCCGGTGCCGGCCATCGCCGAGCTCGCTTCCACTGTTCCGGTGCGGCTGCTGCCGGTGGGTGATGAGGTGGCGGACCGCCTGATCAAGAAATATCGCTTCTTCTCGCGCGACACCATTCCCGGCGGCACCTACAGCGGCATCGACGACGCGACGCCGACCATCGGGGTGCGCTCGCTGTTCATCGTCAGCAGCGACCTGCCGGAGGGTCTCGTCTACGACGTCACCAAGGCACTCTGGAGCGAGCCGACCAGGAAGCTGCTGGATCAGGGTCATCCCATGGGCCGCAGGATCCGGCTTGCCACCGCCCTCGACGGTGTGCCGCTGCCGCTGCATCCCGGCGCCGAGCGCTACTACCGCCAGATCGGCGCCCAGATTCCCGAGGAAGCGAGCCACGTGAACTGAGCTAGCCGACCTTCTCGATCTCGAAGATCAGCACCTCGCCCTCGGCGCGGTGCGCGAGGAGCCGGTGGCCGGTGGTCTTGCAGAAAGCCTCGAAATCCTTGACCGCGCCGGGATCGGTGGCGAGCACCCTGAGCACGCCGCCCGCCGCCACGTCCTTCAGCGCCTTGCGTGCCTTCAGGACCGGCAGCGGACAACGCAAGCCCTTGGCATCGAGGACCGCGGGCTCGGCCATGGACGGTCAGTCCGGACGGCGCACCAGCGACCACGCCGCCGGCACCAGCGAAAAGCCCAGCGCAGACTTGAGGAGCGTCGCGGCGATGAAGGGCTCGAGGCCCAGCTCCACCGCGCGCTGCCAGCCCATGAGCGCGGCGAGCCAGGCGATGCCGGGCACGAAGAGCACCACATGGCCGAGCAGCATCGCCGCGGCGGTGCGTGGCACCGAGCGGTCCCAGCCGCGCTCGGCGAGATATCCGACGAAAGCGACCGCCAGCACGAATCCCAGGAGGTAGCCGCCGGTCGGGCCCAGCATATAGGCGAGGCCGATGCCGCGCTCCGGCGTGCCGGCGAAAACCGGCAGACCCGCGGCACCCTCGGCGAGATAGAGAAGAACGGTAGCAAGGCCGAGGCGCAGCCCATACGCCATGCCCAGCACCAGCACTACGAGCGTCTGCATCGTCATCGGCACCGGCCAGAACGGCACCTGCACCTTTGCCGAGATCCAGAGCGCGACCGAGCCGCCGACGGCCAGCGCGGCATGGCGAGCCCAGGCGTTCCTGCCCGCCGGCCAGAAGGTGCTCGAGAGGGTCGGATAAGCCGCCAATGCGCTTGCCATGGATGGAGACCTCAGTGGTTCAGATGGTGCGAAGCTATCGCGGGCCGCTTGCCGCCACAATCAACCGTCACGCGAAGCGGTTGTTCTTGGGAAAACCACTTGGAACGATGCGGCCCGATTGCGAGCGCGCGCCGACCCAGGCGCGCAGATCGGTCTCGGTGCGGGTCTGCTCGCCGCGCCGCCAAGTCAGGCCCTCGCTGAGGGTGAAGGTCTTGATGTCCGAGAGGCCGCCCTCCTTGTAGCGCTGCAGGATGACGCCGCGACCCTTGGCCAGCTCCGGCACTTCCGACAGCGGGAAGAGCAGCAGCTTCCGGTTCTCGCCCACCACCGCGACGGTGTCGCCGGTGACGGGTACCGCGGCCCGCGCGCTGGCGCCCTTGCCGAGATTGAGGATCTGCTTGCCACCGCGGGTCTGCGCCAGGGCCTCGTCGGCGTTGGCGATGAAGCCGCGGCCATCGCTCGCCGCCAGCAGCAGCTTGAGCGCCGGCCGGTGCGGGATCAGCGCCACGACATCGTGCTCGTTGCCGAGATCGATCATCAGGCGCACCGGCTCGCCATGGCCGCGGCCGCCCGGCAGCTTGTCGACCGCCAGCGTGTAGAAGCGACCGTTCGTTCCCAGCAGCAGCAGCTTGTCGGTTGTCTCCGCCTCGAGGGCGAAGCGCCCGGCATCGCCTTCCTTGTATTTGAGATCGGCGAGCGCCACGCCATGGCCCTTCACCACGCGGATCCACCCCTTCTCGGAGCAGATGATGGTGCAGGGCTCGCGCTCTACCAGCGCTTCCACCGGCACCTGCACCTCGTCGGGCGGTGTTCCGACCTTGGTGCGGCGCTTGCCGAGCGGTGTCTCGGGTCCGAACTGCTTGCGGATCTCGGCGAGATCGTCGCCGACCGCCTTCCACTGCCGCTTCTCCTCGGCGAGCAGGCCCTTGAGGTCCTTCGCCTCGGCGCCGAGGGCCTCGATCTCCTTCTTGATCGCGATCTCCTCGAGCTTGCGCAGGGAGCGCAGGCGCATGTTGAGGATCGCCTCGGCCTGGACGTCGGTGAGCTTCCAGCGCCGCATCAGCTCGGCCTTGGGATCGTCGCTCTCGCGGATGACCTTGATCACCTTGTCGAGGTTCAGATAGACGACCATCTGGCCGCGCAGGATCTCGCTCCGCCGCGCGATCTCCTCCAGGCGGAAGCGGATCCGGCGCTGCAGCACCTCGCGGCGATGATCGAGGAAGGCTTGCAGCGCCTCCCTGAGGTTCATCACCCGCGGCACGCCCTGGGCGTCGAGCACGTTGAGATTGAGCGGGACCCGCGTCTCCAGCTCGGTAGCGCGGAACAGCGATTCCATCAGCACCGTGGCATCGACGTTGCGGCTCTTCGGCTCCAGCACCAGCCGTACCTGGTCGGAGGATTCGTCGCGGACATCGGCGAGGAGCGGCAGCTTCTTCTCCTCGAGCAGCGTGGCGATCCGCTCGACGAGCCGCGATTTCGGCACCTGGTAGGGAATCTCGGTGACGACGATCTGATAGACGCCGCGCGACAGGGTCTCCTCGCGCCAGCGGGCGCGCAGGCGGAAACTGCCGCGGCCGGTCTCGTACGCCTGGCGGATCATGCCCGGCGCCTCCACCAGCACGCCGCCGGTGGGGAAGTCCGGGCCGGGCAGATGCTCCAGCAGATCGGGGATGCTGGCCCGCTTGTGCTTCACCAGATGGAGGAGCGCGTCGCAGAGCTCCGCGGCGTTGTGCGGCGGAATGCTGGTGGCCATGCCGACGGCGATGCCGTTGGCGCCGTTCGCCAGCAGGTTCGGGAAGCGCGCCGGCAGCACCAGCGGCTCCCGCGCCTCGCCGTCATAGGTCGGGCGGAAATCGACGGCGTCCTCGTCGATGCCGGCGAGCAAGGCTTCCGCCACCTCGGTGAGGCGGCTCTCGGTGTAGCGCATCGCCGCGGCGTTATCGCCGTCGATGTTGCCGAAATTCCCCTGCCCGTCCACCAGCGGATAGCGCTGGGCGAAATCCTGCGCCAGGCGCACCAGCGCCTCGTAGACCGCGACGTCGCCGTGCGGATGGAACTTGCCGATGACGTCGCCGACGACGCGGGCGCTCTTCTTGTAGCCGGAGCGCGGATCGAGATTGAGTTCGCGCATGGCATAAAGCAGCCGCCGGTGCACCGGTTTGAGGCCGTCTCGCACATCCGGCAGCGAGCGCGCCATGATGGTGGAGAGCGCGTAGGAGAGATAGCGCTCGCCCAGCGCCTCGGAGAAGTCGACGTCGCGCACGGCGCCGGTCGGGACAGGTTTGGTGGCCATCAGGGATCGGATGCTGTGAGGGTCGGGCCGACGGAGCCGGATACTGTCGTGTCGCGCCCGAGTCGGTCAATGAATCGCGTGCGGGCGGACGGCATTTTCCGCCCATGCGGCTGAAACACCCGCCGCTCCCAGAAGAAGCCGGTGAGGCGGAGCGCATCCAGCACCTCCGCGCGCGGCGCCTCGACGCCGATCAAGGCGGCATCGCGCAGAAACGCCGGCAGCGGCAGCAGCTGGCGGCGATAGGGCTCGCCCGCCGAGCGCGAAACCGCCTGGCCTGATTTCGGCGAGACGTAGATGAGATCCTCGTTGACGCCGGTGGCGGCGCAACGGACGAGGTCGAGGCCGAAGCCCAGCTCCGCCAGCAGGTCGAGCTCCCAGCGCGCGTAGGAGGTGGCCCAGCCCGCGTCGTGATCGAGAGCGTCGAGGAGCGCCGAGAACCCATCATAGGCGTTGGGATGAGGCTCACGCTCCGGCAGGGCGGCCGCTGCCATCGCCGCCGCCGCGGCAAGGCAGCCGAGGCGGAGCGGGTCCTCGATGACCCGCGCCGCGTGCCCCTCGAGAAGCTCGCCCGCATAGGTGCCGAGCTGGTCCTCGAGCCGGGCGCGCCAGGACACCTGGACGGCATTCCCGACCTGAAACACGGTGCGGCCGCGCCGACCCTGGCCGCCATGAACGAGGCCGGCGTGGTATCCATGAGATCGGGTCATGAGATGGGCGACGAGCGCGCTCTCGCCGTGCCGCCTGACCGCCAGCACGATCCCAGCCTCGCTCCAGTGCACCGGCGCGCCCTCAGCTCTCGTAGTCGAGGCCGAGCGCCTCATAGCGCTCGCGGTCCTCGGTCCATTCCTTCTCGACTCGGACGAAGAGGAAGAGATGGACGCGGCGGCCGAGCATCGTCTCGAGCTCGGCCCGGGCGCGGGCGCCGATGCGCTTGATCTGCTGTCCGCCCTCTCCCAGCACGATCGCCTTCTGGCTCGGGCGCTGCACGAAGACGGTCTGCTCGATGCGCACGCTGCCGTCCTTGCGCTCCTCCCATTTGTCGGTCTCGACGGTGGAGGCGTAGGGCAGCTCGTCATGGAGCTGCAGGAAGATCTGCTCCCGCGTCACCTCGGCGGCCAGCAGGCGCTGCGGCAGGTCGGAGAGCTGATCCTCCGGATAGAGCCACGGCCCTTCCGGCACCGCCTGCGCCAGGTGCTTGCGGAGGTCGGTGACGCCATCGCCGGAGAGGCCGGAGATCATGAAGATGGGCTCGAAGATCCCTTCCGCCGCGAAGCGCTGGGCGAGCGCCAGCAGCACCGGCGGCTTCACCAGATCCACCTTGTTGAGGGCGAGCACCGCCCGGCGGCCGGCGGCCTTCAGCCGCTCGACGATGGCCCGAGTGTCGGTATCGTCGGGGCGCGTCACGTCCATCAGCAGGACCACCACATCGGCGTCCTCGCTGCCCTCCCAGGCCGCCGCCACCATGGCGCGCTCCAGCCGGCGGCCGGGACGCGGCGAGAAGATGCCGGGCGTATCGACGAAGACGAGCTGCGCCTGTCCTTCGATCGCGATGCCGAGCACGCGGCGGCGGGTCGTCTGCACCTTGGGCGAGACGATCGACACCTTGGCGCCGACCAAGCCGTTGAGCAGCGTCGACTTGCCGGCATTGGGCGCGCCGATCAGAGCCACGTAGCCGCAGCGGGTTGCCGCCGTCTCGCTCATGGGGAGCGCCCTGGCGGCTCGACGCCGGTGAGCCGGCTCAGCAGCGCCGCGGCGGCGGCGGTCTCCGCCGCACGCTTCGAGCTGCCGCTGGCGCTCGCGGGCTCGCTGCCCTCGATGCGCGCCGTCACCGTGAAGGTCCGCTGATGCGCCGGTCCCTCGGCGCTCACGGTCTCATAGACCGGGAGGCCGCGCCCCCGTCCCTGCGCCCATTCCTGCAGCGCGGTCTTCGGATCGCGCGGCGGCTCCGAGGCAATCATCGGCTCCCAGTGCCGGCGAACGAACGCCTCCGCGGCCGGCAGACCGCCATCGAGGTAGAGCGCGGCGATCACCGCCTCGCAGGCGTCCGCCAGCACGCTCGGATTGGCATGGGCACCGGCCTGCGCCTCGCCGGCGGAAACAATCACGAAGCGACCGAGATCGATGGCGCGTGCAACCTCCACGAGCGCCTCGCGGCGGACGAGCGCGGTGTGTCGGCGGGTAAGCTCACCCTCGGCCTCGTCGGGAAAGCGGCTCCAGAGCAGCTCCGCCACCACGAGGCCGAGCACCCGGTCGCCGAGGAATTCCAGGCGCTCATAGCTGCGGCGCGGGCCGCCGCGCCGCGGATTCGCGCTCGGATGGGTGAGCGCCTCGGTCAGGACCTGCGGCGTCGAGAACCGGTGGCCGAGGGCCTCGAACAAGGGTTCGAGCTCTGAACCCTTCGATCGCATCCTAGTCGATCGCCTTGAACAGCCGGTCGTAGCGGACCGCGAACGGCCATTTCCAGAATTCCCACCATTGGGCGGCGCCGTCGGTGGAGAAGAAGATGAACTCGGCGCGGCCGACCAGATTCTCCGCTGGCACGAAGCCGACGCCGCTTCCCATGACGCGGCTGTCGAGGGAGTTGTCCCGGTTGTCTCCCATCATGAAGTAATGTCCAGGGGGCACGATGAAGGGACAGGTGTTCTCCGTCTCTTCCGGCGTCGTGGTGAAGCGATTGTTGGTGCAATCCTTGGGCGGCGATCCCGCGTCGTTGCCCGCCAGCAGGATCATGTGGCGCGCGCCGTTCGGCAGATCCTCCTCGTACTCCTCGCGCACGGTGGGCATCACGCGGCTGTCCTCGCTGTCGGAGTACTTGCCGACCCAGGTCCGCTTCGCTGCCACGTCGTTGACATAGAGGGTGCCGCCGATCACCTGGATCTTGTCGCCGGGCAGCCCCACGACGCGCTTGATGAAGTCCGTCGAGTTGTCCTTGGGCACCTTGAAGACGACGACGTCGCCGCGCCTCGGCTGATGGAAGAAGATGCGGCCGGAGATGAACGGCAGGCCGAAGGGCAGCGAATAGCGGCTGTAGCCATAGGAAAACTTGGAGACGAACAGGTAATCGCCGATCAGCAGGGTCGGCATCATCGAGCCGGAGGGAATGTTGAAGGGCTCGTAGGCGAAGGTGCGCACCGCGATCGCGATCGCCACCGCATAGATGATGGTGCGGACGGTCTCGCCCACACCGCCGGCCGCCTTCACCTGTTTGTAGCCGGGAGCCTTGTTCTTCATTAATTAAAATCCATGAGCCGAGCGCGTCGCTCGGGCGATTCGGGGATGTGCCGGATGGGCGCGGCTGATGAAGCCCAGCCGCCGACCCGAAGTCAAGACCGCATCAGGGCGCCAATTTTCCGCGAGATCGGCACTGGCGAGGCTTCTCACCCCGCTCACGCGCTGCGCTCGCCGAGCGCCTCGGCGCGCGCCTTGTCCATCAGCGCCCGCATACGCTTGATGGCGCTGTCGAGCCCACTGAAGATCGCCTCGCCGACGAGGAAGTGACCGATATTGAGCTCGACGATGGTGGGAATGGCGGCGACCGCGCCCACCGTCTCGTAGCTGAGCCCATGGCCGGCATGGCACTCGAGGCCGATCGCCTCCGCATGCGCCGCCGCCTTTCGGATACGGATGAGCTCGTGCTGGCGCCGCTCCCCGTCCGCCTCGCAATAGGCGCCGGTGTGGAGCTCGACCACCGGCGCGCCCAGCTTGCGCGCGACGTCGAGCTGGGCGGGCTCCGGGTCGATGAAGAGCGAGACCCGGATCTTCGCCTGCACGAGCTCCCGCACGTAGGGCGCCAGGTGGTCGTGGCCGCCTGCGACATCGAGGCCGCCCTCGGTGGTCAGCTCGGCGCGCTTCTCCGGCACGATGCAGGCAGCGTGCGGCTTGTGCCGGAGCGCGATCTTCAGCATCTCTTCGGTCGCCGCCATCTCCAGGTTGAGCGGCAGATCGATCTCGCTCGAGAGCCGCTCGATATCCTCGTCGGAGATGTGGCGGCGGTCCTCCCGCAGATGCGCAGTGATGCCGTCGGCGCCCGCCTGCGCGGCGAACCGCGCCGCCCGCACCGGATCGGGATGCTTGATGCCACGAGCATTCCGGATCGTCGCCACGTGATCGATGTTGACGCCCAGGCGGAGGGCGCGTCGGACGGGGGTCATCGGAGGAGCCTTTCTCGGGACGGCATCGGGATCAGCCGCGCGCCCGGTCGACCGAGTTGATCGAGGGCGCCGCGCGGAGCGCTGCGATGATGTTGGTGAGGTGCTTCACGTCCTGCACTTCGATGTCGACGATGATCTCGAAGAAATCCTGCGAGCGGTTGGTGATCTTGAGGTTGGTGATGTTGCCGGAATGCTTGCCGATGATGGTGGTGAGGCTGCCGAGGCTGCCGGGTTCGTTGCCGATGATGACGTTGATGCGGCCGACATGGGCCTGGGTCGGATCGCTGCTGCCGCTCCAGGCAACGTCGAGCCAGCGCTCCGGCGTGTCGGCGTAGTTCTCCAGCGTCTCGCAGTCGATGGTATGGATGGTGACGCCCTTTCCGGTCGTCACGATGCCAACGATGCGGTCGCCCGGCAGTGGATGGCAGCAGCCGGCGAAATGCAGCGCCATGCCCGGGATGAGCCCGCGGATCGGCACTGCGGTGTCCGCAGCCTTCTTGCCTTTGCCGCGGGCCTCGGAGAGCGGCACCACCTTGCGCGGCTTCTCGTCGGCCTTGGGCGGAAAGATCGCGTGCACCACCTCGCGGCCGGTGCGCATTCCCTCCCCCACGGAAACGAAGAGATCGTCGGCGCTATCCACGTTGAAGATCTTGAGCGCTTCGCTGGTCGCCTTCTCCGTGAGCTCGTGGCTTTCCTGGCGGAATGCCTTCTGCAGGATCGCCTTGCCGAGATCGAGATACTGCTGGCGCTGCTGAGTGCGGATGAAGCGGCGGATCCGCGCCCGCGCCTTGCCGGTCACGACGAAGCGCTCCCAGGTGGGCGACGGCGTCTGCACCTTGGAGGTCACGATCTCGACTTGGTCGCCGTTCTGCAGCGGCGTCCGCAGCGGCACCAGGCGGCCGTTGATCTTGGCGCCGACGCAGGTGTCGCCGATCTCGGAGTGGACGGCATAGGCAAGATCGACCGGCGTCGCGCCGCGCGGCAGCGCGAAGAGGTCGCCCTTGGGCGTGAAGCAGAACACCTGGTCCTGGAACATCTCGAGCCTCGTATGCTCGAGGAATTCCTCCGGACCGGAGGCATGCTCCAGAATGTCCAGGAGCTCGCGCAGCCAGCGGTATTGCGGCCCCTCGGTGCTGGGCGCGCCCTGCTTGTAGCTCCAGTGCGCGGCGACGCCGAGCTCGGCGACCTCGTGCATCTCGCGGGTGCGGATCTGGATCTCGATGCGCTGGCGCTCAGGACCGATGACGCCGGTGTGGAGCGAGCGATACTGGTTGGGCTTCGGGGTGGAGATGTAGTCCCGGAACCGGCCGGGCACGACGGGATAGTGGCTGTGGATGATGCCGAGTGCCTGGTAGCACTCTTCCGCCTTCTCGACCACGACGCGGAAGGCCATGATATCCGCGAGCTGCTCGAAGCCCACGTCCTTGCGCTGCATCTTGCGCCAGATCGAATAGGGCGACTTCTCGCGGCCCGAGACCTGCGCCTCGATACCGGCCTTCTTCAGCACGTCCTTGAGCTCGGCGATGATGCGCGGCACCAGGTCGCCGCCCTTCTCGCGCAGAAAGCCGAGCCGCGCGATGATGCTCTCGCGAGCGTCGGGATAGAGCTCGGTGAAGGCCAAGTCCTCGAGCTGATCCTTCATCTCGTGCATGCCAATTCGCTCGGCGAGCTGCGCATAGATGTCCATGGTCTCGCGGGCGATCCGCTTGCGCTTCTCGGGATCCTTGATGAAGCGCAGCGTCTGCATGTTGTGGAGCCGGTCGGCGAGCTTCACCAGCAGGACCCGGATGTCCTCGGACATCGCCAGCACCAGCTTGCGGAAGTTCTCCGCCTGCTTGGTCTGGCCCGACTGCAGCTCGACGCGGGAGAGCTTGGTGACGCCGTCGACGAGGCGGGCGATCTCCGGCCCGAAGACCCGCTCGATCTCCTCCAGGGTCGCCAGCGTATCCTCGACAGTGTCGTGCAACAGGCCGGTCACGATCGAGGAGCTGTCGAGGCGCATCCCGGCGAGGATGCCGGCGACCTCGACCGGATGCGAGAAATAGGGATCGCCGGAGGCCCGCTTCTGCGTCCCGTGCGCCTTCATGGAGAAGACGTAGGCGCGGTTGAGCGCGTCCTCATCCGCCGACGGGTCGTAGGATTTGACCCGCTCCACCAGTTCGAATTGCCGCATCATGGCTGGCTGGCCGCTAATCCGATCGGGTCCGGATCAGCTCGGCGGAAAAACGGGGCGGACGCGACCCGGTGGCGTCCGCCCCGTCGCATGGTCGCTAGAACTCGCTCCGGCGAGCCTGCGGATCCGCTTCCCCGGTCGTCGCCTCGCCGTCTTCCGGCAGGCCGGCCTCATCATCGGCCGCCATCACCGTTTCCTCGTCGAGCTCGTCCTCGTCGATCTCCTCGTCTGCGGCCTCGCCGGCCTCGGGGGGCTGATCGACCGGCCAGGTCTGGGTTTCGATGTCGAGGTCCTTGTCCTCCTCGGGCTCATCCACCTCGACGTGCTTCTGCATGCCCTTGATGAGCGAGTTCTTCACCTGCTCGAGGCCGATCGTCTCGTCGGCGATCTCGCGGAGCGCCACCACCGGGTTCTTGTCATTGTCCCGGTCGAGGGTGATCGGGGCGCCGGAAGCAACGTCCCGCGCCCGCTGTGCGGCAAGCAACACCAGCTCAAACCGATTAGGGATCTTCAGGATGCAATCTTCAACTGTAACGCGCGCCATTCGGGGGGCTCCACCGGCAAGATTAGAGTCCTTCAATATATGGGACCCAGCCGCCGGTCGCAACCAGCGGCTGGGACATGGGCGTCCCCCACCCGGACCCTCGGAGGGCCCCGGGATCAGGCGGCGTTCGGGCTCAGCAACGCCCGCCGCCGCTATTCCGCGGCGTGCAGGACCGCTGGCGCCTGGGCGACGGCTGGCCGGGACATCGTCCAATAGCCGAGCGCCATGATCCCGGCACCCGCCGCGATGTTGCCGAGCGAGACCCAGAAGAGATTATAGACCAGCCCGCCCCAGGTGACCGTCGCGGGATGATCGCCCAGCAGGGCCACGAGCAGCAGCGTCATGTTGGCGACCGAGTGCTCGTAGCCGCTCCCGATGAAGCCGAACAGGCACCAGAAGATGGCGATGCACTTGGCGGCGTCGCTGGTCATCCGTGCCGACATCCAGATCGCCAGACAGACGAGCCAGTTGCAGAGGATGGCGCGGGCGACCAGCGCGACCACAGGGGCATTCATCTTTGCCGCCGCTACCGTCATCAGCCATTGGCTCTTCGAATGCAGCACCGGGCCGCCGCCACCGGCGATGAAGATCGCCGCCAGCACGGCGCACCCGGCGAGATTGCCGAGCCAGGACATCGCCCAGGCGCCGCCGAGCTCGGACATGCCGATCCTGCCGCGCAACACGCCCAACGGCATGAACATGGTGTGGCCGGTGAAGAGATCGGAGCCGGCAAAGATGACGAGAGTGAGCGCGATGCCGAAGGAGCAGCCCATCACCAGGCTGCGATAGGCGGGATCCACATCGGACCCCACCGAGAAAATCAGCAGGATGCCGAGGCCGACATAGGCGCCCGCCATCATCGAGCTGATCCAGAAACCGAGCGGCGTCCGCTTCAGGAAGGCCGCCTTCGCGGCAGCCATCGTCGCCATTTGATCAACGCTTTCGAGGTACATCGGTCCACCCTCGCCCCTTGGTCTCGAGATCGCGCCTGTTTGCGCGAAGAGATGTCGCGCAATAAGCGTGCCAAGCGCATTTCCAAGCTTTACTGACACGATGGGCGGCGCTGGGGCACCGGCTGCTGCCGTGGCGTTCAGCCGCCTGAGCAAAGTCTATGCAGCGCGCGAAATGCTCAAAGCTTCAGCACGCTTTTGGCGAGCGTTCGTCAGACAGCGGCGGCGCCTGCATGGCCGGCAACCCGCTGAGCCGCGATTTCTCCCGGAATGCGACAGACACCCCTGGCCCCCTATTGGCATCGCCCTTGCTAGTGGATCGGAAGGCCGCCAGGAGTCGAGGCAGATGACGGACGGGTCGGGCTTCAGCGACGAGCAGAAGCAATATCTCGAGGGGTTTCTGCGCGGCATCGTCGCCCGGCACGGCGGCGGCGCAGGGAACACCGCGGCCGCAGGCGACATCCACCGGGAGGCGCAGGACCGCTTCCTTGCCGCCGGACGGAAGCTGGTGCCGGAAGAGGAAGCCAAGCGGCAGTCGCATCCTCTGGACATGTGGGATGAGCTCGCCGCCGAGGCGTCGGAACGCCGCTTTCCGCGCGGCATCGACGTCTTCCGCCACAAGTTCTTCGGGCTCTTCTACGTGGCGCCGGCGCAGAACGCCTTCATGTGCCGGCTGCGCATCCCCAACGGCATCCTCAAGGCCCATCAGCTCCGAGGACTTGCCGACGTCGCCGAGGCCTGTGGCGGCGGCTATGCGGACGTAACCACACGCGCCAATCTGCAGCTCCGCGAGATCCCGCCCGAGCGCATCCTCGACGTACTGACGGGCATCACCGATCTCGGCCTCACCTCGCGCGGCGCCGGCGCCGACAACATCCGCAACATCACCGGCAGCCCGACTGCCGGCATCGATCCGGCCGAGCTGATCGACACCCGCCCGCTCGGCCGAGCGCTCCACCACTTCATCCTCAATCACCGCGAGCTCTACGGATTGCCGCGCAAATTCAACATCGCCTTCGACGGCGGGGGCGCGATCGGCGTGCTCGAGGACACCAATGACATCGGCTTTGCCGCGGTATCGGTGCCGCCGGGAGCGGCGGTGCCGGAGGGGGTCTACTTCCGTGTGCAGCTCGGCGGTATCACCGGTCACGGCGATTTCGCCCGCGACGCGGGTGTCATCCTGCGGCCGGAGGAGTGCACGCCGGTCGCCGTCGCGGTGATCCGCGTCTTCATCGCCCACGGCGACCGCACCGATCGCAAGCGGGCGCGTCTCAAATATCTGCTGGACGATTGGGGGCTGGAGAAATTCGTCGGCGAGGTGGAGCGCGAGCTCGGCCGTCCGCTCGCGCGATTGCCGCTCGACGCCTGCGCCCCGCGCGGGCCGATATCGAAGCACGGCCACGTCGGCGTTCATCCGCAGCGTCAGCCCGGGCTCTGCTACATCGGCGTGGCTCTGCCGGTCGGTCGCCTCACCGCGGCGCAGATGCGCGGCCTCGCCGACATCGCGGACCGCCGCGGCAGCGGCGACATCCGCCTCACGGTCTGGCAGAACCTGCTGATCTCCGACATTCCCGAGACGGAAGTGGCGGCGGTCGCCGCGGCGATCCAGCAGCTGGGCCTTGCCATCTCCGCGAGCGCTGTGCGCGGCGCCCTCGTCGCCTGCACCGGCAATACCGGCTGCAAGTTCTCCGCCACCGACACCAAGGGCCAGGCGCTGCTGCTGGCGGATCATCTGGAGCAGCGCGTTCCGCTCGACCAGCCCATCAACATCCACCTCACGGGCTGCCCCAATTCCTGCGCCCAGCACTATGTCGGCGATATCGGCCTCCTCGGCGTGAAGGTCGGCGAGGAGATGATCGAGGGCTATACGGTGCTCCTCGGCGGCGGCGCCGGAACGGAGCGGAGCCTCGCCCGCGAGATCTATCGCGAGGTGCCGATGGCGGAGCTGCCGGCGGTCCTCGAGCGTCTGCTGCTCGCCTATCTCGCGCACCGGCGCGATCCCGCCGAAAGCTTTCACGACTTCGCCACCCGCCATTCCATCGAGGCGTTGCGGGCGCTCTGCGCCGCTCACGCCGATATCGCGGCCTGACCGGCATGCCCGACGGGCTTCCCCTGATCCCCGAGAGCGCGCCCTTCGACGCCGCCGAGCGCGCCTGGCTCAACGGCTGGCTTGCCGCCTATTACGGCGTGGCGCAGCCGACCGCCGGCCCGGCGCCCGCCGAGGAGGATTTTCCCTGGCACGACATGTCGCTGCCCCTGGAAGAGCGGCTGCAGCTGGCCGCCGGGCGGCCGCTGGAGCAGCAGCTCATGGCGGCGATGGCGCAGCAGGATTGCGGGCAGTGCGGCTATCTCTGCAAGACCTACGCCGCCGCCGTCTCCAGTGGCGCGGAGAAGAGCCTCACGCGCTGCGTCCCCGGTGGCAAGCCGACCGCGCGAACCCTCAAGGAGCTGCTGGAAACGGGGCCGGCAATTCCCGTGACCCCAGTCGCGCCCGCCGCAGCGCCGGCGCCGCCGGGAGAGCGGGCCGCACGTGTCATGGCGCGGCTGGAGGCGAGCCTGCCGCTCAACCGCGAGGGCTCGCTCAAGGACACTCGCCACACCATCCTCGGTCTCGCCGGCACCGGGCTTACCTACGAGGTGGGCGATGCGCTCGGCATTCAGCCGGAGAACGATCCGGAGACGGTGACCGCGATCATCGACTGCCTCGACGCCGACCGTGACATGGAGGTCGATTGCCCCGACGGAAGCCGCCGACCGCTGCTCGAGGCGCTCGCCAGGGCATGCGACATCACGCGTCCCTCGGACGAGGCGGTGGAGGTACTCGCCTCGCGTGCCCCCGATGCCGATGAATCCCAGCGCCTGCAGGCGCTCGCGGAAGGCTATCCCGGCGCCGGTCCCGCGGACGCCGATCTCCTCGACCTGCTGCTGACCTTCCGCTCCGCGCGCCCTCCGGTGCAGGAGCTGATCTCGGCGCTGGGCGCCCTGCAGCCCCGGCTCTATTCGATCTCCTCCTCGCCGAAGATGGCCGGCGAGGCCGTCCATCTCACCGTCGCCACCGTCCGTTATCAGACGCGCGGGCGCTGGCGCGGCGGCGTCGCCTCCACCTACCTCGCCGAGCGCGTGGCGCCGGGCGGCTCGGTGCCGGTCTTCGTGCAGCCCGCCCATGACTTCCGGCTGCCGGCGGATGACGACGCCGACATCATCATGATCGGCCCAGGCACCGGCGTGGCGCCCTTCCGCGCCTTCCTGCAGGAGCGTCGCGCACGCGGCGCACGCGGCCGCAACTGGCTCTTCTTCGGCGACCAGCGCCGCGCCTGCGACTTCCTCTACGAGGAAGAGCTCGTCGGCTTCCACCATGACGGTCTGCTGAACGAGCTCGAGCTCGCCTTCTCCCGCGACCAGAATGAGCGCATCTACGTACAGCAGCGCATGCGCGAGCGGGCGCGCGATCTCTGGGGCTGGATCGAAAGCGGCGCGCGGATCTTCGTCTGCGGTGCCGTCGCGATGGCCCGCGACGTCGATGCGGCGCTCGCCGCCATCATCGCCCGCCAGGGCGGGCTCGGCACGGGTGCCGCGAAGGCGCGCCTGGCGAAGCTTGCCAGCGAGAAGCGGTATCTCAGGGACGTCTACTGATGGTCCCGCGACCGTTCCCGGTCTTCCTCGATCTCGTCGGGCGTCCCTGCGTTGTCTTCGGCGCCGGGCCGGAGGCGCAACGGAAGATCG
Source organism: Allostellaceae bacterium (assembly GCA_035507155.1). Lineage (GTDB taxonomy): Bacteria > Pseudomonadota > Alphaproteobacteria > ATCC43930 > CGMCC-115725 > DASZHJ01. The sequence continues at coordinate 75,478 of DATJOK010000163.1, forward strand.
CGGCGCTGCTCCACGCCGGTGCGGTGGTCCGAACCGCGACGGAATTCGACCCGGCATTCCTCAGGGATGCCGCCCTCGTCATGGTCGCTGGCGCTTCCCAGATGACGGCTGAGGCGGCCGCTGCCGCGGCGCAGCGTCGCGGCATTCCCATCAACGTGGCGGACGAGCCGCGGCTCTGCAGCTTCCTGATGCCGGCGATCGTCGATCGCGCGCCGGTGGTGGTTGCAATCTCCACCGGCGGCGCGGCGCCGGCGCTGGCACGCCAGCTGCGCATCTGGCTCGAGCAGCTGCTGCCCCGACGGCTCGGCGAGCTTGCGACGCTCGCCGGACGGTTCCGCCCCTTGGTCCGACGCCGCCTCGCCGAACCCGAGATGCGCCGACGCTTCTGGCAGGACGTGTTCGCCGGCGACATCGGGAAGCGGGCCCTCGATGGCGAGCCCGCGGCAGGCGCGCTCGCGGCGGCGCTCGACGAGGCCGCGGCGGCAAACGCGCGCCCCTCGCCGCCCTACTCCAGCGGTTCCGCCGTCTGATCCGGCGGCAGCACCGCCAGCAGCTGCTCGACGGTCCGGCCGAGGATCGGATGCCGCCAACCCGGCGCCACCTCGGCCAGCGGTCTCAGCACGAAGGCGCGCTCATGCAGCCTCGGGTGCGGCAGGCGCGGAGGCGGATCGCTGGCCCCGGTCACCCGATCGTTGTAGGCGAGAAGATCAAGGTCGAGGACGCGCGGCGCGTTCCGCTCCCGGCGGACGCGGCCGGCATGGGCCTCGATCCCGTGCAGCCGAGCGAGCAGCTCCGGCGGATCGAGATCGCTCGCGACCACGGCGATGCCGTTAATGAACCAGGGCTGGTCGGAGACCGGCACCGGCGCCGAACGGTACCAGCGCGAGCGCGCGAGAATGCGCACATGGTCCTTCGCCAAAAGCGCGAGCGCCGCCTCTAGGCTGCCGGGCGGCGGGCCGAGCGTCGCGCTGCGCAGGTTCGCGCCGAGACCGATCAGGATCATTCAGACGCTCCCCCCGTGCAGCGTCGCCTTGACGAGCCAAGGTGAACCACTGCTAATGAGCGCGGTTTTCGCCGCATTTGAGCCGATGATTTTTCAGTGGGAGTTGCGTTGGCCATGTTCTATCCCGAGGAACGGATCGCCATCTTCATCGACGGAGCCAATCTCTACGCCGCCGCGCGCGGGCTCGGCTTCGACATCGATTACAAGCGCCTCCTCGATCTCTTCGCCAGCAAGGGCCGGCTGATCCGCGCCTTCTACTACACCGCCGTGATCGAGGATCAGGAATACTCGCCGCTTCGCCCTCTGGTGGATTGGCTCGACTACAACGGGTACACGATGGTGACCAAGCCCACCAAGGAGTACACGGACGCCATGGGGCGCCGCAAGATCAAGGGCAATATGGACATCGAGCTCGCCATCGACATGCTGGAGATGGCGCAATACCTCGATCATGCCGTGCTGTTCTCCGGCGACGGCGATTTCCGCCGGCTGGTGGAGGCGGTGCAGCGGCGCGGCGTGCGCGTCAGCGTCGTCTCGACCCTGCGCTCGCAGCCGCCGATGGCGGCCGACGACCTCCGGCGCCAGGCGGACACCTTCATCGACCTGCAGGATCTGGCGCCGCAGATCATGCGTGTGCGCGACGAGAACCATCGGGTAGCGCCCGCCCACGCCGATACCGCTCAGTGACCACGGCGGTGGAGCGCGGCGCAGGCGCCGTCGCGGCGCCCGACCGGGAATGCCCGCTCTGCCCGCGGCTGGTTGAGTTCCGTCATCGCCAGCGCCACGCCCACGCGGACTGGCACAATGCGCCGGTGCCTTCTTTCGGCGCGCTCGGCGCGCGGCTCCTGATCGTGGGGCTGGCGCCCGGCCTCAAAGGCGCCAACCGCACCGGCCGCCCGTTCACCGGCGACTACGCAGGCGATCTCCTCTACGCGACGCTCACCCAGTTCGGCTTCGCGCGCGGGATTTATGGCGCGAGCGCCGGCGACGGCTTCGCTCTCGTCGATTGCCGCGTCACCAACGCCGTCCGCTGCGTGCCGCCGGAGAACAAGCCCGATCCACCGGAGATCGCCGCCTGCCGACCTTTCCTTGCCGCCGAGATCGCCGGCATGGCGCGGCTCCGGGTGATCCTCACCCTCGGCGCCATCGCCCACGGCACCGTTCTGGGCGCGCTCCAGCAGCGAAAATCCGCCTTCCCCTTCAAGCACGGCGCCCTTCATGAGCTGCCGGACCTGCTGCTCGCCGACAGCTATCACTGCTCGCGCTACAACACCAATACCGGCGTGCTCACAGCGGAGATGTTCGAGGCGGTGTTCCGTGCCATCAAGGCGCGCCTCCCGGCGGTTGATTGACCCCGAACTTGCTGCGCCGCACGGGCACGTGATGGCGCAGGCGCGACCGCCGAGCTAAAAGACCGACGCCGGCGCGAGAGCGGCGGTTCAGTCGGGGGACCGATCGCGATGCGCCTGCCGGTGACGTTGCTGCTGACAGCACTGCTGCTGCCTTGGGGCGAGCCTGCCGCAGCCAAGAGCATTCCCATCATGGTGGGCGTCAACGGCACCATGCGCGCGACGCTGGTGACCCCGGAGGGGCCGGGCCCCTTCCCCGGCATTCTGGTGCTGCACACCAGCGGCGGGCTGCAGGCCGCCGACACTGCCTTCGCCGAGCATCTTGCCGAGGAAGGCTATGTGGCGCTGGTGCCGGAATTCCTCCTGGCCTACGGCATCACCCAGCAGACGCGCACCGCCACCTTCACCTCGGATGCGGCGCCGATCTATGGCGATCTCGTGGCAGCGCTGGAGACGCTGCGGCGGAACGAAAAGGTGGCCGGCCGCAAGCTCGCAGTGGTGGGCTTCTCCAATGGCGGCTATTTCGCCGCCTGGCTTGCCGCCACCGGCAAGGTGTCGGCCGCGATCTCCTATTACGGCGCGCTGAGCGGCGCCGGCACCGACCGCGCGCTCGAGCGCTTCCGCGCCAGCTTCACCGCCGAGAGCGCACCACTCCTCATCCTGCACGGAACCGAGGACCAGACGGTGCCGGTGGCAGCGGCGCAACGCCTCGGCGGCATTCTCGCCAGCGCCCACAGCCCCTATCAGATCCACCTCTATCCCGGCGCCGGCCATCGCTTCGACCGCGACAGCGCCAGCGAGGCCAACCGCGTCGCCGCCGCCGATGCCTGGCAGCGCAGTCTCGCCTTCCTGCTGCTATATTTGCGCGACCGCTGAGGCGGCAGGATCGCCCATCATCACGAGGGTATCAGCACATGACGGAGCATCGCAGCACGCAATCAACGGGCACCGGGGTCCTGCCGGAGCTGCAGCGGTTGCGCGACAGTATCGACAACATTGACGCGGCGCTGATCCACCTGCTGGCGGAACGCTTCAAATGCACGCAGGCGGTGGGGCATCTCAAGGCGGCCCATCGCCTGCCGCCCGCCGACCCCGGCCGCGAGGCGCAGCAGATCGCGCGGCTGCGCAAGCTCGCCGAGAGCGCCAAGCTCGATCCCGAATTCGCCGAGAAGTTCCTCGCCTTCATCGTCAAGGAAGTGATCCGCCATCACGAGGCGATCGCCCGGCC
>DATJOK010000164.1:0-6484 GCA_035507155.1 Allostellaceae bacterium
CGGACCCTGCAGGTCGACCGGCTGATGCGGTCGGCCTTCACCACGGAATTGACCGAGGACGAGATCATCACCGCGGTGACGGTGCCGAAGCTTTCCGCCGCCGCCCGCTTCGGCTATTTCAAGTTCTGCCGCAAGACCGGCGAATTTCCCGAGGCGAGCGCCGTCGCGCTCCTCGATCCCGACCGACGCGTGGCGCGGATCTTCGTCGGCGCCCTCTCGGGCGCACCGCAGCCGCTGCCGGCGCTCGCCAAGTGCGTCGCCGAGGAGGGCGCCTCCGCCTGCAACCGCGAGGCCGCGGCGGAAGCGGTGGCCGCGCTGCCGCTCGACGCCGTCGACCGCCGCATGCATGCGGCGGCGCTGCTCAGGGCGCTGAAGCAGATTTACCCGTCATGACGTCCGTCTCCCTCACCGTCAACGGCCGCAAGGTCACCGCCGAGGTAGCGCCGCGCACCCATCTCGGCGATTTCCTCCGCGATCACCTGCGCCTCACAGGCACCCATCTCGGCTGCGAGCACGGCGTCTGCGGCGCCTGCACGGTGCTGATCGACGAGAAGCCGGCGCGCGCCTGCATCATCTATGCGGCGGCTTGCGACGGTCTCGCGATCCGCACCATCGAGGGCTTCGAGGAGGACGCGCTGATGGCGGAGCTGCGCCAGGCCTTCTCCCGAGAGCATGGCCTCCAATGTGGCTTCTGCACGCCCGGCATGCTGATCGCGTCGCGCGACATCGTGCAGCGTCTGCCCGGCGCCGACGAGCGCCGCGTCCGCATCGAGCTCTCGGGCAATCTCTGCCGCTGCACGGGCTATCTCGGCATCGTCAAGGCGGTGACCAGCGTCGCCGACAAGCGCCGCGGCGAGGCGCCGGTGAAGCCATCGCCGCGCGCTGCCGAGGCGCCGGCTCGCTTCGCGCCCACTGCCGCGACGGTTGCCGTGACCGAGGCCGCCACCCTGCCGGACGAGGCGGCGCGCCAGGGCTGGACCCGCATCGAGGAGAGCTTCGTCATCGCCGCGCCGCCGGCGATGGTCTGGCGGGCGCTTGCGGACTTCCCCAAAGTGGCGGCTTGCCTCCCGGGGGCGGAGCTCACGGAGCACGACGACCGCTCCGCCAAGGGCAGGCTCAAGGTGAAGCTCGGCCCGATGGCCGCGAGTTTCGCGGGCTCGGCCACCGTCGAGCGCGACGAGGCCGCGATGAGCGCCGTGGCGAAGGGCGCCGGCAGCGACGGCAACTCCCGCTCGCGCACCCGCGGCCAGCTCGCCTACCGCCTGACGCCGGAGGGCGCGGGTACCCGCGTCACCGTTGCGGTGGAGTACGATCTCCAGGGCCCGCTCGCCCAGTTCTCCCGCTCCAGCCTCGCCCGCGACTTCGCCGGCCGCATCGTCGCGGAATTCGCCGCCAATTTGAATGCGAGCCTCGGCGGCGCGCCGGCGGCAGCGAAGCCGGCAGGGTCGCTGAACGTGATCCAGATTCTCTGGGATCTCATCCGCGGCAGGCTGGCGCGGATCTTCGGCGGTTAGCTTGCTCTTTCACAGGCGTCACGGCCGGGCTTGACCCGGCCATCCACGAGGCTTTCGCCCGGTCCGTGGAATGCCGGCTCAAGGCCGGGCATGACGGTGGAGAGAGGGTAGTGCTGGCGCTCAGACCGGATAGATCAGCGCGGTGTCGATGATGAGGGAGTCGTAGACGCAGTGGCGCTCCCGCAGCAGCAGGCGTCCGTCCTGACGGACGAAGCGGTCGCGGTAGCGGCCGACCTGCTGCAGCGTGGTCTTCTCGTCCACCAGGGTCTCGTAGAGCGCGTAGTTGGCTTCCGCCGCGATCTCCCCGGAGGGCTCCGCCGACAGCACCCGCGTGTTGGTGACCTGGTGCAGGAGATAGCGCGGCGCGAACATGGTGGTCTTGGCGATGGCCAGCGCCCGATCGCGCAGCATCGCGATGCCCTCGCAATAGACGAGGCCCACCGGCAGGTTGGCGTCCGCGTTCTCGCGGCCGGTGATGCGATAGAGCGCATCCTCGGCGAAGAAGCGCGGCCACTCATCGACCTTGCCGGCGTCGAGCACGGCGGCGTACTCGGCGTTGAATTCCTCGATCTCCAGACGCAGCTCGCGCAGATTCGCGGAAGCGGACGCCATGGGCTGGACGGCGGATCGCATCAGAGTCCCATGACCTCGCGATAGTGGCGGTAGAGCGAGCGGATCGCCGCCTCGGTGATGATATGGTGGGTGGTGCCTTCCTCGGGCCCGCCCAGCGCGACGCAGGAGGTGTCGGTAACCGAGCGCTGCATGCCTTGCTGCACGAAGCGCATCGCCTCGTTGTCCTCGATGCCGAGGAAGCCCGAGGGGCCCATCAGATTGCCCTGGCGCAGCCGATGCCGCGTCATCTCCTCGCTGTCGCCCTCGTAGCCGAACATGGTCCAGATCATCAGGAACTCGTTCGGTCCGCGCGGCACGATCTGGCGGACGCCGAGGGTGTTGAGCTCGCGCTGCACAATGAAGTTCGGCCAGATCGTCTGCATGGTGACCGACCAGGGCGAGTCGAACTCCCGGACGTATTCCAGAAATCGGGGATCGGCGAGCTTCATGGTGTCGGAGAAGGCGCGCATCTCGGTTTTGACGTCGGCCGCGAGCTTCGGCCCCTCCGGCGGCTTCGCCGAGGCCATGGTGCCGTGGCGGCCGGTCTTGTCCACCACCATCGCCGATTTGTTGCCGGCGACGAGCAATCCGAAGCTCACGAGGAAGGCGTGCAGCAGCGTCGCGTGATAGGGGTCCTTCAGGTTCTCGTGATACATCTTCCAGTTGGCGGGCACCGTGTTCCGGTAATAGCCCAAGAGCGTCAGCTTCCGCCCGTCGAAGGTGGCGTCGAAATCCCGGAGCACCTCGGGCCCCACATAGTCCTCGAAGCTCTCCATGTCCTGGGCGAAGGAGGCGAAGATCGCGCCGCCGCGGCTCGCCACCTTGAGCTGCAGGAGATTGTGCTCCTCGAGCTTGAAGTCGGCGGGCATGCCGCCCTGCTTCTGGATGCCGCGGCGGAACGGCACCGCGGTCAGGTTGCCGGCGAGATCGTAGGTCCACTGGTGATAGGGGCAGACGAACTCGGTCGCCTTGCCGGCCGCCGGCCTGCAGAGCTCGGCGCCGCGGTGCGCGCAGCGATTCTCGAAGACGTTGACCTTGCCGTCCTTGCCGCGCGCCACGATGACCGGCGTCGGCCCCACGAAGGAGCGCTTGAAGCTGCCGGGCGCCGGCACTTCGCAGTCGAGGGCGACGAAATTCCAGGTGCGGCCCCTGAAGATGCGCTCGATCTCGCGCTGATAGATCTCCTCGCTGGTGTAGATCCAGTCGGGGATTGCGGAGAGCCCCTCGCTCGGCCAGGCATGGATATTTGATGCGGGCGAGGGGGCGGGCGCGCTGTCGGGCATGGCCGGTACTCCTTCGCCCGGAGTATGCGTCGCCGGCGGGGCCCGCGCAATCGAGCCCCCGGGGATGGAACCCTTTGTCGCGCCACGCACCCTGAGCTATCGTCGACCGATCAGGGCTTTCGAGAGGAGGACGGCGATGGCGCTCGAACCGCTGGCAAAGAGCGGCAACTTCTTCCACATCTACGATTTCCGCGTCAAGCCGGGGAAGGGCGAGGAGTTCATCAAGCTCTTCGACACCTTCGATTATTCCGACGCGAACCCGATGCACAAGTCGCCGGCCCAGGTGAAGGACGGCGTGCTCTGCCGCGACGTCAACGACCCCGATCATTTCTACCTCGTCGGCGAATGGTCCGACATCAAGGTGCATGCGGAGATCCGCAAGCTGCTGGTGGAGATGCGGCCCGCGTTCGTCGGATTGATCGAGGGCGGCAAGTTCGTGCCGACCTACGCCGAGATCGTCTCCAGCACGCCGCAGCACATCCTGAACGCGGCCTCGAAATCGGCCTAGCCGCCGCTTCGGCATCGACGCTTCCGGCGAGCTGACCCATGGCCCGATTCCTGTTCATGGCCATGCCCGCGCTGCTCTTCGTGCTGGGGGTCCCGCTGGCGCTCAAGCTGATCCCGCCGAACCGGTTCTATGGTTTCCGGACGCGGAAGACATTCTCGTCGCTCGACGCATGGTATCGCATCAATCTTGCGACGGGCTTCGCCATGATGGCAGCCGGCGCGGTGGGCGGACTGGCGGTGCTGGCGCTCAGTCAGGACAGCATCGCATTGCAGCCGGACCTACGCTACGCCGCGGGCATCCTCCTCACCGCCGCTGCCTCGCTGTTGTTCCTTGCTCTGGTGGCGGTCTACGCCAGGACGGTCTGATCAGGCCGCGGCCAAGCGCAATCCCGACAGGAGCAGCTCGCGATGCTCCGGATTCCGGAAGTGGCCAACCTCCGGCATCACGACATCGGTGATCGCGCGCAGTCGGCCGAGGACGTCGCGGGCCTCCCCGAGCCGCCCCAGATGCGCATAGGAGGCCGCCAGGAAGCGGTAGGGGCTCGGGAAGCTCGGGTCGTCCTGGATGGCGAGCAGCAGCTTCGGCACCGCCGCTTCGAAGCGGCGAGCGAAAAGATGCGCGAGGCCGATGAGGTTGGCCGAGGTGCCGATGCGGGCAAGCGGGCTGAGGCGGAGCGCCGTCTCCAGATGGGCGATCGCCGCGTCGGGTCGGCCGGCCCACACGCTCAGGAGGCCGGCGATGTGCCAGCCGCGGGCGAAGTTCGGATTGAGCGCCAGCGCCCGATCGACCAGCGCCAGCATGGCATCGATATCCTCGCCGAAGAAGGCGAGGCCGAGCGCCGCGTTGGCGAGGACCGCCGGATCGTCGCCGCTCGCCTCCAGCGCGCGCCGGGCGAAATCCGCGCCTTTCGCACGCTCGGCATCCGGGTCCGCGCTCCGGTTGTCGAGCACCAGGCGGAAGCAGCAGATGGCGGCCCAGGCGAGCGCCGGCCCGTAGCGGGGATCGCGCTGGATCGCCTGCTCCATCAGTCGGAGCGCCTCGGGGATGCGCCGCGCCGAGGTCAGGAACAGCGCATAGGCGCGCAGATAGAGATCGTAGGCGGTGAGATCACTGGTCGGGCGGTGCGCGGTGCGCGCCGTCTCCACCGCCTGCAGCGCCGGCTCGATGAAGCCGGCGACGCTCGACGCCACCTTGTCCTGGAGGTCGAACACGTCCTCGATCACGCCCTCGAACCGGTCGGCCCAGAGATGGGTGCCGGTGGCGGCGTCGATCAGCTGGCCGCTGATGCGGACCCGGTTGCCGGACTTGCGCACCGAGCCCTCGAGCAGGTAGCGCACGCCGAGCTCGCGCCCGACCTGCCGCACGTCGACCGCCTGGCCCTTGTAGCCGGATGAAGAATTGTGGGCGATCACCAGCAGCCAGCGGATGCGGGAGAGCGCGGTAACGATCTCTTCGACCATGCCATCGACGAAATAATCCTGGCTGGGATCGCCGCTCAGATTCTGGAACGGCAGCACCGCAATCGAGGGCTTCTCCGCCGGCGCCGGATCCTCGGGAGCGGCCGCGGGGTCCGGGATCTCCGTGACCTCGCCGACGAAGCGGATGCCTTTGCGGGTGACGGTGCGGATCAGCCGCTGCGCCGTGCCGTCGTCGCCGAGCACTCGGCGCGCCGCGTTGATTCGCGTGGTGAGCGCGGAGTCCGAGACGATGCGCCCCTGCCATACCGACTGCAGCAGATCGTCCTTGCTCACCACGCGGTCGCGGTGCTGCACGAGAAACGCCAGCAGATCGAAGACCTTGGGCTCGATCTCGATCAGCGCTGCGCCGCAGCGCAGCTCGCGCCGCCCGAGATCGAGCCGATGGTCACCAAACGCGAGAACCACAGCCGGCCTCCGCGTCTCCACTAAATCAGGACGCCAGCGTAAGGAAGAAGAAAGCCGCCCGTAAAGCCTCTTCCCGGCCGACGGTGCAGGCTCTTCGAGGCCAGGCACACGGAGGCGATCATGCTGAAGGAGATCACGGTTCTCGTGGGATTTCTCGCCGTGGCGCTGGCGGGCGCCGCCGAGGCGCAGCAGGGCCCGCCCGCTTCGCCGCAGGCGGAGCAGGTCCGGCGGCTGGTCGAGAAGGCTGCGGCGCTCGTCGACAAGAGCGGCAAGGCCGCCTTCGCCGAGTTCCGCACGAAGGACAGCCAATGGTTCCACGACAACACCTACCTCTTCGCCTACGACATGAAGGGCAACGTGCTGCTCAATCCGGCCTTTCCCGAGCGCGAGGGGACCAACGTCACCGGCCAGCGGGATGCCAAGGGCAAGCTCCTGCATCAGGCGATCATCGAGACCGCCGAGACCAAGGGAGCGGGCTGGGTGGATTACTGGTTCCCGAAGCCCGGCCAGACCGAGCTTTCGCAGAAATGGACCTATGTGCGCAAGGTCACGATCGATGGCATGCCGGGCCTGATCGCCAGCGGCTTCTATCCCGGCTAGGGTCGAGCGTCAGTCGTTTCCGAACAGCGCCTTGAGGCGCCGCCAGATCACGCCCAGCAGAAAGGCGCCGGCGCTGAATTTCGC
>DATJOK010000165.1:0-5274 GCA_035507155.1 Allostellaceae bacterium
CCCCTGGCCCGGCGCGCCCTTCGAGTGCTCGACCGACGCCGCGATCACCGTCTTCAGCGACATCGTCAACGCCGCCGGCTACTCCTCGCCGGTGCGCACGCCGCGCGGCCGCGACATCCTCGCCGCCTGCGGCCAGCTCAAATCCGAGAGCGTGAAGCTCCGCAAGAGCGAGCTCCTGAAGCAGGCCGCCGGCGCCGCCTGAGCGCTCTCAGCCCTGCGCCGGCTTCGCCGCGATCTGGGCGATCGGCCGGCCCTCGGCGTCGCAGAGCGCGCCCTGGAGGGTGCGGATGATGCCGATGAGCTCGCTGATCTCCTTCTCGCGCAGGAGATCGATCTTCTGGTGGAGGAGCTCGATCTCCAGCTCGGCCTTCAGGTTGACGTCGTAGTCGTGCTGCGCGGCCTGGCGATCGATGTCCGATTGCCGGTTCTGGCTCATCATGATGACCGGCGCGGTGTAGGCCGCCTGGAACGACAGCACCAGGTTCAGCAGGATGAAGGGATAGGGATCCCAGTGTTCGATCCAGGCGGTGACGTTGAGCGCCATCCAGATCGCCAGGATGACGCTCTGGATGATGATGAAGCGCCAGGATCCGACCACCTGCGCCACCGCGTCCGAGACGCGATCGCCGAGGCTGAGGTGCTGCGGCCGCCCGGTCTTGCGCCGCTGCCGCCGCGCATGACGAAGCTGCACCAGTTGCGCGACCTCCTCGGCTTCCATTTTATGCGGCGACTGGCTGTCCATGAGTGCCCCCGATGACCCCTAGAGAATCTTCAGCACCGCCTCCGGCGGCCGGCCGAGCGCGGCCTTGCCGCCCTTCACCACGATCGGCCGCTCGATCACGATCGGATGCTTGACCATGCCGGCGATGAGCTCGGCATCGGTAAGGCCGGGCTTGTCGAGACCGGCCTCCTTGGCTTCCTTCTTGCGCAGCAGCTGGCGCGGCGTCATCCCCAGCATCTTCAGCAGCTCCTTGAGCTTCGCGGCGCTGGGCGGCGTCTTCAGATACTCGACGACTGCCGGCTTCTGTCCCTTCTTCTCCAAGAGCGCCAGGGTCTGGCGCGAGGTGTTGCAGCGCGGGTTGTGATAGATGGTGACGGTCATGCCTCGTCCTCGTCGCGGAATTCGCCGGTGATCTTCAGACCCTCGATCCAAGTCTCGCCGTCGCGCTTGATCACGGTCAAGGGCTTGAGGTCGCCGTGCCTCGCGAGCGCGGCGGCAAGCACCTCCGAATGGGTGACCAGCCAGATCTGCGTCCGCTCCGAGGCCCGCACGATGAGGCGGGCGAGCGGCTCCAGCAGGTCCGGATGCAGACTGGTCTCCGGCTCGTTGAGCGCGATGAGGGCCGGCAGCCGGTAGGCGAGCAGCGCGCCCGCAAGGGCGAGATAGCGCAGCGTGCCGTCCGAAAGCTCGGAGGCCTCGAAGACGCGCTTCGGATGATCCGGGAAGCGGAGCCCGAACGACGCCGTGCGGCCGGGCACCGGCACGTCCAGCTCGGCGCTCGGAAAGGCATCCTCGATCGCGCGATCGAGATCGCGCCTGTCCTCGCGGATATGGGCGAGGGTCGCGAAGACGGCGGCGAGGTTCGAGCCGTCGGAGGCGAGCGTCGGGCTCACCACCGCCAGGCAGGGGCGCCGGAGCGGCGCCTCCAGGTCGGTGCGCATCTCGTGATAGAAGCGCCAGTCGAGCAGCGTCCAGCGCAGCGAATGGAGGTCGGGGAAGCGGCCGGGATCGGCGAGCGAGCCGAGCGCCGTCTCGGACGCCATCAGCTCGGCGCGAAGCTCCTGGCGCACGCCCTTGTCGTCGCGGGCGAAGGCGGCGGGGCCGCGCCGTTCCAGCAGTCGATGGCTGCGGCCGCGGTGACGGAAGGTGAGGGTCTCTTCCTTGATCTGCGGCTCCAGCGGGAAGGCCGCGGCGGTCGGCTGCCGAACGCCGGCTGTGACCTCGTAGACATAATCCGCCTCGCCGCCGGGGAGCGTGCCGAGACCGGCCCTGAAAACCATGCGCACCGGCTTGCCGTGCGGGCGCTCGCCGGCCCAGAGCACCGATTCCATGCCGCCCTCGGCGGCGAGCTCGCGCGAGAGCGTGCCCGCCGCCGCGGCCTGCACCAGCTGCAGCGCGCGGTAGAGGTTGGTCTTGCCAACGCCGTTCGCGCCCTGGAACACGCCGAGCCGCCCGACCGGGAAGCGGATCTTGCGCAGCGAGCGATAACCCTCGGCGCAGAAGTCGCAGAGCATCAGGGGCATCGAGCCCTACTCCGTCACCAGCTTCACGGTGCGGCCGGGCTTGAGCTGGGCGTCGGGAGCGAGGCCGTTCAGCACCAGGAAGCGCTCGCGGCTGAAGGGGCCGGTCGCCATGTGGGTGGCGAAGCTGTCGATGCTGTCCCAGCTCTGCACCGTCACGATGCGGATGTGGAGCGGCTTGATGCTCGCGGCATCCGCCAGGCTGATGCGGCGGAAGCTGGCGGCGACCTGATCGTAGAGCTCGACGAAGCGCCGGGGGTCGCGGTTCGGATAGATGAAGACGAAACGGTAGAGCGTCGCCGGATCGGTGCGGATCACCACCAGCTGCAGATTGGTCACGCTGCCGTCGTCACGCTTCGCCTGGCCCGGCACGGTCGCCGCCGGCAGGCCGCCGATCTCCATGGGCTGGATCGGATCCGCCGTCTTCGACTGCGACTTCTCGGCGAGATAGGCCTCGGGCGCGCCATCGAAGGGCTCCGGCGCGCGATCGAAGATGAAGCCGGCATCGTCGCCGCCCTCGACGATGACCCGCGTCTCGGTGTTCTCCACCTGGAATCCCGGCGGCACCGCGAAGGCGACGCGGAGCGTCGGATGGATGAACCAGCCGCCGCGCACGACGCCCTTCTCCGGGTTGTCGCCGTAGAGGAGGCCGTCGATCTTGCGCAGATAGGCATTGCGGCGGAGATCGGGATTGCGCGGCAGCGCGCCGGCCTCGGCGATGGCGCGCTTCACCCGGTCGTCGGTGCGCGGATGGTCGGCGAACATGCTGAAGCGCTGATCGTCCTCCGGCCGGCCGGCGATGCGGTTGTCGAGGCGCGTCTCGGCCTCGAGGCGGTCGAGGAAGCTCGACATCGCATAGGCGCTGTAGCCGGCCTTGGCGAGGGTACGCGTCCCCAGCACGTCGGCCTGGAACTCCTGGTCGCGGGAGAAGCGCTCGATGTAGTAGAGGCCGCCGACGCCGGCGAAGCGCTGCACCAGATGGCCGATCTCCGGCGTCGCCAGCCTGGCGCCGAAGATCGAGAGCAATCCCACGCCGAGCCGCGCGATGGCGGCGCGCCGCTCGCGGCTCTCGGCGTGGTGCGCGGTGATGTGGCCGATCTCGTGGCCGAGCACGCCCGCAAGCTCCGCCTCGTTGCCGACCAGGGCGAGGAGGCCGCGGGTGACGTAGACATGGCCGCCCGGCAGCGAGAAGGCGTTGACGACGGGACTGTCCAGCACGGTGAAGGTGAAGGGCTCCTTCGCCATGCTGGTGGTCTGGACGAGCCGGGCGCCGACGCCCGAGATGTAGGCGGCAAGCCGGGGATCGTCGTAGGCGCCGCCGAAGAGATCGACGATCGCCTTCGCCTCCTGCTCGACCGTCGTGTCGTCGGCACGCGCCCGGGCGGGCAGGAGGCCGAGCAACATCACCACAGCCGCGAACAAGGCCAAGAACCACGGCAGCCGGCGCCGTCCGGCAAGCGTCCGCATCGCGCCTCCCCTCCTCATCCCAGCCGATCTTGCCGGGCGGAGCGGGGAAAGCAAAGGCGCCCAACGGCAGCCGCGAGGGCCGCCGGCCGCGTCTCTATGCGGCAGCGCGGCGGCGGAAGTAGAGAGCGCCGAGCAACCCGGAGCCAAGGAGCAGCAGCGCCGCCGGCTCCGGCACGCTCACCGGCGCATCGCGCACGAGGTAATCGAAGTTGATCGAGACCGAATCCCGGAAATCGTTGCCGTCGGGGCCGAGGCCGACCAGATCGGTACTCGTGCCTGGAAACCCTGCCGGAGGGTTGCGGACCTCCATGTCGAGCTGGTCCCACCCCAAGCCGGAGGGATTGAGCAGATTACCGAAGGTGTCGTAGATCAGCCCGAAGTTGAAGACGGAATAGCCCAGCAGCTGGACCAGCAGATTGCCGGCGGCGAGATCGCCGGCGAAGACGGTGTTCTGGTTGAAGTGCGCCACCGGGATGCCGGCGTCGACGAAGAGGCTCTCGACTTCCGCAGCCGTCGCGAGGTGGAAGCCCGGGTTCGCGGCGAGCGCGGCGGCTGGCGACAAGCCGAGCGTCACGGGCACGTTGAGCCACTGCTGCCCGGTCGTCGTGTCCACCGTCAGCAGGCCGTCGCCCGCATTCTTGTAGTTTTCCGTAATCAGAGACGCCCGTGCCGGCAGCGCCATCGCCACCGTGAGCGCAGCCACCGCCGCCACGCCCAACACGCATCGCAAACCCGCAAGCATCGAGACCCCCCTGCCCAAATCCCCTGATTGATCGGATCACCCGCTGTCACAACCCTGGCGTGACGGCTAACATCCTCAAACAAAAGAGCAAAACTCGTGCCATACGGGGATATGCAGGAGATTGGGCGCTTTCGCAGCGACGCGGGGATCGGACTGTAAAGCCGGGCGACGGTGGCGCCGATGCGCTTTACAGCTGGTGGGCAGGCTTGCCCCCGGGACCGCTTTTCCCAATACTGCGCCGCGATTTTCCCCATGCGACGAAGGGTCCGATCATGACCGGCTCGGTTAAGAAGGTGGTGCTCGCCTATTCCGGCGGCCTCGATACCTCGGTGATTCTGCGCTGGCTGCAGGACACCTACCGCTGCGAGGTGGTCACCTTCACCGCCGATCTGGGCCAGGGCGAGGATCTCTCGCCGGTGCGCGGCAAGGCGCAGATGATGGGGATCAAGGAGATCTTCGTCGACGACCTCCGCGAGGAGTTCGTGCGCGACTTCGTCTTCCCGATGTTCCGCGCCAACGCGCTCTATGAGGGGATGTACCTGCTCGGCACCTCGATCGCGCGGCCGCTCATCGCCAAGCGGCAGATCGAGATCGCCGAGAAAGTGGGCGCCGACGCGGTCGCCCACGGCGCCACCGGCAAGGGCAACGACCAGGTGCGCTTCGAGCTGAGCTACTACGCGCTCAAGCCCGACATCAAGGTGATCGCGCCCTGGCGCGAATGGGACCTGACCTCGCGCACGCGGCTCATCGAGTACGCCGAGAAGCACCAGATCCCGATCGCCAAGGACAAGCGCGGCGAGGCGCCGTTCTCGGTGGACGCCAAC
>DATJOK010000166.1:0-29703 GCA_035507155.1 Allostellaceae bacterium
GTGAGCGGCGGCATCCACCGCGGCTTCGACTACGACGGCCTCACCACCATGACGCTCGGCCTCGATACCGCGAAGGCCTTCGGCTGGGAGGGCGGCAGCTTCAACGTGAGCGCGCTGCAGATCCACGGTCGCAACCTCAGCGCCGACAATCTTGCCTCGCTGCAGACCGCGAGCGGCATCGAGGCGGAGCGCGCCACGCGGCTCTGGGAGCTCTGGTACCAGCAGGAATTCCTCGAAGGCGATGCCAGCCTCAAGCTCGGCCAGCAGAGCATCGACCAGGAATTCATGACCAGCCAGTACTCCGCGCTCTTCGTCAACACGATGATGGGCTGGCCGATGGTGCCGTCAGTGGATCTCTTCGCCGGCGGCCCGGCCTATCCGCTCTCCTCGCTCGGCGTCCGCCTCAAGGCGCAGCCGGCGCCGGCGCTGACGCTGCTCGGCGGCGTCTTCAACGACAACCCGCCCGGCGGCCCCTTCGACGACGACAGCCAGCTGCGCGGCGCCGAGAAGTCGGGCACCGCGTTCAATCTCAACACCGGCGCCCTCTTCATCGCCGAGATGCAGTACACGATCAATCAGCCGGCGATGGGCGAGATGACGGCGCCCGGCCAGTCGACCGGTCTTCCCGGCACCTACAAGCTCGGCATGTGGTACGACACCGCGCGGTTTCCCGATCAGCGCTTCGACAACACCGGCCTGTCGCTGGCGGATCCCGCCAGCAGCGGCGTCGCGCGCACCCACAGCGGCAATTTCAGCGTCTATGGCGTCGCCGATCAGATGGTCTGGCGGCCGGATCCGGATTCCCCGCAGTCGGTCGGCGTCTTCGCCCGGCTCATGGGCGCGCCCAGCGACCGCAACCTGGTCGACTTCGGCGTCAATGCGGGCGTCACCCTGAAGGCACCGTTCCACGGCCGCGACGACGACACCGTCGGGCTCGGCTACGGGCTCGCCAACGTGAGCGGCCGCGCCAGCGATCTCGATCGCGACAGCAACTTCTTCTCGCCGGCGTCACCGATCCCGGTGCGCTCGAAGGAGCAGTTCATCGAGCTCACCTACCAGTACCAGGCAGCGGCCTGGTGGCAGATCCAGCCGGACTTCCAGTACGTCTTCAATCCCGGGGCCGGCATCGCCAATCCCAACAATACGGGCCAGCGGGTGGGTGACGAGGCGGTCATCGGCATCCGCACCGTCATCACCTTCTGAGGCTTCCGAGCGCGCGCTCATTCTCTGCCGCCACTGCCACGCGGCTTGACCGGAGATCCTTCAAATGGTAGGAATGCAAATCATTCTCACTCTTATCTCAAGCTGCCGGCGCGAGAGCGCTGGCTGGCATCGGGAACGCAACGGCATGGTACCTTCGCTTCTCTCGACGGCGCGGCTCGGCAAGGGCCTGGTCCTGGGCGGCGCGCTGATGGCGGTGGCCGGCGCGCAGGCGGCGGAGCCCCAGGGCTTCCTCGAGACCCTGCGCCGGCACACCACGCTCACCTCCTCCGTTCCCGACAACGGCGACCAGAATCCCTATGCGCTGATCGTGGCGCCGGTCTCCGCCGGCAAGATCGAGAAGGACGATCTGCTGATCGACAACTTCAACGACAAGAACAATCTGCAGGGGCTCGGCAGCACCGTCGTCATCTATCGCCCGTCGACCAGGAAGACCCTGCTCTTTGCCGCGGTGCCGCGTCACCTCGCGGGCTGCCCCGGCGGCGTCGGCCTCACCACCGCGATGACCATGCTGAAGACCGGCTGGGTCATCGTCGGCAGCCTGCCGAGCACCGACGGCACCACCGCCACCAAGGGCGAGGGCTGCCTGATCGTGCTCAATCCCCAGGGCGAGGTCGCCGGCACCATCGCCGGGCCTAACATCAACGGGCCCTGGGGCAACATGGCAGTCATCGACAACGGCAGCACCGCCACTCTCTTCGTCAGCAACACCGGCTTCGAGGTCGGCGCGCCGCAGGATAAGTCGCCGGTGGTCAACAAGGCGACGGTGCTGCGCATCGAGCTCTCGATCGCGGAGGGCAAGCCGCCGGTGGCGACGAAGGAGACGGTGATCGCCAGCGGCTTCGGGCAGCAGGCGGACAAGGGCGTCTTCATCGTCGGCCCGACCGGCCTCGCCCTCGGCAAGAGCGGCGAGCTCTATGTCTCCGACGCGATCGGCAACCGCATCGTCGCGATCGACAATGCGGCGACGCGGAGCGACAGCGCCGGCACCGGCCGCGAGGTGACCAAGGACGGGCTCCTGAAGCGGCCGCTCGCCATGGTGACGGCGCCCAATGGCCATCTCATCGTCACCAACGCCCTCAACGGCCAGGCGGTGGAGATCGATCCCCTGAGCGGCAAGCAGATCTATGCCCAGTGGATCGACACCGACAAGGCGCAGACGCCGCCCGGCAGTGGCGATCTCTTCGGCATCGCCATGACGCCGGCGGGCGACGGCTTCTATTACGTGCAGGACGACATGAACACCATCGTCCTTGCCCATTGAGGTCGGCATGAAGAAAGACCGAGCGAAAGACCACGGCGAAGCGGCCGGCATCGCGACGCGGCGCGGTTTTCTCCTGGGCGCCGGCGGCGCGATTGCCGGCGCCGGCCTCACCGGCGGCGCGGCCGTCGCCGCCGCACCGGCGACGGCGCCGCGGCTCGAGCCGTTCCATGGCCGCCACCAGGCCGGCATCGTGACGCCGCAGCAGAGCCACAGCTACTTCCTCGCTTTCGATCTCACCTCCGGCAAGCGCGACGACCTCGTCAGGCTGCTGCGCGACTGGACCGCCGCTGCCGCGCGCATGGCCGGCGGCGAGACCGCGGCGATACTGAACAAGGATGCTGACGCGGCGCCGCTCGATTCCGGCGAGGCCCTCGATCTCGCGCCCGCCCGGCTCACCCTCACCGTCGGCTTCGGCGCCGGCCTCTTCGCCAAGGACGGCAAGGACCGCTACGGCCTCGCGGCGCAGCGGCCGGAGGCGCTCATCGATCTGCCGCGCTTCAACGGCGATCAGCTGGTGGAGGCGCGGACCGGCGGCGATCTCTCCCTGCAGGCCTGCGCCGAGGATCCGCAGGTGGCCTTCCACGCGGCGCGGCAGCTCGCGCGGCTCGCCTATGGCGTGGCAGAGGTGCGCTGGGCGCAGTCGGGCTTCCTCTCGTCCTCGCGCGACGGCGGCACGCCGCGGAATCTGATGGGCTTCAAGGACGGCACCCAGGTGCCGGAGAACATCGAGGAGGCCGTCTGGGTCGGCAGCGAGGGGCCGGCCTGGATGCGCAACGGCAGCTATCTGGTGGCGCGCCGCATCCGCATCTCGCTCGAGCATTGGGACCGCACCGAGCTCTCCTTCCAGGAGGAGGTGGTCGGCCGGCACAAATATTCCGGCGCGCCGCTCGGCAAGAAAGACGAGAAGGACGCGCTCGATCTCGATCGCACCGACGCCGACGGCAATCCCGTCATCCCGGAGACCGCCCATGTGCGCCTCGCGGCGGCGGCAAGCAATGGCGGCGCGCAGATCTTCCGGCGCGGCTATTCCTACAACGACGGCGTCAGCTTCACCGCCGAGCGCTGGCCGCCCTGGCGGCAGGGCATGATGTACGACTCCGGCCTCTTCTTCATCGCCTATCAGCGCGATCCCCGCCGGGGCTTCGTCCCGATCTTCGAGAGGATGTCGAAGCTCGACATGATGAACCAGTACGTGACCCATGTGGGCGGCGGGCTCTTCGCCTGCCCGGGCGGCACCGCCGAGGGCGAGTTCATCGGACAGCGCCTGTTCGATTCCGTCTAGCGCCGCGCGCCGCGGCGACATCATCCAGAAACCACCAGGAGAATCTCATGCGCATCCTTCGTCCGGGCCTCATCGCTGTCGCGCTGCTGGCGAGCTCCGTCGCGTTCGCCGCCGATGAGCCGAGCTTCGAGCTCGCGCTGCAGAATCACAAGTTCCAGCCGGCTGCGCTCACCATCCCTGCCGGCAAGCGCGTGAAGCTGACGGTGAAGAATCTCGATCCGACGCCCGCCGAGTTCGAGAGCCACGACTTCAAGGCGGAGAAGGTGATCCCCGCCGGCAAGTCGGTCATCCTCTATGTCGGTCCGCTGGAAGCGGGCAGCTACGGCTTCTTCGACGACTTCCACAAGAGTCAGACCACCGGCACGCTGATCGCGAAATAGTGCGCCTGAAGGGCGCGCCGCTCACGGCGGCGTGAGTCCGCGCCGACACGCATCCGCGATCATCTGGGGATCGCAACGCCGGAATCGAAGGTGGTGAATTCGCGCCGGCTTGATGCAGAAACGCAGCAACCGCGCTCGCGCGCCAGCTGATAAATCCTCCGCGGCTTAATTCCATAAGCGGAGGGGAATCTGTGTCGCCAGCTCAGCGTTTGCGCACTTTAACCGCAGGGGGAATGACCGCGACGGTGGCCCTGCTCGTCGGCTTGTCGCCCAGCGCGGCCCAGACCGCGCCGGGCGGCGGCTCCTATCCAGGCTCTTTCCTGATCCCGGGCACCAACACGTCCTTTAGTGTCGGCGGCTATGTGAAGCTCGACTACACCTATGATTTCACCTCGGCTGGCCCGACCGTCGGCGGTCTGCTCGGCGGCATCGGCAACCCGCTCGACGCCGGCTTCGGCCATGCCGCTACCGCGGGGCACGGCGTCCATGGCGTCTCGCAGCTGACGGCGTCGGAATCGCGGTTCAACATCCAGACCCGCACGCCGACCGCCTACGGCGAGGTGAAGACCTTCATCGAAGCCGACTTCACCAATCCGAACGGCCTCAGCAACAGCGCCACTCTCACGACGGAGAGCAACTCCACCGGTCTGCGCCTGCGCCAGGCCTATGGCACCCTGGGTCCGTTCCTCGCCGGTCAGACCTTCTCGACCTTCCGCGATCTCAACGCCGAGCCCGACACGCTGGATTTCGGCGGCGACAACTTCCCGGGTCCGAACCGCGTGCCGCAGATCCGCTACACCTATGACGCCGGCAACGGACTTTCCTTCGCGGGCGGCATCGAGAACGCGACCACCAACTTCGTCGACGCGACCACCGGCACCACGGCGGGCACCTTCAACGGCAGCATCAACGGCAGCAAGATTCCCGACTTCGTGCTGACCGGCACCTACAGCCAGCCTTGGGGCCACGTCAGCCTGCGGAGCGCGTTCCGGGATCTCTACGATCACCAGGACGGCACCACCGGTCTCGGCACCACGGCGAGCTCGCCCAACACCAGCACGTCGGAGTTCGGCTACGCCCTCGCGCTCTCGGGCTCTGTCAACGTGCCCGGGCTCAAGGACTACGCCGTCGGTCAGGTGTTCGGCGGCGACGGCATCGGCCGCTATCTCTCGACCAACTGCTCGCAGAGCGGCTGTCCGGATCTCTATGTCAACAACGCGACCAACAGCGCCGAAGCGATCAGCGCCTGGGGCGTGATGGGCGGCTACGAGCATTTCTGGGCCGACAATCTGCGGTCCAACGTCAGCGGCTCCTACATCGAGTTCCAGAACGATAGCGGCTTCGTGAACACCGTCGCCTTCACGAGCCTCAACAAGCACTACATCACCGGCCACGTGAACCTGATCTGGAGCCCGATCGCCTCGATCGATACCGGTGTCGAGTTCATCTACACCGAGCGCGAGCTCGAGGACGGCCAGACCGGCGACCAGATGCGCTTCCAGTACTCCGCGAAGTGGAAGTTCTGATCCTCATCGGCCGGCGTCGTGCGAAGTCGCACGGCGCCGGCCGCGCTTTCGATCCGCGCGCGCCGATCACATCTCGTTGAGCGCGGCGCCGGATCGGCCTCGATAAGAAAATACCCCAAAGCCATGACTAGGCCCGCCGGTGATGGCGTCACCGACGGGTTTTCTTTTTGCCGCCCGTCGCCGCTGCTTTGTTGTGGCCCACGGCAAGAGCGCGACATTCGAGCAAAGATCGCGCTGCCGCGCGAGCGCGCGGTGGAATGAGGATGACATCGCAGAGACAGACCCTATTCCTCAGAGCTCCCATGAGAAATTGACGATTGTCGCGTCGCCTCGGCGCACCGCAAGCTCGCGCCGTACATCAGGTCTACGCCGCACATGCAGAGATCCGCGCCCGCTCCGATGGATTGGGACCACGTCCGCTTCTTCCTCGCCATCACGCGGGAAGGCTCGCTGCGGGCGGCGGGGCGACAGCTCGGCGTCGATCAGGCGACGGCGGGCCGGCGGCTGGCGGCGCTGGAGCGCCAGCTCGGCGCCAAGCTCTTCGCCCACACGCCGACGGGATATCTGCTGACCGAGGCGGGTCAGGCGCTGCTCGTCAATGCCGAGCGCATGGAGCAGGAGGCGCAGGCGATCGAGCGCCGGACGCGCGGCCTCGACGCGCAGCTCGCGGGCACCGTGCGGCTCTCCATGCCCGACCGCTTCATGGAGACGCGCATCGCGCCGGCGCTGGCGCGCCTTCACGAGCGCTACCCCGACGTGCGCCTGATGCTGTGGATCGAGCGCGATCACGCCGGTGGCATCGACCATCCGATCTCCACATATCAGGCTGACATCGGCATCCGCATGCGGCGGCCGGCGCTCTCCGGCCTGATCACGCGGCGTCTCGGGCCGATCACCGCCGGTCTCTATGCGGCCAAATCCTATATCGCCGAGCGCGGCGTGCCGGTGCGCGGCACCTGGTTCCTCGGTCACGATCTCATCCTGCTGTACGGCGCCGGCCGCGATCGGGAGACGGAGCTCTGCGACGAGCCGATCACCAATGGGCGCGTGGTGCTGGAGGCGAACACCGATCTCGCGGTGCTCTCGGCGGCGAGCAGCGGCCTCGGCGTGGCGCTGCTCTCGCCCGACCTCGCCGCCCGCGAGCCGCAGCTCGTCCGCCTCTGGCCCGAGCACGAGCAGGAGATGGACGTCTGGCTGGTCGTCCACCCCGACGTCTACAAGGCCGCCCGCGTACGGGTGGTGATGGACGCTCTCATCGAGGCCTTCGCCGACGAAGTGCGCCTGCCGCGGGCCCGAGAGCGCGTGCCGGCGCGGTGAGGCGCTAGCTCCGCACCACGCCGGTCTCGGTGGCCTTGATCTCGAAGGCGGCGGCCATGAGAGCCTTCGTATAGGGATGCTTCGGCGCGCGGAAGATCGCGGCGGCGTCGCCCGCCTCGACCACCTTGCCGTCCTTCATCACCAGCACCTGGTTGGCAAGCGCGCGCACCACGCGGAGATCGTGGCTGATGAAGAGATAAGCGAGGCCGAAGCGCGCCTGCAGGTCGCGCAGCAGCTCGACGATCTGCGCCTGCACCGACATGTCGAGAGCCGAGGTGGGCTCGTCGAGCACCAGGAGGCGCGGCCGCAGCACCAAGGCCCGGGCGATGGCGATGCGTTGGCGCTGGCCGCCGGAGAACTCGTGCGGATAGCGCTCGGCGGCGGCGGGGTCGAGATCGACGGCGCGGAGCGCCTCCTCGATGAGCTGGCGGCGGCCCGCCCCGTTGCCGCCGAGGCCGTGGACGCGGAGGCCCTCCTCGACGATCTGCGCCACCGAGAGCCTGGGCGACAGGCTCGAGAACGGATCCTGGAACACGATCTGCAGCTCCCGCCGCAGCGGCCGCATGGCGCTCGACCCGAGCTCGTCGAGCCGCCTGCCGTCGTAGCGGATGGCACCCTCGCTCTTGAGCAGGCGCAGGAGGCCGAGGCCCAGCGTCGTCTTGCCGGAGCCGCTCTCGCCGACGACCCCCAGCGTCTCGCCTTCGCGCACGCTGACATCGATGCCGTCCACCGCCTTGATCGCGCCGGTGACGCGGCGGAGGACGCCGGTGCGGATCGGGAACCAGACCTTGAAGTCCTTCGCCTCCAGCAGCACCGGCGGCGGCGGATCGTGGCGCTGGGGCTCGCCCTTGGGCTCGGCCGCCAGCAGGTGTCGGGTATAGGGGTGGCGAGGCGCCGCGAAGATCTCCGCCGTGGGTCCGCTCTCGACGATCTCGCCCTTGGTCATCACGGCGACGCGGTCGGCCACCTTGCGCACGATGGTGAGGTCGTGGGTGATCAGCAGCAGCGCCATGCCGAAGCGCTGCTGCAGCTCGCGCAACAGCTTCAGGATCTGCGCCTGGATGGTGACGTCGAGCGCGGTGGTGGGCTCGTCGGCGATCAGGATGTCGGGCTCGTTGGCGAGCGCCATGGCGATCATCACCCGCTGCCGCTGGCCGCCCGAGAGCTGATGCGGGTAGGAGGCGAGCCGCGCCTCGGCGTCGGCGAGCCCCACGAGGCGCAGGAGCTCGATCGTCCGCGCCCGCGCCGCCATGCCGGTGACACCCTTGTGGAGCATGAGCGTCTCGGCGATCTGCTTCTCGACGGTGTGGAGCGGATTGAGCGAGGTCATCGGCTCCTGGAACACCATGGCGATGCGCCCGCCGCGGATCTTGCGCAGCGCCTCGGGCCGCGCCCCCACCAGCTCCTCGCCGTTGAAGGCGATCCGCGTCCGGGCGTCGTGGCGCGCCAGCGGATAGGGCAAGAGCTGCAGCACCGAGAGCGCGGTCACCGACTTCCCGGATCCGCTCTCGCCGACGAGCGCCAGCGTCTCGCCTTTGCTCAGATCGAACGAGACGCCCTTCACCGCCTCGACCCGATGCCCCGCCACCTCGAAGGTGACGGAGAGATCGCGGATGGCGAGGAGGGGGGAGGAAGCCATCAGCCGTCGGCTTTCAGCTTTGCGGCCGGCGTGGCTCCTGCCGAGACCGGCCACGCGTGGATGGCCGGGTCAAGCCGGTCATCCATGAAAGCGGCACGCGCGGCGATGCTCATGGCACCGTCTTCCTCGGATCGAATGCGTCCCGCACCGCCTCGCCGATAAAGACGAGCAGGCTCAAGAGAAGCGCGAGAGCGACGAACGCAGTAATCCCGAGCCAGGGCGATTGCAGGTTGTTCTTTCCCTGCGCGACCAGTTCTCCCAAGGAAGGTGAGCCGGCAGGGAGTCCGAACCCCAGGAAATCGAGCGCGGTCAGCTGGGCGACCGCGCCGGTCAGGATGAAGGGGAGGTAGGTGAAGGTGGAGACCATGGCGTTCGGCAGCACATGGCGGACGATGATGACCGGGTTGGAGACGCCGAGCGCGCGGGCGGCGCGGACGTAGTCGAAGTTGCGCGCGCGCAGGAACTCGGCGCGGACGAGATCGACGAGGCCCATCCAGGAGAAGAGGAGCATCAATCCCAGGAGCCACCAGAAGTTCGGCTGCACCAGGGCGGAGAGGATGATGAGGAGGAAGAGGATGGGGAGGCCCGACCAGATCTCCTCGAAGCGCTGGAACAGGAGATCGGTCAGGCCGCCGAAATAGCCCTGGATGGCGCCGGCGGCGATGCCGATCACCGAGCTCGCGAGCGTCAGCACCAGGCCGAACAGCACCGAGATGCGGAAGCCGTAGATGAGCCGCGCCAGCACGTCGCGGCCCTGGTCGTCGGTGCCGAGCCAGTCCACCGCATCGGGCGGCGAGGGCGCCGGCACCGGCAGGTCGTAGTTGACCGTGCTGTAGCTGAAGGGAATGAGCGGCCAGACCATCCAGCCGTGCTGGCTCACGCGCTTCTGCACATAGGGGTCGCGATAGTCCGCCTCGGTGGGGAACTCGCCGCCGAAGGTGGTCTCGGGATAGTTGGTGAAGACCGGGAAGTAGAAGCCGCCGTCGTAGCGGATCACCAGCGGCCGGTCGTTGGCGATGAACTCCGCGCCGAGGCTGACGACGAAGAGGAGGAGGAAGATCCAGAGCGACCAGAAGCCGCGCCGGTTGGCGCGGAAGTTGGCGAGGCGGCGCCGGGTGAGCGGCGTGATGCGGATGCCGAGGAAGCGGTCCTGGACCGGCGCCGGCGCCAGCGCGTCGGAAGCCGCGGTCATGCGCCGCGCGCCTCGAAGTCGATGCGGGGATCGACCACCATGTAGGTGAGGTCGCGCAGCAGCGTCGTCAGCATGCCGATCAGGGTGTAGATGTAGATGGTGCCGAAGAAGATCGGATAGTCGCGGTTGAGCACCGCCTCGTAGCCGAGGAGGCCGAGCCCGTTCAGCGAGAAGATGATCTCGATGAGGAGCGAGCTGGTGAAGAGGATGTTGATGAAGGCGGAAGGAAAGCCCGCGATCACGATCAGCATCGCGTTGCGGAAGACGTGATGATAGAGGACGCGCCGCTCGGTCAGGCCCTTGGCGCGCGCGGTCACCACGTACTGCTTGTTGATCTCGTCCAGGAAGGAATTCTTGGTCAGCATGGTGAGGGTGGCGAAGGCGCCGATCACCATCGCCGTGATCGGCAGCACCAGGTGCCAGAGATAGTCGCCGATCTTGTGCCACCAGGTGAAATCCGACCAGCCGTCGGAGGTGAGGCCGCGCAGCGGGAACCACTGCAGATAGCTGCCGCCGGCGAAGACGATGATCAGCAGGATGGCGAAGAGGAAGGAGGGGATCGCATAGCCGGCGATGATGACGCCGCTGGTCCAGACGTCGAAGCTCGACCCGTCCTTCACCGCCTTGCGGATGCCGAGCGGGATCGAGATCAGGTAGGAGATGAGGGTGGTCCAGAGCCCGAGCGAGATGGAGACCGGCAGCCGCTGGCCGATCAGGTGGATGACGTCGGCGTTCTGGAAGAAGCTGGGGCCGAAATCGAAGGTGACGTAGTTCTTCATCATCATCAGGAAGCGCTCGCCCGGCGGCTTGTCGAAGCCGAACTGGTGCTCGAGCTGCTTGATGATGGCGGGGTCGAGGCCGCGGGCGCCGCGGGTCTGCGCCACGCCGCCGGTGTCGCCGGAGGCGCTGCCGGCGATCCGCGCCAGCGCGCCGCCGTTGCCGCGGAGCTGCGCGATCACCTGGTCGACCGGCCCGCCGGGCGCCACCTGCACGATGGCGAAATTCACCAGCATGATCCCGAACAGCGTCGGGATGATCAGCAGCAGGCGCCGGATGATATAGGCGAGCATGGGATCGCAGGGCCTACTGCTGCCTGCTCTTCTCCTGCTCCTGCCGCTGGGCGACCGGCTTCTCCTTGTCCGGGTTGATCCACCAGGTGTTGATGACGGCGGTCGGCATGTTGGCATATTTCGGCTGCGTCGCCGGCCGGCCGAACTTGTCCCAATAGGCGACGCGGTAGAAGCCCGCGTAATAATTGGGGACGCAGTAGTAGCCCCAGAGCAGCACGCGATCGAGGGCATGGATGATGGGCACCAGATCGTGCCGCGTCGGCGCCGCGATCGCCTGGGCGATGAGCGCGTCGACCACCGGATCCCGGATGCCGGAGACGTTCGGGCTGCCCGGCTCCTCCGCCGCCTTGCTGCCGAAATACTCGCGGAGCTCGGTGCCCGGCGCGATCGAGATGCCGTAGTGGAGCGCCGTCATGTCGAAATCGTAGTTGCGCCGGCGGTTCTCGTATTGCGCGGCGTCGACGGTGCGGAGCTGCGCCTTGATGCCGAGGCGCTCCAGGTTCTTGAGGAAGGGCAGGATGATCCGCTCGAGCTGCGGCACGTCGTTCAGGAACTCGAAGGTGAAGGGCTGGCCGGTCTTGTCGTTGACGAGGATGCCGTTCTTGACGCTCCAGCCCGCCTCCTTGAGGAGGCCGAGCGCGGCGCGGATGCCGTCGCGGATGTTGCCGCTGCCGTCATAGACCGGCGGCTGGTATTCCGTGGTGAAGACCTCGTCCGGCACCTTGCCGCGGAAGGGCTCGAGGAGCTTCAGCTCCTCGCCCTCGGGCAGGCCGTGCGAGGCGAGATCGGAATTCTCGAAGTAGCTCTTGGTGCGCTTGTAGGAATTGTAGAAGTAGTTCTTGTTGAACCACTCGAAATCGAACATGTAGCCGAGCGCCCGGCGCACCCGGCGGTCGGCGAAGATCGGCCGGCGCGTGTTGAAGATGAAGCCCTGCATCCCCTCGGGCACCTCGTGATGGAACTCCTCCTTGATCACGAGCCCGTCCTTCACCGCCGGGAAGTCATAGGCGGTGGCCCAGTCCTTGGCGACGTTCTCTTCGCGCAGGTCGATCTGCCCCGCCTTGAAGGCCTCGAACATCACGTTGGCGTCGCGGTAGTAATCGACGCGCACGGTGTCGAAATTGTCGAAGCCGCGGCTGACCGGCAGGTCCTTCGCCCAGTAGTCCTTGACCCGCTCCCAGGTGAGCGAGCGGCCGGGATCGACCTTGGCGATGCGGTAGGGGCCGCTCCCCAGCAGCGGCTCCAGCGTCGGCTGGGCGAAGTCGCGGGTCTTCCACCAGTGCTCCGGCAGGATAGGGAGCCCCGCCACCAGCATGGGAAGCTCGCGGTCGGTGTTGTTCTTGAAGGTGAACTTCACCCGCCGCTCGCCCAGCACCTCGCATTTGTCGACGTCGGCGAGCTGGATGCGAAAGCTCGGATGGCCCTTGGTGATGAGGGTCTGGTAGGTCCAGCAGACGTCTTCCGCTGATATCGGCGTGCCGTCGTTGAAATGCGCCTCCTTCCTCATGTTGAAGGTGATCGACATCCGGTCCTTGGGGAATTCGACGCTCTCCGCCACCAGCCCGTAGGCGGCGAGCGGCTCGTCGAGAGATCCCGTCATCAGGCTGTCGAAGAGGGCGCCGGTCTGCATCATCGAGTTGGCGTAGCGGATGAAGGAGGTCCCCTTGAGGATGAAGGGATTGAGATTGTCGAAGGTGCCGATGTCGCCGAAGCGCACGAAGCCGCCCTTGGGCGCGTCGGGATTGACGTAGTCGAAATGCTTGAAGTCCGCCGGGTACTTGAGGGGATCGCCGAAGAGCGAGAGACCGTAGGTGGGCTGGACGTCCTCCGCCCGGGCAGCGGGCAGTGCCAGGAACAGGGCGATGAAGGCGGCGATCACGGCACGCATGGCATCTCCTCGAAGCGTCACGGGCCTCAGTTTAGAAGAATTCGCCTCGGCAATCCTGCGTCCTTCGACTCGCCCGCTTGGCGGTCGGCTCAGGATGAGGACTTTTCCTTCTGCCATTCCAAGCGGTCCTCATCTTGAGCCAGGCCCGCAGGGCCTGAGTCGAAGGACGCGCGATGCTTGCGCTCAAGCTCCCAGCAGCAGCGCGCGGGCCTTGCCGGCGAGCGCAGGATCGCCGGACGCGATCACCCGGCTGCCGGAGCCGGTGGTGAGCGGGCGGCCCTCCCAGTCGGTCATGCGGCCGCCGGCGCCCTCGATGATCGGCGCCAGCGCGCAGTAGTCGTAGGGCTTGAGGCCTGCCTCCACCACGAGGTCGATAAAGCCCGCGGCGAGGAGCCCGTAGGCGTAGCAGTCGCCGCCGAAGCGGGCGAGCTTCACCGCGCTCTTGAGGCGCTGGAAGCCGGCGGCCTCGGCGGGCGGGAACATGTCCGGCGAGGTGGCGAAGAGGGTGGCGGCGGCAAGCTCGCCGCAGGGGCGGGTGCGGATCGGCCTGCCGTCGAGGCTGCTCGGATGGCCGCTGGCGCCGAGCCAGCGCTCGCCGGAGATCGGCTGGTCGATGAGCCCGAGCACCGGCACGCCGCGCCGGGTGAGGGCGATCAGCGTGCCGAAGAGCGGCACTCCGGAGATGAAAGACTTGGTGCCGTCGATGGGATCGAGCACCCAGACGAGCTCCGCCTCGGTGCGGAGGCTGCCGTGCTCCTCGCCGATGATGCCGTGCTCGGGATAGCGCGCCTCGATCAGGCGCCGGAGCGCCGCCTCCGCCTGGCGGTCGGCGACGGTGACGGGACTCTCGTCCGCCTTGTCGTCGACGGCGAGCGCGGTGCGGAAATAGGGGCGGACGATCGCGCCCGCCGCGTCCGCCAGCTCGTTGGCGAAGGCGAGGAGCGCGGCGTCGACCGCCTCGGCCATGCCTACTGGCTGGCGGTGAGGGGCTTCGGCGAATCCGAGAGCGAGTTCAGGAAGGCGATGACGTCGGCGCGCTCCTTCGCCTTCGGCATGCCGACGAAGGTCATCTTGGTGCCCCTGGCGAAATTCTGCGGCTTGAACAGCCACTCGTTGAGATTGTCGACGGTCCAGGTGCCGCCCTTGCTCTTGAGCGCCGCGGAGAAGGAATAGCCGCCGCGGTCATGGGCGATTTCGTCGCCGACGATGCCGTAGAGGTTGGGGCCGACGCGGTTCGGGCCGCCTTTGTCGAAGGTATGGCAGGTCTGGCAGACTTTCGCCGCCGACTTGCCGGCATCGACGCTCGCCGAGGCCAGCAGCGGGCCCAGGGGCTCCGGCCCGGCGGCGGCCTCGCTGCTCGCCGGCGCGGCGGCTGGCGCGTTGGCCACCGCGATCGCGGCCTTCGCGGGCAGCTTCGGCTCGATCAGCTTGCTGGCGAGCAGGCCTGATGCCCAGGCGATGATCAGCGCCAGCAGCACCGAGGCGGCAATCTTATTGATCTCGATCGACGACATTCAGCGACCCCTGAGGGATGGTCGGGAAAGGAGAGAGCCGGCGCGGGCGCACCGAAGCCAAGCAGGAAGAAACCGAATTTCCGCTGACAACTCAAACGAAATATGATTGAAGCGCCGGCAGCGGTGCTTGGCCTCGGGCCGATCCCGGTCGCTGCCAGTGCGGCATAACGCCGCAATGGATCAAGGACTTGGGCGGCGGGCGCGGCGCCGCCCGCGACTCCCGAGGAGAGCCTCGCTGCCGATGACCGACCAGCCTCGACATCCCATCGTGCTCATCCCCTCGCGCCTCGCCTCGACGCGGCTCCCCGGGAAGCCGCTCGCCGACATCCATGGCGAGCCGATGATCGTCCATGTCTGGCGCCGCGGCATGGAGGCGGGCGTCGGCCCGGTGGCGGTCGCCTGCGGCGATCCCGAGATCGCCGAGGCGGTGACCCGCGCCGGCGGCACCGCGGTGATGACCGATCCCGCGCTCCCTTCCGGCTCCGACCGCGTCGCGGCGGCGCTCCATCAGCTCGATCCCGGGCGGCGGCACGACGTGGTGGTCTGCCTGCAGGGCGACATGCCCACCATCGATCCGAAGGTGATCCCCGCCTCGCTGGCGCCGCTCGCCGATCCCGCGGTCGACATCGCGACCCTCGCCACGGTGATCCAGGACGAGGACGAGCTGCAGGCGCGGAGCGTCAACAAGATCGCCATCGGCTTCCGGCCCGGCGCCCGCACCGCCCGCGCGCTCTATTTCAGCCGCCACGTGATCCCGAGCGGCGCCGGGCCGCACTATCACCACATCGGCCTCTATACCTATCGCCGCGCCGCGCTGGAGCGCTACGTGAGCCTGCCGCCGACGCCGCTCGAGCAGCGCGAGAGCCTGGAGCAGCTCCGTGCCCTGGAGGCCGGCATGCGCATCGACGTGGTGCTCGTTGACACGCTTCCGCTCGGTATCGATACTCCCGCCGACCTCGCGCGCGCGCGAGAGATCCTGGCGCCGCGCCGCTGACATCCTCACCCCTGCTCCGAGCCTCTCCCATGCGCCGCTCGCCCGCCAACACGATCGCGTTCCAAGGCCTGCCCGGCGCCTATTCCGACCTCGCCTGCCGCGAGGTGTTTCCGCAGATGACGACGCTCCCTTGCGGCAGCTTCGAGGAGGCGATGACGGCGGTGCGCAGCGGCCGCGCGCGGCTTGCCATGCTGCCGGTGGAGAACTCGGTCGCCGGCCGCGTCGCCGACATCCATCACCTGATGCCGGAATCCGGCCTCAACATCATCGGCGAGCACTTCCACCGGGTGAACCATCACCTGCTGGCGCCCCAGGGTGCCTCGCTCAAGACCATCAAGACCGTGCGCAGCCACGTGCACGCCTTGAACCAGTGCCGGAAGCTGATCCGGGCGCTCAAGCTGAAGCCGATCGTGGTGGCGGACACCGCCGGCGCGGCGGCGGAGATCGCCGAGCGCGGCGACTTGAGCGAGGCGGCGATCGCCTCCGAGCTCGCCGGCAAGATCTACAAGCTCGTCTCCCTGAAACGCGACATCGAGGACGCCAACCACAACACCACGCGCTTCCTCGTCATGTCGAAGACGCCGCGCATCGCCGCCAACGACGGCAGCCTGGTCATCACCACCTTCGTCTTCCGGGTGCGCAACGTGCCGGCGGCGCTCTACAAGGCGATGGGCGGCTTCGCCACCAACGGCGTCAACATGACGAAGCTGGAAAGCTACATGTTGGGTGGCAAGTTCACCGCGACGCAGTTCTATTCCGACATCGAGGGCCATCCGAAGGAGCTCCGCGTGCAGCGCGCCCTCGACGAGCTCCGCTTCTTCACCCGCGAGATGAAGATCCTCGGCGTCTACCCGGCACACCCCTTCCGCCTGGCGGCGGGACAGGCGGAGCTCGATTAGCGCGCATTTCCCACAATTGCCGGGGACCGTTAGGAGCTTCGCAATCCCGGTGCGAGGATGCTGGCGCCGCTACCAACCCGCGAGGCCGCCATGTCCGACAGCAGAGACACGCCCCTCATTCCGCACGCCTTCGTCACCACCACCTTCGACCTGCCGGGCTACCGGGTGGCGCGCAACCTCGGCGTGGTGCGCGGCATCGTGGTACGCTCGCGCTCGGTCTTCGGCACCATCGGCGCCAGCCTGCAGACCCTCTTCGGCGGCAACATCACCCTCTATACCTCGCTCTGCGAGCGCACCCGCAATCACGCCTTCGATCTGATGCTGGAGCATGCCGCCGGTCTCGGCGCCAACGCCATCCTCGGCGCCCGCTACGACGCCACCGAGATCATGCAGGGCGTCACCGAGGTGCTGGCCTACGGCACCGCGGTCGTTGTGGAGCCGGCGCGCTAGACTATATGGAAGGGGTGCGCCCGAGTGACCCAGCGGGCGCGCTGCCATCGATCGTTAAGGGTTGGGCTGCTAGGCTATTGCAACCCCGGGGGCCGCGCCCCCGGCTCCTGTGCGCGAATGGGACGAGAGCGATGCGATACTATGTCGTCGGCGCCGAGTATCTCGACGTCAAGCATACCCAGGTGAAGCCCGGCACCGCCGAGAAGCACGGCCCCTTCGCCACCTACGACGAGGCGGTGAAGAAGTGGCGCGAGCGCGCCCTCGCCACCATCGACGACTACTACATCAAGTTCACCGTCGTCTCCGAGGACGGCCAGCCCGCCGCGGCCTGAAATCCGGGTCTCCTCGGAGAATTCCTCTCCCCGCCGGGGAGACGGGGGAGTCGGCTGCGCCGCGCGGTGCTCGCGGCTGCGCCTGCCGCAAGCGGCAATCATGCGAAACGAAAGGTGCCCGCGAAATAGGCGCCGGCGCAATCCCACCGAGATCGCAGCAATTCCGTTCGATCTGCCGAGAACATTCCGGCATCGGAAGCCGCGCCGCTGTGCCTCGTCTTGGCGCGGCGTTTGCAGTGCCTATATGGACGACGCGGCCCGCTCGGGTCGCGGGCCTGATTTCCAGATTTTCCCCGGAGAATGCGCGTGGCGACAGTTGAGACAGCGGTAGGACGTTTCGGCAGCGGCAGGGCCGTGCCGCGGATCGAGGATCGCGGGCTGCTGGTGGGGGCGGGGCAGTTCACCGACGACGTGGCGCTGCCGTCCCAGGCGCATCTCGCTTTCCTGCGCTCGCCACACGCGCACGCGCGCATCGTCTCCATCGACGCCGCCGAGGCGCGGAAGCTGCCCGGCGTCGTCGCCGTCGTCACCGGCGCCGATCTCGTCGAGGCCGGGGTGAAGCCGATCCCGATCCTCAACGTCTTCAGGCGGCCGGACGGCAAGCCCGCCACCTCGCCGGCGCGCCGCGGCCTCGCGCACGAGGAGGTGCGCTACGTCGGCGAGACCGTCGCCGCGGTCGTCGCCGAGACCCGCGAGCAGGCGAAGGACGCGCTCGACGCCATCGTCGTCGAGTACGATCCGCTTCCCGCCGTCACCACCATCGCCCAGGCGACCGCCGAGGGCGCGCCGCTCCTCGATGCGGCGATCCCCGGCAACGTGGTCGCCGAGATGCGCCACGGCAAGAAGGCGGAGGCGGATGCCGCCTTCGCGAGTGCGGCCCATGTGGTGTCGCTCGATGTCGTCAACCAGCGCCTGGCGGCGACGCCGCTCGAGCCCCGGAGCGTGCAGGCGAGCTATGACGCGGCGAGTGACCGCCTCACCATCCGCCTCAGCACCCAGATGCCCTCGGGCATGCGCGACACGCTCGCCGGCGAGGTGCTGGGCATTCCCAAGGAGAAGATCCGCGTCGTCGTCGGCGACGTCGGCGGCGGCTTCGGCATGAAGACCGGCCTCTATCCCGAGGACATCGTGGTCGCCTACGCGGCGCGCCAGCTCAAGCGCCCGGTGCGCTGGACCGCCGAGCGGATCGAGGAGTTCCTCGCCACCACCCACGGCCGCGACATCCAGAGCCGCGCCGAGCTTGCCCTCGACCAGGACGGCCGCATCCTCGCCTATCGCATCCGGACATCGGCCAATGTGGGCGCCAATCCGCTCACCGCGGGGATCATCATCCAGCTGATGATCGGCCCCTGGGTCTCCACCAGCATCTACGACATCAAGGTGATCGACTTCACCATGCGGGCGGTGCTCACCAACACCGCGCCCACCGGCGCCTATCGCGGCGCCGGCCGGCCGGAGGCGATCTACCTCATCGAGCGCATGATGGATGCGGCCGCGCGCCAGCTCGGGCTCGATCCCGCCGACATCCGCCGCCGCAACCTGGTGAAGCCGGAGCAGATGCCCTACCGCAACGCCATGGGCCAGACCTACGACAGCGGCAAGTTCGGCCAGGTGCTGGAGCAGGGGCTGAAGCTCGCGGACTGGGACGGCTTCGAGAAACGCGAGAAGGAGTCGCGCGCGCGAGGTAAATGGCGCGGGCGCGGCCTCGCCTCCTTCCTCGAATGGACCAGCGGCAACGCCTTCGAGGAGCGCGCCACCGTCGCCGTGCTGGGAAGCGGCGAGATCGAGGTTTATGCCGCCACCATGCCGATGGGGCAGGGGATCGCCACTTCCTATGCGCAGCTCGTCGTCGACGTCTTCGGCGTGCCGATCGAGAAGATCCGCATCGTCATGGGCGACACCGACCGCGGCTCCGGCTTCGGCAGCGCCGGCTCGCGCTCGCTCTTCACCGCGGGCTCCACCATCCAGGTCGCCTCCGAGAAGGCGGTGGCGCTGGGGAAGGAGCTCGCCGGCGACGCCCTCGAGGCCGCCGCCGCCGACCTCGAATACCGCGAGGGCGAGTTCCGCGTCGCCGGCACCGACCGCGCCATCGGCCTCTTCGAGGTGGCGGCGCGCCAGCCGGACCATCGCATCTTCGTCGACGTCACCAGCAAGGTGGACGGGCCGAGCTGGCCCAACGGCGCGCACATCGCAGAGGTGGAGATCGATCCCGAGACCGGCGCGCTCGCCATCGTCTCCTACGTCTCCGCCAACGACGTCGGCCGCGTGGTCAATCCGATGATCGTGCGGGGCCAGCTCGACGGCGGCGCGGTGCAGGGGATCGGCCAGGCGGTCATGGAGCACATGACCTACGATCCCGAGAGCGGCCAGGCGCTGAGCGCCAGCCTGATGGACTACGCGATGCCGCGTGCCGAGGACGTGCCGGATTTCGAGCATGTGCTCGACCAGTCGACGCCCTGCCGGACCAATCCGCTCGGCGTCAAAGGGGTGGGCGAGCTCGGCACCATCGGCGCGACGCCGGCGCTCGTCAATGCGGTCGCCGACGCGCTCGCCCGCAACGGCCATGCGGCGGCCGCCGACCGGATCCAGATGCCGCTCACACCGGCGCGTATCTGGGCGGCGATCCGCGGCGAGGCTTAGCCGGCACGGAGTCCCGCCGACGGAGCGCCGCGAGGGCGCTTGGTCGGGCCGTCCCGGCGGGCTATCCTGCAGCGCGATTTCCAGGGGGCGTTGCCGCTCCGCGTTCCGGGGAACCTTTTCCGCGGCAGCCGCGTTGAATTTGGATGGGAAACCGGGGCGCGTCCTTAGTGCGTCTGCGGCCTTCTGCCCATGGGAGGCCGGTTCATCAATGAGCGTGGAGGAGCTGACCCCGGCCCGGATGGAGACGACGGCAACAGCAGCGGCTCTCGCCCGGGCGCAGCTCGAGGCGGCTGAATGGCAGCCGGATGGGCCGCTGGCGCTCACCTTCGAGCATGCCGGCATCGGCATCGCCGAGGTGGACGCGGAAGGTCGTCTGCTCAGGGCCAATGCCCGTCTCTGCCAGATGATGGGCTATCCGGCCGCGGAAGTGCCGGGGCGCTCCATCTTCGCCGACGCGCATCCGGAAGACGTGGCGGGGGACTACAACCAGTTCCGCCGCCAGGTCCTGGGCGAGATCGACCGTTACAATGTCGAGAAGCGCATCCGGCGCCGCGGCGGCGATTATTTCTGGGCCGCCGTCACCTCCACCAGCGTTCGCGACTCCAGTGGCCGCTTTCTCCGTGCGGTGCGCGTCCAGCACGACATCAGCGAGAGAAAATACGCCGAGGAGGCGCTCGCCCGCCGGCAGGAGGAGCAGGGGGCGCTGTTCGAGTTCACCGAGCGGCTGCAGCAGGCGCGCTCGATCGAGTCGGTCTGCCAGGCGGCGGTGGATGCGATCCGGCGGGCCCTCGGTTGCGACCGCGCCTCGGTGCAGCTGTTCGACCGCGCCGGCGTGACGCGCTTCGTCGCCTCGCGCGGACTCTCCGAGGCCTACCGTCGCGCGGTGGAGAGCTACTGTCCCTGGACGCCCGAGAGTCCGGATCCGCAGCCGATCCGCGTGCCCGACGTGCGCGAGGCGGCGATGCCCGCCGACATCGCGCAGGCGGTGGCGGCGGAGGGAATCGCCGCTCTCGCCTTCATCCCGCTGCAGGAGGGCGGCCGGCTCCTCGGCAAGTTCATGGCCTATTGGGAGGCGCCGCATGCCTTCGCGCCGGGCGAGATCGATCTCGCCCTGACGCTGGCGCGCCAGCTCGCCTTCGCCGTCGCGCGGGCGCAGTCGGAGCGCGCGATCCTGCAGCTCGCCTCGATCGTCGAATCCTCTGATGATGCCATCATCAGCAAGGATCTCGACGGCATCATCACCACCTGGAACCGGGGCGCCGAGCGTCTCTTTGGCTATACCGCCGCGGAGGCCGTGGGCAAGCCGATCACTCTCATCATTCCGCCCGATAGGCTCGCCGAGGAGCCGGGCATCCTGGCGCGCATCCGCCGCGGCGAGCCGATCGATCACTTCGAGACGGTGCGCCGGCGCAAGGACGGCAGCCTGATCGACATCTCGCTG
The DNA here is from genome assembly GCA_035507155.1 of Allostellaceae bacterium. Classification (GTDB taxonomy): domain Bacteria; phylum Pseudomonadota; class Alphaproteobacteria; order ATCC43930; family CGMCC-115725; genus DASZHJ01. The sequence continues at coordinate 21,050 of DATJOK010000166.1, forward strand.
ACGGTATCGCCGATGCGGGACGGGCGGGGCCGCATCGTCGGCGCCTCGAAGATCGCCCGCGACATCACCGAGCGCAAGGAGGCGGAGGCCAGGCTCCGCGACAGCGAGCGCCACCTGCAGGAGCTGCTCTCCGCCATGCCGGCGGCGATCTACACCACCGACGCCCGGGGCCGGATCACCTATTTCAATCAGGCGGCGGTCGATCTCGTCGGCCGCACGCCGACGCTCGGCAGCGACGAATGGTGCGTCAGCTGGAAGCTCTACTGGCCGGACGGCAAGCCGATGCCGCACGACCAAAGCCCGATGGCAGTGGCGCTCCGGGAAGGCCGCATCATCCGCAACGCCGAGGCGGTGGCAGAGCGGCCGGATGGCAGCCGCGTTCCCTTCATTCCCTATCCGACGCCGCTGCGCGACGCCGGCGGCCGGATCGTCGGCGCCATCAACATGCTGGTCGACATCAGCGAGCGCCGCCACGCGGAGACCCAGCAGCGGGTGCTGCTCAACGAGCTCAACCACCGGGTCAAGAACAACATGCAGATGCTGCAGTCGCTGCTCGACTCGGCGGCGCGGCAGACCCAGAACGCCGAGGCGCGCAAGATCCTCGCGGAGGCCGGCGGCCGCATCGCCGCCATGGCGGCGGCGCAGCGGGTGCTCTACGGCACCATCGACGCCGCCCGCTTCAGCGCCCAGGAGTTCCTGAGCGCGGTCTGCGAGACCGTGCAGCAGACGACGCCGGAGACCGTGCGGATCGTCTTCGAGACCGACGCCGAGGAGCTCTCGAACGACATCGCCATGCCGCTGGCGCTGATCCTGAACGAGCTGCTGATCAATGCCGTCAAGCACGGTCTCGACCCCCGCGGCGGCGGCACCATCCGGGTGACGCTCAAGCGCGGCGCCGAGGGCCTGACGCTCGCGGTCGAGGATTGCGGCCCGGGCTTCGATCTCGAGGCGGTGCGCGGCCGCTCCTCCGGTCTCAAGCTGGTGCAGGGCCTGGCCCGCCAGCTGCGCGGCCGCTTCGAGGTGCGGCGGACGCCGGTCAGCCGCTGCAGCCTGCATTTTCCCTGAGGGCCGGCAGCCATGGGTCGTGTCCGTTTCAGCATCGCCTCGCCGGAGCCCGCCGACCGGCAGGCGCTGCCGCGCCGCCGGCCGAAGCAGCCCGCGTCCCGCGCCGGCGAGCGGAAGACCCGGAAGCAGACCCAGGAGCCGCCGCAGATCCTGGTGGTGGAGGACGATTTCCTGGTGGCGATGCAGATCGAGACCGCGCTGACCGAGGCGGGCTTCGCCGTCGCCGGCAGCGCCGCCACCGCCGAGGAGGCGATCGAGCTGGCGCTCGCCAAGCGGCCGGCGCTGGCGGTGATGGACGTGCGGCTCGCCGGCAAGCGCGACGGCGTCGAGGCGGCGCTGCAGCTCTTCCGGGAGCACGGCATCCGCTCGGTCTTCGCCACCGCGCACCACGATCCCGAGCTGCGCCAGCGGGCGACGCCGGCGGCGCCGCTCGGCTGGCTGCAGAAGCCCTATGCGATGGCCTCCCTGGTGCAGGCTATCCGCCGGGCGCTTGGCGAGCTCGCGGGCGGCAGGAAGAAATAGCGCTGCCTCTGCGAGACCTCAGGCGGGATTCGACGACTTCGCCTCGCAGGCCGGCGCGAAGCTCCCTTCCACCACCTCCCGCACACGGTCGGGGTCGAGGCGGTTCGCCTCGATGAAGGGCTGCGCCTCCGCGATGATCGCGTCCGGATCCGCCATCAGCCGGTAGCGCTTGTAGACGTCCGCGTGCTCGATCCCCATCGCCTCGCCGAGCAGGCTGATGTAGTTGACGATCGCGAAGGGGTGCTGCGCCTCGGCGTGGCAGATCTCCCGATGGCAGGAATGATAGATCGTCGCCAGGATGTCGACGCGGGCGTCGGCTGCCGCGCCCATGATGGCGGCGATCTCGCGCTCCCATTGCGGCTTGCCGATCCGGTTGATCCATTTCGGCGCGCAGTGCCGGCCGAGCGACGCCGGGTTCTCCACCTCGACGAGCTCGAGGCCCGGGATCGCCCGCAGGATCGTCCGCGTGTGCTGCCAGTCGACATCCGACTGCGGGAAGCCGGTGTGGTAGTGGAGCGCGACGCGCTTCTCGACCGGCCGCACGAACTTGATGCGGTCGAGGTGGCGCGCGATGAAGGCGGTCACGTGCTCGTAGGGAAATGCCACCTTCTGCTCCTGCGTCACCACCTCGTCATAGTGCGAGTTGCAGGACGGGCACCACATCAGCACCTGCTTGGCGCCGTAGCGGGCGAAGTGCCGCATGCTGTTCGCCGCGACGCTGCGGGAGGTCTCGGGCTCGCCGTGCTGGTGGTGGACGATGCCGCAGCAATGGGCGGGGCCGCCGGCGGCGTTGAACTCGAAGCCCATCGCCTTCAGGACGTCGATCACCGTCCTGGCGAGATGCCCGGTCCTGAGCACGTTGCAGCCGAGATAGAGCAGCAGGTCGCGCGGCTCCGGCGGCGCCGACGGCCGGTCGGTATAGGGCTTCTCCCCCGGCATGAACTGGAGGTCGGCGAGCACGTTGACCTCGCCAAAGTACTTCGCGAACGAGAACGGTTCCATGCGTCTTCCCTTCCGCCGCGGCCCTTCGTCCGCTGTCCAGGATGCGCCAGCGCGGCGGTGGCGGCAAGGGACGGCGACTCAGCGGGCGGCGCTCGCCTTGGTGCTCGCCTTGGCGCCCTGGATCGCGTTGATGAGCTCGGTCACCGCGAAGGGTTTGGTCAGGTAGTCGTAGAAACCCGCGCTCTTGCCACGCTGCATGTCGGCGGGCATGGCATTGGCGCTCAGCGCCAGCAAGGGAATGCCGACGGTGTCCGGGTTGGCCCGGAGCCGCTGCAGCACCTCGTAGCCGGTGATGTCCGGCAGGTGGATGTCGACGATGATGAGATCCGGCCGGTGGCTCGCCGCCAGCTCCACGCCCTCGCCCCCGGTCGTCGCGATGAGGCAGCGGGCGTCGGGCATGGTGGCGATGATCTGGCGCATGAGCAGCGCGCTCGCCCGATTGTCCTCGATATAGAGCACGGTGAGCGAGCGGCGCGGGAACAGGGCAGCCCCTTCGCGGTCCGCGGCATCGCCGCCGGTTATGGTCGCCGCCTGCGCGGCGCCGGTGTCCGCTTGCGGCAGGTCGACCCGGAAGCGGGTGCCCTCGCCGACGCGGCTCTCGAAGCTGATCTCGCCGGCCATGAGCTCCACCAGCTTGCGGGTGATGGCGAGGCCGACGCCGGTTCCCTCGACGCCGCTCCACTCCGCGCCGAGCCGGTTGAAGGGCTGGAACACTTCCGCCTGGCGGTCGGCGGGAATGCCCTTGCCGCCATCGGTGACGGTGATCCGGACGTGATTGCCGAGCGCCTTGGAGACCGATATGCGCGCCCAGCCGCCGGCGTGATTGTATTTGACCGCATTGGAGCCGAGGTTGAGCAGGACCTGCAGCAGCCTCGCCCGGTCCGCCTTGACCGCCGGGCAATCGCGCGGCAGCGGATCGATGGTGATCGAGACCCGCTTGCTGCTGGCCAGCGGCTCCAAGGTCGCGGCGAACTCGGCGAGCAGGGGCTCGAGCGCCACGGTCTCGTTCGAAAGGGCGATATGCCCGGATTCGATGCGGGCGAGATCGAGCACTTCGTTGATCAGCGACAGGAGATGACGGCCGCTCTGCAGGATGTGGTTCACATAGTCCCGCTGCTGCGCCGAGATGCCGCCGTTTCCCAGCAGCAGCAGCTCGGAGAAGCCGATCACGGCGTTGAGCGGCGTGCGCAGCTCGTGGCTCATGCTGGCCAGGAAGTCGGACTTGGCGTGATTGGCGGTCTCCGCCTCGCTCTTGGCGCGCATGAGCTCCTCCTCCCAGCTCTTGCGCGCGCTGATGTCGCGGACGACGCTGACGATCTCGCGCTCCCGGGTGCCGGGATCGGTGATCAGCCGCATGCTGCCCTCGACCCAGACGTAATGCCCGTCCTTGTGACGCAGACGGCCCGGCACGATCACGCTCTCCGCTCCCGCGCGCAGCGCGGCGAGCGCCCGCTCGGCTTCCGGCCGATCATCCGGATGCACGTGCGCCAGCAGCGGGATGTCGAGCATTTCCTCGGGCTCGAAGCCGAGAAGCGCGCGGCAGGCGGGCGAGACGTAGCGGCGCACGCCGCTCAGATCCAGCCGGATGATGGTATCCGTCGAGTTGTCGGCCAGCAGGCGATAGCGGTGCTCGCTCTCCCGCGCCTCGCGCTCGGCGCGGTCGCGCCGGCGGAGCTCGGAGAGAAACCGCACGCCGAGGACCGTGGCGACGGCGATCAACACGGCGATGGCCAGCCCGACGAGGATGGCTTTCTGCCGCCATTCCGCGAAGATCGTCTCGGTTCCCACGCCGACGCTCAGCACCAGCGGATAGTTGCCGATCTGCCGATAGACGAAGAGGCGCCGGATGCTGTCGAGAGCGCTCGCGTCCTCGAACACGCCCTGGTGCGAGCGCGCATAGGCCCGCCACAGCGGCGCGACGCTGAAGTCGCGGCCGATGTTCGCTTCCGCAAACGGCCGCCCGATCACCATCCTGCGGTCGGGCTGGAACAGGCCGATGCGCACGTCCGGGCTCAGATCGACGCTGTCGAAGAGGTCGCGGAAGAAGCCGAGCCGCAGCGTGCCGACGACAACGCCGGCGAAGCTGCCATCCGGCTTGTTCAGCCGGCGGCTGAGCCCGATCGACCACTGGCCGGTGAGGCGGCTCCGGAACGGCGCGCTGATGTAGAGCCCGACGTCGGGATTGTCGCGGTGCACCAGGAAATAGTCCCGATCGCCGAGATTGATGCCGGTGTCCGCGTCCCGGGAATCGGCGAGCGGGTTGCCGCGCTCGTCCAGGACGAGGATCGCGCCCAGATGCTTGGCGCTGGCGGCGCGATCGAACAGGATGAGGTGGCGCTCGGCGGGGCTGACCTTCCAGATGTAATCGAGGCGCAACCCCTCGATGGCGGCCTGCAGGGAGAGATCATAGGTCTCGAGGTTGCGGGCGATGTCCTGCTCGAACGCGGTGGCGACGTTTTCCTGGGAGCGGACGGCACTCTCCCAGGCCGCGCGGTGGGCGTCCCACAGCATCCACGAGGTGAGCGCGATGACGCCCAGGACCACGAGCACGGCGCCGGCGACCAGCGTCTGGACGTGATGAGCACCGACGCCCACGGCATTGGCGCGGCTGTTGTGCCTCGGCCGGTTGAGCACAGGAAAATCCCTTCAAGCGCAGCAACCTGAGATAGAGGCTTATGATAAAGAGAGGGTAAACGGGGCGCCGGCGGGCATTGAGCCGTCGCGAGAATCGGTTGCCGACACCGGGCTGACACGGATCCGCATCAAAACCGCAATCTCCGCGCCGTAGCATCCCTTGCCAAACCACGGGGTTGCACGGGGGGATCGGAAAATGCCGGGATTGCGGACTGCAGGGATGATCGGGCTTGCGGCTTTGCTGGCGGGCACGGCGGCGGCCGATGCGGCCCCGGCGGAGACCACGACGCCGATCAAGCACGTGGTGGTGATCTTCCAGGAGAACAACTCCTTCGACCACTACTTCGGCACCTACCCCCATGCCGCCAATCCGATCGGCGAGCCGCGCTTCGTCGCCGCCGACGATACGCCGACGGTGAACGGCCTCAACGACGCGCTGCTGAACCATAATCCCAACTCGGTGGCGCCGTTCCGGCTCGATCGCAGCCAGGCGGCGCTCGACTGCGACAACAACAACGCCTATGCGGCGGAGCAGGCGGCCTTCGACAAGGGCCTGATGGACAAGTTTCCGGAGAACACCAGCTCCGCCGCCACCGGCGCCAGCGGCGGCGAAGTCGCCTGCCCCGCGGGCATCGGCATGGGCTATTACGACGGCAACACCGTCACCGCGCTCTGGAACTACGCCCAGCACTTCGCCATGAGCGACAATTTCTACGACACGGAGTTCGGCACCACGGTGATGGGCCATCTGAACCTGATCTCGGGCCAGACCCACCAGACCTTCGAGCCCGGCAACGTGCAGAAGACCGGCGCCAAGAGCTTCGTCATCCGCAACGGCTCGGTGATCGCCAATCTCGATTCCGCGCTGGAGGACTGCCGCTCCGCCCCGGTCGGCGGCCAGCCGGTCGCCTCGGTGGAGATGACCGGGCACAATGTGGGCGATCTCCTCAATGCCAAGGGGATCACCTGGGGCTGGTTCTACGGAGATTTCACCGCGCTCACCGGCTCGACGCCCACCCACGCGGTCTGCAGCTCGAGCTATGACGAGCACTACGATCCGTTCCAGTACTACCCGTCGACCGCCAACCCGCATCATCTGCCGCCGAGCTCGATCGCGATGGTCGGCCGCGCCGATCAGGCGAACCACCAGTACGATCTCAACACCTTCTGGGCCGCGCTCGCCACCGGCCACCTGCCGGCGGTCAGCTTCGTCAAGGCGCCTGCGACCGAGACCGGCCATCCGCAGACCTCCGACGCGCTCTCCGAGCAGCAATTCCTGGTCGACACCATCAACACCCTGCAGAAGTCCCGGGACTGGGCAGACATGGCGATCGTCATCGCCTACGACGACAGCGACGGCTGGTACGACCACGTGATGTCGCCGATCGTCAATCAGTCCAATGATGCGACCGTCGACACCATCTGCCTCGGCGGCGGCCTGCCGTCGACCGGCTTCAACGACCGCTGCGGCTACGGCCAGCGCCTGCCGCTCCTGGTCATCTCGCCGCTCGCGAAGCGCAACTACGTCGATCACACGGTCCTGGACACCACCTCGATCCTGCGCTTCATCGAGGACAACTGGCAGCTCGGGCGCATCGATTCGCTCGACAATCCCGACGGCACGGCAAACGGCAACCCGCCGGCCGGCCAGGGCTCCTTCGACCGGCTCGCCGGCTCGATCGAGGGGATGTTCGACTTCGACGGAGAGTTCGGCACCCGCGCCGGCCGCGACGACCTTCCGCTGATCCTCGACGACAGCACGGGCGAGGTCCTGCGCCGCTGAGCGGCGCGCGGCCTCAGGCCTTGCTGTTGGCCGCTCGCATCCGCTGCACCTGCATCCCCGCGAGGAACGGCACCAGGGGATGCGTCCCCATGGCGACGATGGCTGGCACGTCGAGGGCGATGAGGGCCGCGCGCTGCGCCGGCGGCAGGACGAAGCGATCGGCATAGGCGGCGGGATCGGCGAGGAAGCGCTCGCGGCTCGCCGGCTCGTGCGCCAGCGCGTGGAGCGCCGCGGTGAGCGCCACCAGCTCCGGCTTGATCGAGGGATAATGCGGCGCGGTGGCCGCCGGCTCGGCGCCGAACCAGGCGAGCGAGGCGTAATCGTGATGCCAGCTCGGGTCCATCTGCACGATGTCGGGCTGGCGCTCGCCGAGCGCGCCGGCGGCGCAGGCCCAGCAGCGAAGCTCGATGTTGCCGGTGGCGTCGAGCTCCACCTCGCTGTGGCCGATCAGCGATTTGAGATTGCCGGTCGAGAGCCGCGCCAGCACCGCCTGGTCCCAGGCGAGCTCGGGGTTGGAATAGCGGTCGGTGCCGGGGAAATGCGACATGCCGCCGCTCGCCAGCACCACGGTCCGCAATCCCATCGCCGTCACCGCCCGCGCCACCGCCTGGCCGAAGGCGTAGCAGCGCTCCATGCTGGGCTGCGGCGGCAGGTAGGCGTTGACGTAGATCGGCAGCACCGGCGCCGTGTGGCCGAGATGGGTGAGCGGGATCCCCATCGCATAGTCGAATTTCGCCGTGCTGGTGAAGGCGGGATCGAAGCCCTCTGCATAGAGCGCGCGCACCAAGGCGAGGCCGGTCTCGCCGGGAATCTTCCAGTGGAACTTGCGGCCGGCGAACTCGCCCTGCGCCTCGCCGCCCACATGGACAGTGAAGGGCGGCGCCACCCCGTGGAAGAACTGCTCGGCGTGATCGTTGGCGAAGAGGATCCAGAGCTCGGGCTGGAGCGCGCGCAAGCCTTCGCCGATCCGCGCCGCCACGTCGCGCACCCGCTCCACGGTGGCGCGATCCTCGGTCTCCGGCAGGGTGAAGAACTGCGGCGCATGCGGCAGCATCGCGCCGCCGATCACTGTGGTGGTCATCGGATCACCTCCTCTCCGCCGCTGTGCACGGCGCCTTCACTGCTTCCCGCCTGAGCATCGCCGCAGAAGTCGTGACGGCTCAAGCCCGTCGCGATCCTTCATGGCACGGCCGCGGCCGCCCACAGCAATTGATAGACGCGCCTACGATCGTAAGCATAGAATATGTAGGAAATCCGGTATGTACTGATCCGAGAATCGGGTACGGAGGTGGCGCGGATGAGACTTGCCATCGGCGGTGGGCGCAAGGCCGCTTCCCCTGCGGCCGGCTAGATGGACACCGCCAACCCGCTGAGCCGCCTCTTCATCATGACCGGCCACCAGGAGGCGGGCGTCTCCAAAGCTATGAATGTCGAGCTGGTGGCGGGCCTGCGCCATCTTGGCGCCGACGCCTCCCTGCTCGACATCGATGCGGCGCCCGGCGTCTTCGCCGAGCTCGGCTATCGCGGCTTCTGCCTGATCGACGGCAATCACAAGATCCACCTTCCGGTTCCCATCCCGAAATTCTCCATCATGGTGGATCACCCCTGCATGCGCATCGACGATGTCGCGACGGGCCATCCGCCTTCG
>DATJOK010000167.1:0-44331 GCA_035507155.1 Allostellaceae bacterium
CCCTGCCGGTAGAAATCCAGGTAGAGCGGGATGTCGGTGCGAAAGCGGTTCGATCCCATCCGCGAGGTCTGAACGCGGCATTCCGGACGGATCGCCATCCAGGGAAACGCGATCTCGGCGTCCGGCGGCAGCACGCCGACGATGGTCGCCGTGCCGCGGATGGCGAGGGATTCGATCGCCTGCCGAACCAGCGAGGCGACCCCGACCGCCTCGAAGGCGTGATCGACGCCGGCGCCGCCGGTCATCGCGCGAACCGCCCTCACTGCCTCGTCCTCGGCGCCGTTCACCGTGTGCGTCGCGCCGACGCGCCGGGCCATTTCCAGCTTGGACGGAAAGACGTCGACGGCGATGATCTGCCGGGCGCCGCCGATGCGCGCGCCCTGGATGATCGAGAGACCGACGCCGCCGCAGCCGAAGACGGCGACGGTCTGCCCCGCCTGGAGCCCGGCGCTGCGCAGCGCCGCGCCGACCCCGGTGAGCACGCCGCAGCCCACCAGCGCGGCGCGATCGAGCGGCAGCTCCGGGTCGATGCGCACCACCGAGTTCTCGTGCAGCAGCATGCGCTCGGCATAGCTGGAGATGCCGAGGAACTGCCGGAACGGCGCGCCCCGCTGCGAGAGCCGCGGCGTCTGCGCTTCCGGCCGCGTGACGATGCCGCCGGTGCAGAGGTTGGGATGGCCGGCGAGGCATTGCTCGCAGCTTCCGCAGAAGCCGGAGAGGCAGGCCACCACGTGATCGCCCGCCCGCACGGCGGTGACCTCGGCGCCCACCGCCTCGACGATGCCGGCCCCTTCATGGCCGAGGACGATCGGCCGGTCGAGAGGAAACCTCCCAAGCCCGTCCACGACGTGAAGGTCGCTGTGACAGACCCCGGTCGCCACGGTGCGGACGAGCACCTCGCGGCCACGCGGCTTGTCGATCTCCACCGCCTCGATCGTCAGCGGCGCATGCACCTTGCGAAAGACGGCCGCCTTGATTTCCATCGCCGGGGCTCAGGCAACCGGCCGCTCGTCATCCCAGACCTTGTCGGGCATCGGCAGTCCCGCGAAGGTCTCCTTGGTCGGCGGCCGATCCGGCGCGATCTCCAGCCTGTTCAGGACCATCGCGAGCTGGCGCAGGTGCTGGCCCGAGTGCCAGGTGGTCCGCTCCAGATAGTGGTGCAGCGTCACGTCGCCGTAATAGACCTGGGCCTTGCGGGAAAAATCCGTCGTCTGACCGGGCCCCTTCCACCAGCGCTCGAACCGCTCCCGCACGTCCCGCCCATAGGCCAGGATCTTCGCCTTCGTATGCGCCTCCGGCGCCGGGACGCGGCCATAGGCGCCTTCCATCAGCGGCTGGCCCAGCACCTCGTGCTCCAGGAAGGCGTCGCAGATGTTGAAGATGTGATAGCCGAGCTGGCCATAGCTGCGCGGCCGATACGGCAGCAGCACGTCCAGCTTGTCGTCGGGTATCTGCTGGAAGAGCCGCTGCGCCGCGGTCTGGATCTCCACCAGCCGGGCCGCGAGCTCGGCCGGCGGCAGCATCGAGGCGCCGCCCCACGGGATGCGGGCGACGCGGGCGACGTCGCGCAGGACCTGGCCGTTCGCCCATTCGTCGCCGCGGCGCACAATCGGCACCGAACGGATGCCCAGGGCCGCCAGCTCGGCGAAGCCGTCCTTGTCCTCCAACACGTTGACGGAGACGAAGGGAACGCCGTGCCGGGTCAGGAACTCCTTCATCCGGAGGCAGCTCGTGCAGCCGGGCTGCCAATAGGCCTTGACGACGGCGGCTTCGGAGGATGATTGCGGCATCGGCATGCTCCTCGATCCTTGCGGCCTCGCTGCAGGATACGCCGCGGACCGAGGCAGGCAAGAGCCGTTGGGCGCGATCACCGTTTGCGCCCCCCGCACGGGTGATCCATACTCCTTTCCAATAATGGTCGCTCGCTAATAATGGTCGCTCGCTAAAGAGCGATCCGGGAGAGCGTTGGGAGGGAGACGTGTCGCCGCTGCTCGATGTGCGGGGCCTCTCTACGATATTTCGCGCCGGTGACGTCACCGTGCGCGCGGTCGATGGCGTCTCCTATACGGTGGAGCAGGGCGAGACCGTCGCCATCGTCGGCGAGAGCGGATCCGGCAAGTCCGTTGGCGCGATGTCGATCCTGCGGCTGATCCCGAGCCCGCCGGGCCGGATCACCGACGGGCGGATCCTGTTCGCCGGGCGCGATCTCCTGCAGGCCAGCGACGAGGAGATGCGCCGGATCCGGGGCGGCGAGATCGGCATGATCTTTCAGGAGCCGATGACCTCGCTCAATCCCGTCCTCACCATCGGCCGGCAGATCACCGAGGCGATCGAGCAGCACCGCGGCGCCGACCGCGCCACCGCGGCCAGGCGCGCCGTCGAGCTCCTCGGGCTCGTCGGCATCGCCGACCCGTCGCGGCGGCTGCGGCAATATCCGCATCAGCTTTCGGGCGGCATGCGCCAGCGGGTGATGATCGCGATCGCGCTGGCCTGCGAGCCAAAGCTGATCATCGCCGACGAGCCGACGACCGCCCTCGACGTGACGATCCAGGCGCAGATCCTCGAGCTGATGCGCAAGCTGACGCGACAGCTCAACGTCGCCCTCATCATCATCACCCACAATCTCGGCGTGGTCGCGCGCTACGCCAACCGGGTCAATGTGATGTATGCCGGCCGCATCGTGGAGAGCGGCCTGGCGGAGGCCGTCTACCATCGCCCGGGGCATCCCTACACGGTGGCGCTGCTGCGCTCGGTGCCGCGGCTTGACCGGCCGCGCCAGGCGCGGCTCGATCCTGTCGACGGCCAGCCGCCCGACCTGACCCGCCTCGACGCCGGCTGCGCCTTTCGCCCGCGCTGCCGTTTCGCGATCGAAGCCTGCGCCAAGGCGCGGCCGTCGCTGGAGCCCCTGGGGAAGGACGGACACCTGGCGGCCTGCTTCCGGAGCCATGAGCTCGGCAGGCTGCTCGGTGCCGCGGCATGAGGGCCGCCGCGCCCGCCGCTCCGCCGCTCCTCGAGGTCTCGGGATTGAGCATGCATTTCCCCGTCACCGAGGGGATCCTGCGCCGCCGCAAGGTCGGCGAGGTGAAGGCGGTCGACAGCATCGATTTCACGATCCGCCGCGGCGAGACCATGGGCCTTGTCGGCGAGAGCGGCTGCGGCAAGACGACCACCGGCCGCTGCATCCTGCGCCTCGAGCGCCCGACCGCCGGCAAGATCGTCTATGACGGCATCGACATCGCGAAGCTCTCCCCCAAGCAGCTGACCGCGATGCGGCGGCGCATCCAGGTGATCTTCCAGGATCCCTACAGTTCCCTCAATCCGCGCATGAAAGTCGGCGAGATCGTCGCGGAGCCGATGAAAGTTCACGGGATCGAGCCGGACGCCACCAAGCGCGCGGCGCGGGTCCGCGAGCTCCTCGCCGTCTGCGGCCTCAACCCGGCTTTCGCCGACCGCTACCCGCACGAGATGTCCGGCGGTCAGCGCCAGCGCGTCGGCATCGCGCGCGCGTTGTCGCTGCGGCCGGAGTTCATCGTCTGCGACGAGGCGGTCTCGGCCCTCGACGTCTCGATCCAGGCGCAGGTGGTGAATCTGCTGGAGGATCTGCGCGAGCGCTTCGGGCTCACCTATCTGTTCATCGCGCACGACCTGTCGGTGGTGCGCCATCTCTGCCAGCGCGTCGCCGTGATGTATCTCGGCCGGATCGTCGAGCTCGCCGACAGCGACGAGCTCTTCGACCACCCCCAGCACCCCTACACGCAGGCCCTGCTGGCCGCGGTTCCCGTGCCCGATCCCAGCGTCGAGGCGAGCCGCGAGTTCCGGCCGCCGGCGGGCGAGGTGCCGAGTCCCCTCAACCCGCCGTCCGGATGCGTCTTCCACCCGCGCTGCCCCATCGCGGCGGAGCGCTGCAGGCTGGCGCGGCCGGAAGTGCGGGAAGTGCGGCCAGGTCATTGGGCCGCCTGTCATGAAATCGGTTAGGGAGCAGTCGCGCGAACCATAATCAAGCGGGAGGCAATGGCGATGAAGACAGGGAAGCAGCTACTCGCAGCCGGCCTGGGAGCCTTGGCTGCAACGGCGATCGCTGCGACGGCGCCGGCCGGCGCCGCCGAGACACCGAAACACGGCGGCATCCTCACCTATATGATCCCGGCCGACGCGCCGCCGAGCTTCGACGGTCACCGAGAGACCACCTATGCCACCGTCCACGCGGCGGCGCCCTTCTACAGCGTCCTGATCCGCGTCAACCCCGAGAATCCGTCCTCGACCACCGATTTCGTGTGCGATCTCTGCACCGAAATGCCGAAGCCCACCGGTGACGGCCTGATCTATACCTTCAAGATCCGCGAGGGGGTGAAGTTCCACGACGGATCGCCGCTCACCGCCGCCGACGTCGCGGCGAGCTGGCAGGAGATCGTGCATCCGCCCGAGGGCGTCTCCAGCGCCCGCGAGAGCTACTTCGTCATGGTCGACAAGGTGGAGGCCACCGACGCCTCGACCGTGGTCTTCCATCTGAAATACACGACGCAGGCGTTCCTGCCGGCGCTCGCCGATCCCTATGCCTGGATCTACGAGAAGAAGATCCTCGACAAGGATCCGCACTGGTACGAGAAGAACATCATGGGCTCCGGGCCGTTCAAGTTCGACGGCTACGAGGCCGGCCAGTCGATCAAGGGCGTACGCAACCCCGACTACTACCACAAGGGCCAGCCCTATCTCGACGGCTTCATCGGCATCTTCGCCGCCAAGCAGGCGGTGCGCGTCGATGCGATCCGCGCCGACCGCGCGGCGATGGAGTTCCGCGGGCTGCCGCCCTCGGCGGTCGACCAGCTCGAGAAGGAGCTCGGCGACAAGATCGCGGTGCAGAAGAGCGACTGGAACTGCGGCAATCTGGTGACGCCGAACCACAAGAGGAAGCCGTTCGACGACGTTCGCGTGCGCCGCGCCCTCGCGCTCGCCATCGACGCCTGGCACGACGCGCCCGCGCTCTCGAAGATCGCCACCGTTCATACGGTCGGCGGCATCGTCTTCCCGGGCTCGCCGCTCGCCGCCACCAAAGAGGAACTCGAGAAGATCGCCGGCTTCTGGCCCGACATCGACAAGTCGCGGGCCGAGGCCAAGCGCCTCCTGAAGGAGGCCGGCGCCGAGGGCCTGAGCTTCGTGCTGCTGAACCGCAACGTCGATCAGCCCTACAAATACGTGGCGACCTGGCTGATCGACGAGTGGAGCAAGATCGGGCTCAAGGTCACGCAGCGGGTGCTGCCGACCGGCCCGTTCTTCGAGGCGCTGCGCAACAACGACTTCGACGTCACTCTGGACTTCAACTGCCAGGGCGTCGTCAATCCGCTGCTCGATGTCGGCAAGTTCCTGCCGCACACCGTCTATACCGAGAACTACGGCAATTACGAGGATCAGAAGGAGATCGACCTCTACCAGAAGATGCTGCACGAGCCCGACGAGAAGAAGGTGCGGGCGGAGATGCGCGATTTCGAGACCTATGTGCTCGATACCGAGACGCACATGATCATGACCCCGTGGTGGTATCGGGTCATCCCCTACCGGTCCTACGTCAAGGGCTGGAAGATCAGCCCCAGCCACTACATCAACCAGGATCTCGCGAACGTGTGGCTGGACAAGTAGAGCAGTAGCGGCGCGGCCGCGGGCCTTCCTCCGCCGGCGCGGCGGAGACCCGCGGCCCTGCTTCCGCATCGGGTGGCGCCATGTACCGATACATCGTGAACCGGCTGCTGCTGGCCGTCCCGACCCTGGCGGGGGCGGCGGCGCTGGTCTTTGTGCTGATGCGCCTTATTCCCGGCGACATCTGCGTGGTGCGGCTCGCGTCCGGGGGCGGCACCTTCGATCCCCATTCGGTCGCCGTCTGCCATGCAGAGCTCGGGCTCGACCGGCCGATGATCGTGCAGTTCCTCGATTTCCTGTTCGGCATCTTCCGCTTCGATTTCGGCCTTTCCATGTGGACGGGCAGGCCGGTCTCCTCCGAGATCTGGACGCGGCTGCCGATCTCGATCGAGGTCGCGCTGCTGGCGACGGTGGTGGCGATCGCCTTCGCCATTCCCCTCGGCACCATCTCGGCGCTGAAGCAGAACAGCTGGATCGACGCCGTCGTCCGCACCGTCGCCATCGCCGGCATCGCCACGCCGTCGTTCTGGCTCGGCATCGTCGTGCTGATCGCCATTCTCGACATCACGAACCTGGTCTCGGGCGCGCCCTGGATGCCGCCGATCGACTACGTGCCGCTGTGGAAGGACCCGATCCGCAATCTCTCGATGGCGTTCTGGCCGGCGGTGACGGTGGGATACCGCTATTCCGCCGTCACCATGCGCATGACCCGCTCGGCCATGCTCGAGGTGATGCGCGAGGACTATATCCGCACCGCCCGCGCCAAGGGGCTGATCGACCGCATCGTCATCAACCGCCACGCCCTCAAGAACGCGCTGCTGCCGGTGGTGACCTTGATCGGCATCGAGTTCGCGTTCCTGATCGGCGGCCTGGTGGTGACCGAGCAGGTGTTCAATCTCAACGGGATCGGACGGCTTTTCGTGCTCTCGGTGCAGAACCAGGATTACACGCTGACCCAGGCGCTGGTGATGCTGGTGGTGATGGTGTTCGTCGTCACCAACCTGCTCGTCGATCTCCTCTACGCCTGGCTCGATCCGCGCATCCGCTTCGCCTGACGGGAGCCGCCGCCGATGTCCACCGCCTCGCCGATCGATACCGCCGCCAGCCTCGCCGCGGACGAGCGCCGGCCGCGGCGGACCCTCTTCCAGCACGTCGCCTCGTTCTGCGTGCGGCAGCCGCTCGGCGCTTTCGGCATGGTGCTGGTGCTGCTCATGGCGATGGCGGCGGTGACCGCGCCCTGGATCGCACCCTACGATCCGACCGCCAATGATTTCGCCGCCATGACCGAAGCGCCGAGCTGGGCGCATCTGCTGGGCACCGACCAGTTCGGCCGCGACGTGCTGTCGCGCATCCTCTTCGGCGCCCAGACCGCGATGATCGTGGGCTTCGCCTGCGCGCTCATCGGCGGCCTCGCCGGACTCGTGCTCGGGGTCGGTAGCGCCTATTTCGGCGGCCGGATCGACCTCCTGTTCCAGCGGATCCTCGATGTCCTGATGGCGTTTCCGCTGATCATCCTCGCGCTCGCGGTGGTGGCGATCTTCGGCACCGGCGTCCACAACGTGATCACCGCGATCACCATTCCGCTGGTGCCCCGCTGCGCCCGGGTGGTGCGATCGAGCGCGCTGTCGATCCGCGAGGTGCCTTACGTAGATGCCGCGCGCGCCTGCGGCTTCGGCCATTGGCGGATCATCTTCCGGCACATGATCCCCAACGTGATGGCGCCGTTCCTCATCGTGATCACCGCCTTCGTCGGTCAGGCGATCCTGGCGGAGGCGTCGCTCTCCTATCTGGGCCTCGGAGTGCAGGAGCCGACGCCCGCCTGGGGCCTGATGCTGCAGGGCGGCGCCGAGGAATACGCGACCACGGCGCCATGGATCGCGGTCTTCCCCGGTCTTGCCATCGCGCTCACCGTGTTCGGCATCAGCCTGTTCGGCGACGCGCTCCGCGACGCTCTCGATCCCAAGCTTCGCGGCCGCTGACCGGCGTCAGCCGCCGCGGCCAACAACCGCTGCTCTCGGCAGTTCGATTGCAAATCCAGCCGGCCTGCGCCGTATCGCTCTCCTGGGCGTTCTCGCCCCTGGAGCAAAGATCATGGTCATGGCCGCGGCGCGACGACGGGGCACGATAGACGAAGGGATGGTTCCAGGGGTCGGCCGGCAGACCATCGCCCTTCAGATAGGGACCGTTCCAGTTCGACGCTCCCGGCGGCGGCGTCATCAGCGCCTGCAATCCCTGCTCTGTGCTGGGGTAGCTGCGAGCGGCGCAGATCTTATCAAGCGGACCGCCGGCTTTCAGCGCAGCCACATACGCCGGCAGGCAATCGATTAGGCGCTCGATCAGTTGCAGAAAATTCCCTCCAATCGAGAGAGGTGACGCCCTCGTGATTTACATCAGTACGTAACCTGCCGTCGGCAACTACGTGGGAATACTGATGACCAAAAGAGCATGCGTTGACCCCTGCAGGATAGCGGCCCGTTAAACATCACTTGTCACCTTGACGCTGGATCACAGCCCGCGGAGCGCCTGCCGGCCGCATCATAGCAGTCCAGCTGACGCGTCTTGCATCGATGTGGAGATGGAAATGTCGGGTGCATACGATATCAGCGACAGAGTGGCCTTCGCCGATATAGACGACAGCACGCGCTCGGTGCTGCAAGAATTCGCGCCGCTCCTGCAGAAGGCGCTTCCCGGTATCCTGGACAAGTTCTACGACCACCTCCGCAAATGGCCTAATCTCGCCGGCATGTTTGCCGGTCAGGGCATGATGGAGCGGGCCAAGAATGCCCAGTTACATCACTGGCTGAACCTGTTTTCGGGCCGCTTCGATGAGAGCTATGTCGCTTCGGTACGGAAAATCGGGCTCACTCATAGCCGGACCGGACTCGATCCCCGCTGGTATATCGGGGGCTACTCCTTCACCCTGAGCCAACTCTATGCCGCGGCGGTACGTGCATTCTCGAGCCGCCTCAATCCCTCCGCAGCGCAAGCGAAGACCGCTCGGTTGCTACGGGCCTTAAGCCAGGCAGCCATGCTGGACATGGATCTCGCAATCTCGATCTATCTCGAGGAAAACAAAGCGGCATACGACAGGAAGCTCGATGAGCTCGCGGCCGGCTTCGAGGCCTCCATCGCGAGCGTCGTGGGCGCCGTGAGTTCGGCGTCGACGGAACTGCACTCTTCGGCGCAGGCACTGTCCTCGACGGCGGAGGAGACCAACCGTCAGAGTATGGCGGTGAATCTGGGAGCCGAGGAAACCTCCGCGAGCGTCCAATCGGTAGCCGGCGCGACGGAAGAGCTTTCCGCGTCGATCTCCGAGATCGCCCGTCAAGTAGAGCAGTCCTCCGATATCATGCGGCAGGCCGTGGAGCAGGGCCGAAACGCCAACACGACTGTTGCCGGGCTTACCGCCGCGGCGCAGCGTATCGGCGACGTGGTGAAGCTCATCCAGGACGTCGCCTCGCAAACAAATCTTCTGGCTCTCAACGCCACCATCGAGGCGGCGCGCGCCGGCGAGGCTGGCAAGGGCTTTGCGGTAGTGGCGTCGGAGGTGAAGGCGCTGGCCAACCAGACCTCAAAGGCGACGGAGGAGATCGGCGCCCAGATCAGCGAGATCCAGATCGCCACTCGCCAGACGGTAGCAGCCATCGAGGCAATCACCGGCACGATCAGCCAGATCAGCGAGATCTCGGGCGCGATCGCGTCCGCCGTGCAGGAGCAGAGCGCGGCAACCCAGGAAATTTCGGGCAGCGTGCAGCAGGCGTCCAAGGGCACCACGGAGATCACCAGCAATATCGCCGGGGTGACGCAGGCGGCAGGCGAGACCGGCAATGCCGCTCACCAGGTTATGACGGCTTCTGGCGAGCTCAGCCGACAGGCGGAGAAGCTAGGCGGCGAGGTCGAAGGCTTCCTCACGAAAATTCGCGAGGCCTGAGCGCGCGCCCACGCGCCAGCCCGGTCTGGAAGTCGTGGAGTCGCTGGCAGATTTCTGCCGCACGTTTGACCGCAACCGCAATCCGTTATGCCGAGTTGACGGACGATGCCGTTGCCATCGTCATCGGCACCGGCTCGGCGATCGACTTCTGCTTCATGTCCGACACGATGAAGTCTCTCCCACGGCTCACATGGCCGAAGAAGGGCGCTGCAGTGCCACGTGGCACCGCCACGGCCCTGCTTGATGCCAACGCGCGTCGCGGAGGCGATGGAGAACGCGATGAAGCGGACATTGACATCATGGACCGGCTCGGCGGAACGCGTTCGGCACCCGCCAGCGGGCAGTCATCGGCTTGGGCGGCTACGGCAAGACCCTGACCGTGCTGACCTGTCTTTCGAGCGGGGGAAGGGCTCTGCCGCCGTCCGCGATCGCTGCGAGCATCGCCGCCCGACGTGCGGCCGGCTAGCGGCCGCCCCGGTCGCGCCAGCGGTAGTACATGATCGAGGGGGCGAGGAACCAGGGGTTGCCGAAATAATAGGGGCGGCTCTGAAAGTCGAGATTGTCGAAAGCAGTGGCACCCTCGGGGCGGCCCAGCACCTGCTGGCCGATGCGCATGCCGAGATAGGCCGCCATGCCGACGCCGGAGCCGCAGTAGCCCATCGCATAGAACAGCCCGTCGCGCTGGCCCATATGGGCGAACTCGTCGAAGGTGTAGGCGACGAAGCCGCTCCAGGAATGGCTCACCCTGGCGCTCGCCAGCTCGGGAAAGATCCGCGCCAGCTCCGCATGGAGCAGCGGCCCGCTCACCCGCGCATCGGTCTCGCCATGGGAGACCCGGCCGCCGAACAGGATGCGGCTGCCGTCGGGCGCGGCGCGGTAATAATAGACCACCTTGCGGGTGTCGCTGACGATGCGGTCGCGGGGCATCAGCCGCGCCATCAGATCGCGGCTCAGCGGCTCGGTCGCGATGATGTAGCTGCCGATGGGAATGACGCGGCGTTGGAGCCACGGCGTCAGCCGGCCGGTGTAGCCGTTGGTCGCGATCACCGCGGTGCGCGCGGCGACGGTCCCCTGGGGCGTCTGCAGCAGGAAGCCGTCACCCTCGTGCCGGATCCCGGTGACCGGACAGCGCGGCAGCACGCGCCCGCCGGCCGCGAGCACGCGGTCGAGCAGGCCCTGATGGAATTTCGCCGGATGCACGGAAGCATGCCGCGCATAGACCACGCCGCCGAAATAGGCGTCGGTGCCGAGCTCGCGCCGCTGCTCGGCGCGGCTCACCAGCTGCGCTTCCACCGCGAGACCCTTGGGCTGGTTCTGAACGCGGCGCGCCAGCGCCTCGTATTGCGCGGGATTATGCGCCGCGTGGAAACGGCCGGCGACGCGGAAGTCGCAGTCGATGCGCTCGCCGGCGACGAAATCGGCGATCCAGGCGAGGGATTTCTGGCCCTCGCGGATGATCGCGAAGGCCCGTTCCGGCCCGTGCCGGCGCGACAGCTCGTCGAAGTCGGGCTTGATGCTGGTGGAGATCTGCCCGCCGTTGCGGGTGCTGCAGCCCCATCCCGCGTCCTCGGCGTCGAGCACCAGGGTGTCGCGGCCGCCGCGCGCGGTCTGCAGCGCGGCGCTCAACCCGGTATAGCCCGATCCGACGATGGCGACGTCGACCTTCGCCGGCAGCGACGCGTCCGGCAGCACCGGCCGCGGCACCTGATCCCACCAATAGGGTGTGGACTTGAAGTCCGCCGTGAAGAGATCGCTCATGGAATCATCCTGCCGCGTCGCCGAGCACGAGAGCCGCGCCTTTCTCGGCGACCATGATGGTGGGGGCGTTGGTGTTGCCGGAGGTGAGGGTGGGAAATACCGAGGCGTCGATGACGCGGAGCCCGGCAAGCCCATGGACCTTGAGCTCGTGGCTCACGACGCTCTCCCGCGGATCGGGCCCCATGCGACAGGTGCTGACCGGGTGGAAGACCGAGGAGGCGCGCCGGCGGATATCCCCGAGCAACTCCTGGTCCGACTGCATCCCGGCGCCCGGACGCATCTCCTCCGAGATGAGGGCGGCGAGGGCGGGTGCCGCGGCCAGCCGGCGCAGGAACCGGGCGCCCGCGAGCATGTCGCGGATGTCCTCCGCGGTCGAGAGCGAATTCGGCTGGATCGCGGGCGCCACGAGGGGATCGGCGGTCTTGATCTGCAGGCAGCCGCGGCTGGTCGGGCGGCAGGGCTGCGCGCTCAGCAGGAAGCCGGGAAAGGGATCGGGCCGCATCAGGGTGCGCTTGCCGGGGACCGCCCGCGTATAGCTCAGCGGCGAGAAGTAGAGCTGCAGATCGGGCCGCTCCAGATCCGGCCGGGTGCGGATGATGCCGCCGCCCTGGTTGACGCTGAGGGAAAGCGGTCCGCGCCGGAACGCCGCGTATAGCAGGCCGGCGCGCAGCCGGCCGCGCCAGGTGCCGAGATCCTGATTGAGCGTCGGCACCCGCGACCGGTAGAGGTGATCGATGCAGAGATGGTCCTGCAGATGGCGGCCGACCGCCGGGCTCTCGTGCACCACCTCGATGCCGAGCCGCTGCAGCAGCGGCCCCGGCCCGATGCCGGAGAGCTGCAGCAGCTGGGGGGAATTGATGGCGCCGGCAGCGAGGATGACCTCGCGCCGCGCCCGCGCGCTTGCGGTCGCGCCGCCCCGGCGGTACTCGACGCCGACCGCGCGGCGTTGCTCGAAGAGGAGGCGCGTCGCCAGCGCCCCGGTTTCGACGCGCAGGTTGGACCGGCGCATCGCCGGCCAGAGATAGGCGCGCGCCGCCGACATGCGGAAGCCGCCGCGCGTGGTGATCCGGTAGAGGCCGACGCCTTCCCGCTGCGCCCCGTTGAAATCGGCCGTGCGCCGGAGCCCGATCTCCTCGCAGCCGCGGAGATAGGCCTCGCAGATCGGATGGCAGTCGCGCGCGACATCCGACACGTTGAGCGGGCCACCGGTGAAACTCTCCGCCTTCTCGAAATAAGGCAGGACATCCGCCCAGCCCCAGCCGGGATTGCCGAGGCTCCGCCAATCCTCGAAATCGGTCGGCTGGCCGCGGATGTAGACCATGGCATTGATCGAGCTCGAGCCGCCCAGCACCTTGCCGCGCGGCCAGTAGTCCTGCCGGCCGTCGAGCGCCGGCTCCGGCTCGGTGCGGTACATCCAGTTGACGCGCGGATTGTAGAAGCTCATGCCGTAGCCGATCGGCACCTGGATCGAGAGCCGGCGGTCGCTGCCGCCGGCCTCCAGCAGCAGCACCGTAAGCCGGCCGCTCTCGCTGAGGCGCCCCGCCAGGGTGCAGCCGGCGGAGCCGGCGCCGACGACGATGTAGTCGAATTCCATCATCAGAGTGCGGCGGCGAGCATGTCGGATGACAGCGGTCGCCCGACAGGGCCAATTTCAACATTCGGGCATACCACTGCGGCGCGCCGGCGCCCATCTAGGCGCGGGCGCCGGCGGCGCGTCTCGGCCGGACGAGGCCGCGCAGCACCTCGCCGAGCGCGCCGACGCCGGCCCTGATCTCGGGCGGCCGGATGCCGCCGAACCCCAGCACCAGCCCGTTCACCTCGACCGGCTCGATGGAGAAGCGCGCGATCGGCGACACTACGATCCCGCGCGCCGCCGCCGCCCGGGCGACGGCGATCTCCGAGAGATGCCCCGGCAGGCGAGCGATCGTGTGCAGCCCGCTCTCGGTGGGGACGACCTCGAGCAGGCCGGCGAGCTCGCGCTCCGCCGCCTCGCGCAGGCAGGCGTGCCGCTCCTCGTAGACGCGGCGCATGCGGCGGATGTGGGTCGCGAAGTGGCCTTCCTCGATGAACTCGGCGACCACCGCCTGGATGCTGGAGGGAACGCCCTGCATGAAGGCGGCGGAGACCTTCTCGAAGGTCTCGATCAGCGAGGGCGGCACCAGCATGAAGCCGAGGCGGAGCGCGGGGAACAGCGACTTGCTGAAGGTGCCGACATAGATCACCAGGCCGGTGCGGTCGACGCTCTTCAGGGTCGGCAGCGGCCGGCGGCCGAAGAAGAACTCGCCGTCGTAATCGTCCTCGACGATCCAGGCGCCCGCCCGCTCCGCCGAGCGCAGCAGCGCGAAGCGGCGCTCCAGGCTCATGATCGGGCCGAGCGGCTGCTGGTGCGAGGGCGTGACGAAGACCAGGCGGAAATCCGGGCTGCGTTTCAGCCCCTGGTCGACGCGCAGGCCCTCCTCGTCCACCGGCACCGGCACCAGCTCGGCCCCGCAGGCGAGGAGAGCGTTGCGCGCGCCGATCGCACCGGGATTCTCGAACCACACCTTGTCGCCGGGATCGAGCAGCACGTTCCCGATGAGGTTGAAGGCATGCTGCGCGCCGCCGACGATGAAGATCTGCGCCGCCTCGCAGGCGATGCCGCGATTGGCGCGGAGATGCGCGGCGATCGCCTCGCGGAGCGGCGCGTGGCCGAGCGGCGGGGCGTAGCCCAGCACCGCCTCGCGGCTGCCGCGCCAGTGCTTGGTGACGAGGCGCGCCCATTGCGCCATCGGGAAGGCGTCGAAGGCGGGGAGCGCGGTGACGAAGGCGCGCGGCGCATGGGGCAGCCGCTGGCGCTCGCTGAAATGATCGACCGCCCAGCCCATCGCCTTGGAGAGGCTGGGCTTGCGCGCCGGCCGCGGCTTGCCGAGCGCGCGCGGCGGCTGCGGCCGCTCGGCGCTCAGCGCGTCGCTGACGAAAGTGCCGGCGCCGACCCGGGATTCGACCAGCCCCTCGGCGATCAGCCGGTCGAAGGCGTCGATCACCGTGGTGCGCGAGACGCCGAGGTCGTGGGCGAGGGTGCGGCTCGACGGCAGGCGCGAGCGCGCCGCGATCGCGCCGGAGAGCATCATGTCCCGGAGCGCCACATAGAGCTGGGTCGCGATCGGCCGGACGGACTCGTGCTCGATCGTGATCGACAGCAGCAGCGCGCCGCCCGCCCGCTTCACCATGCGCCCCCACTCCCTCCGGCCCTGCCCCGCAAAATGGCCTCATATTATGTCGAAAGTGGACCTTATTTCGCGCCCAATAAATGGCGATCCTCGCGCCATGAAAATCCTGGCCATCGAGACCTTCTGCACCGAATTCGTGGGCTTCGTCCGCGTCACCGCCGAGAATGGCGCGCAAGGCTGGGGCCAGGTCGCGCCCTATAACGCGGACATCACGTCGCAGGTGCTGCATCGCCAGGTCGCTCCCTGGGCGCTCGGACGCGACGCGCTCGACATCGCCGGCCTCGTCGACCTGATTCCGCTGCGCGAGCACAAGTTTCCCGGCTCCTACCTCTGCCGGGCGATCGGCGGGCTCGACACCGCGCTCTGGGATCTGCGCGGCAAGCTCGAGGGGAAGAGCGTCTGTGCCCTGCTCGGCGGCACGCCACGAAGCCTGCGCGCCTACGCCTCCTCCATGAAACGCGACATCACGCCCGAGGCCGAGGCCGAGCGCATGCTGCGCCTGCGCGACCAGCACGGCTTCGACGCCTTCAAGTTCCGCATCGGCGCCGAGTGCGGGCGCGACGTCGACGAGTGGCCGGGACGCACCGAGGCGATCGTGCCCGCCATGCGCATGGCGATGGGCGGCGACGCGACGCTGCTGGTGGACGCCAACAGCGGCTTCTCGCCCCGGCGCGCCATCGAGGTCGGCCGCATGCTGCAGGATCACGGCATCTCCCACTATGAGGAGCCCTGCCCCTATTGGGAGCCGGAGCAGACCAAGGAGGTCGCCGACGCCCTCGACATCGACGTCACCGGCGGCGAGCAGGACTGCCTGATCCAGGTCTGGCGGCACATGATCGAGCTGCGGGCGGTCGACGTCATCCAGCCGGATGTCTGCTATCTCGGCGGCATGGTCCGCACGCTCCGGGTCGCCGACATGGCGGCGCGCGCCGGGCTTCCTTGCACGCCGCACAGCGCCAACCTCACGATGGTGACGCTCTTCACCATGCATCTGCTGGGCGCGATCCCGAACGCCGGCAAGTATCTCGAATTCTCGATCGAGGGACCGGACTATTATCCCTGGCAGGAAGGGCTGTTCCGCAACTGGCCCTACGCGGTGACGGGCGGCAGAGTGACGATCCCGAGCGAGCCCGGCTGGGGCGTCGAGATCGCGCCGGACTGGCTGCAGCGCGCCGCCTATCGCAAGAGCGCGCTGAGCTGAGCGCGGGAGCAAAGTGGTATGGCCGAGTTTTCACAATGGCCCTACTCACCCGACCACGCGGCTACCGACAATAGCGCCCGGAGCGGGTCTCCGAGGCACGCCAACAACGCATCACGGGGAGAGCAAGCATGACGCTCGGAAAGAAGCTATTGGGTTCGACGCTGGCTGTTGCCCTGGCCGCGGGCGGCAGCATCGTCGCGGGACCGGCGCTGGCGCAGCAGCAATTGACCGTCGTCTCCTTCGGCGGCTCCTACCAGGATGCCGAGAGCAAGGCGCTGTTCCAGCCGGCCGCCAAGGCGCTCGGCATCGCGCTCAAGGAGGAGACCTATACCGGGATCGCCGCGCTCCGCCTGCAGGTGAAATCCGGCGCCGTCACCTGGGACATCGTCGCCAGCGGCTCCGGCAGCGCGGCGCGCGCCGGCGCCGAGGGCATTCTCGACAAGCTCGACTACAAGACCATCGATGTCTCCAACTTCCTGCCCCACACCTACCAGGACTACTGCGTCGGCGGCGACGTGTTCTCCACCGTGCTGGCCTGGAACACCAAGACCTACGGCGACAAGGGCCCGCAGAGCTGGGCCGATTTCTGGGACGTGAAGAAATTCCCGGGCAAGCGCTCCTACCGGAAGTCGGTTGCGGGCGCGCTGGAGCCGGCGCTGATGGCAGACGGCGTGCCGCCGGAGAAGGTCTACGAGGTGCTGTCGCAGCCGGGCGGCATCGAGCGGGCGATCAAGAAGATCAAGGAGCTGAAGCCCTACATCTCCGTCTGGTGGGAGTCGGGCGCGCAGCAGGCGCAGCTGATGAAGGACGGCGAGGTCGACATGATCACCGGCTGGAACGGCCGCTTCGACGTCGCCAAGAAGGACGGCGCCAAGGTTGCCTATACCTTCAACCAGGCGCTGCTGGACTACGATTGCTACGCGGTCGCCAAGGGCGCGCCGCACAAGGAGCTGGCGATGAAGTTCCTGGCCGAGATCAGCAAGCCGCAATATCAGGCGGAGTTCACCAAGTACATCACCTACGGGCCCACCAACAAGAAGGCCTACGACCTCGGCACCATCGACGCCGCCTATGCGAAGGAGCTGCCCTCCTATCCGGAGAATGCCGCCAAGCAGCTTCCGATCGATCTCGACTGGTATATAAAGTTCGAGGAGAAGGCCTCGGCCGCCTATCAGAACATGCTGACCGAGTGATCTGACCTCGGCTGGTACCGACCATCAGGCGAAGGCGGTACGGGGAGTATCGCCTTCGCCGTTTCGCAGACTGGGGGCCGAAGGCGGCTGATCGATGGCTCGCACGGCGTCGCTGCCAATCACGGTGCGGCAGATCTGCAAGGCCTACGGGCCGGTCCGCGCGCTCGACCGCATCGACCTCGACATCGAGAGCGGTGAGTTCCTGACCCTGCTGGGGCCCTCCGGCTCCGGCAAGACCACTTTGCTGATGGTGCTGGCGGGCTTCACGCGGCCCGATTCCGGCAGCCTCAAATTCGGCGCCGACGAGGTGATCCGCCTCGCGCCGCACAAGCGCGACCTCGGCATGGTGTTCCAGAACTACGCCCTCTTCCCGCACATGAACGTGGGCGCGAACATCGCCTTCCCGCTGCGGCTGCGCGGCGTGCCCCGCGCCGAGGCCGAGCGACGGGTCGAGCAGGCGCTGGAGACGGTGCAGCTGGCGGGCTATGGCGGCCGCCGCATCGATCAGCTGTCGGGCGGCCAGCGGCAGCGGGTGGCGCTGGCGCGCGCCATCGTCTTCGAGCCGCGCATCCTGCTGATGGACGAGCCGCTCTCCGCCCTCGACAAGCAGCTGCGCGAGCACATGCAGATCGAGCTCCGGCGCCTGCACGACAAGCTCGGCATGACCACGGTCTATGTGACCCATGACCAGCGCGAGGCGCTGACCATGTCCGACCGCATCGCCGTCATCCATCACGGCCGGATCCAGCAGCTCGACCAGCCGCGGCGCCTCTACGAGCGGCCGGCCAGCCGCTTCGTCGCCGAGTTCATCGGCGAATCGAGCTTCCTGCCGGTGGAGCGGGTGAACGGCGCCTTCCACTGCGCGGGCCAGGCGCTGAAGCTCCCGGCGGGCCCGGCACCGGAGGGGCGCACGGTGCTGATGCTGCGGCCAGAACGCCTGCAGATCGTCGCCGGCACCGCGCCCGGTCATCTCAACCTGCTGCGCGGCACCGTCGAGGCGGTGGTCTACCAGGGCGACAGTTTTCTCCTCCAGGCGCGGCTCGCCGACGGCAGCGCGGTCGGCGCGCGTGGCGTCTCCACCGGCGGCGCCCTGGCGGCAATCCCGCAGCCGGGCGGATCGGTCACCCTGGCCTTGAGCCCCGAGGACACCATCCTGCTGCCGGCGGAAGGAGCGTCGGAATGAGCGCCGCCGCGGCACTCAACGCCGCGGGGCTCCGCCGCGATGCGCGCGCCGAGCGCCTCGCGCTTCTCGGCCTCAGCCTGCCCGCCCTCGCGCTGGTGACGGTGACCATGCTGATCCCGGTCGCCTGGCTGTTCTGGCTGTCGCTCTTCGCCGACGATGGCAGCCTCAGCGCCGTCAATTACCTGCGGCTGATCCAAGAGCCCTCCTACGGGCGCATCTTCCTTGCCACCTTCGAGATCAGCGGCCTCTGCACGGCGCTCTGCGTCGTCCTCGGATACCCGGTGGCCTATGTGCTCTCGCAGCTGCCGGTGCGCGCCGCCAATCTCTGCATGATCGGCGTGCTGATGCCGTTCTGGACCTCGATCCTGGTGCGGACCTATGCCTGGCTCGTGCTGCTGCAGCGCCAGGGGCTGATCAACAGCTGGGGCATGAAGCTCGGTCTCTGGAGCGAGCCGCTGACCCTCGTCTACAACATGACGGCGACGCTGATCGGCATGGTGCACATCATGCTGCCCTTCCTCATCCTGCCGCTCTACGGCTCCATGCGCGCGATCGACCGCGACTATCTTAAGGCGGCCGCCAATCTCGGCGCCAGCCCGACACGCGCGTTCTGGATGGTGTTCCTGCCGCTGTCCCTGCCGGGCCTCTTCGCCGGCGCGCTCATCGTCTTCATCCTCTGCCTCGGCTTCTATGTGACGCCGGCGGTGCTCGGCGGCGGCAAGGTGATCATGGTGGCGAACCGCATCGCCAACGACATCGAGCTGTTCTTCAACTGGGGCGCCGCCAGCGCGCTCGGCGTCGTCCTGCTGGCGGCGACCATGCTCATTCTGTGGCTGGCGTCGCGCCTCGTCCGCCTCGATCGGGTCTTCGGCGGCCACGGGACATGAGCTGGCTCGACCGACCGGCATCGGAGACGCAGATCCCGCACCGCTCCCGGCTCTGGCTCTATGCCCTCGCCGCGGCGATCATCGCCTTCCTGGTCCTGCCGACGATCATCGTCATTCCGATGTCGTTTTCGGCCTCGCAATACCTGGAATTCCCGCCGCGGCACTGGTCGCTGCGCTGGTACGCCAACTACCTGGACTCGCCCGCCTGGATGCAGGCCACCGCCACGTCGCTGAAGGCAGGAACGCTCACTGCCCTGGTGGCGACGCCACTCGGCACCATCGCCGCCTACGGGCTCTTCCTGTCGCGCCTGCGCGCCGCACGCGTCGTCACCTCGGTGCTGCTGACACCGATCATCGTGCCGGTGATCCTGGTCGGCATCGGCGTCTTCTATTCCTATGTCCATCTGAAGCTGGTGAACACGCTCCTCGGCCTCGTGCTCGCCCACAGCATGCTGGCAATCCCGCTGGTGACGATCGTGGCGACCTCGGCGCTCAGGAGCTACGACATGAGTCAGGAGATGGTGGCGCGGAGCCTCGGCGCCTCCCGTCCTCGCGCCTTCCTCCTCGTCACCCTGCCGCAGATCCGCTTCGCCGTCACCACCGCGGCGGTGCTCGCCTTCCTCACCTCCTTCGACGAGGTGGTGGTCGCCCTCTTCGTCTCGGGCGGCGACAATTCGACGCTGACGCGCGCCATGTTCCTGGCGCTGCGCGACCAGATCGATCCCACCATCGCGGCGATCTCGACTGTCATGATCGTGATATCCTCGCTGCTGCTTGCTCTCTCGCAGCTCCTCGGCCGCTCAGGCCGCCGCGGCTAGCCGGGTGCGCTGACTCGCCGGAGCGACGTCCCGCGACCCCGTCCACACGATATGGCTTGACCACGCCGAGAGCGCGCTATTGTATACTTCAAGTATGCAAACTGCCAAAGCGCGACGCAAACCCACCCGTGCCCCCCGCCGCGGCGCCGGCGCGCAAATGGTGGTGGAGGCGCTCAGGGCACGCATCCTGGCGCTCGAGCTGCCGCCCGGCGCCGATATCGAGGAAGCGGCGCTGGTGCGCGAGTTCGACCTCTCGCGCACGCCGGTGCGCGAGGCGCTGATCCAGCTCGCGAGCCACGGTCTCGTGCAGCTCGTTCCCAATCGCGGCGCCCGCGTCGCCGCGCTCGATCTGAGCGAAGTGCCGCAACTGCTGGAATCCCTCGAGCTCTATCAGCGCGCGACCACCCGCTGGGCGGCGCTGCGGCGGGGGCCGCGCCACATCGAGGCGCTCATCGGCATCGGCCGCGATTTTGCGCGCGCCGCCGACGCCGATGATCTCGACGCGATGACCGAGACCAACCGTCGCTTCCACGGCGTCATCGCGGATGCCTGCGGCAACCGGTTCCTCGCTGCCGATTGCCAGGCGGCAGAATCCCGAACCATGCGGCTGGCCCGCGCCGCCTATGGCTCGGCGCGCAGCCTCGCCGACCATGCCAAGCACTTCCGCGAATCGATCGCGCAGCACGATGCGATCATCGACGCCATCCGCGTCGGCGACGCCGAGCGCGCGGACGGCCTCGCCCGCCTCCATTGCGAGGTGTTCCGCCAGCGCATGGCCGCCTTCACCGCGGCGAGCGCTGCCGGGGCGATCGATCTTGATCCGCCGCCCGCTCGGCTGCGCCTCCGCTCCCACCGCGTTTCCGCTTCATAGGAAAGAGTCCGCACATGGCCTGGCGCATCGGCGTCGATTCCGGAGGTACTTTCACCGATGTCTGCCTCTTCGAGGACAGCAGCGGGCGCGTCGAGGTGTGGAAGGTGCCTTCGACGCCGGATGACCCTTCACGCGGGATCGCGCAGGGCGTCGCCGAGGGCTCCGAGCAGGTGAAGGCGGCGCCGGCGGAGATCGGCTATTTCGGCCACGGCACCACCGTCGCCACCAATGCGCTGATCCAGCATCGCGGCGTGCCG
Organism: Allostellaceae bacterium; assembly: GCA_035507155.1. Lineage (GTDB taxonomy): Bacteria > Pseudomonadota > Alphaproteobacteria > ATCC43930 > CGMCC-115725 > DASZHJ01. The sequence continues at coordinate 20,940 of DATJOK010000167.1, forward strand.
ACCGGTCTCATCACCACGGAGGGCTTCCGCGATCTCCTGGAGATCGGCCGGCAGAAGCGGCCGGAGCTCTACGACCTCCAGGCCGACAAGCCGCCGGTGCTGGTACCGCGCGATCTGCGCCTCGAAGTGGCCGAGCGCGTGCATCATGACGGCACCATCGAGACGCCGCTCGACGAGGCGGCGGTGCGCAAGGCGGTCGGGCAGCTCCGCGCGGCGGGTGTCAAGGCGGTGGCGGTGAGTTTCCTCTACGGCTTCGTGCGCAGCGAGCACGAAGCGTTGGTGCGTCGCATCCTGGCCGAGGAATTTCCCGAGGCCTTCGCCTGCGCGGGCCACGAGGTGGCGCCGGAGTTCCGCGAGTACGAGCGCCTCTCCACCGTGGTGGTGAATGCCTATCTGGGTCCGGTCATGCAGGGCTATATCCGGCGCCTCGCGAAACGCCTCGCCGAGCTCGGCGTCACCGCGACGCCGCATCTGACGCAATCCAATGGCGGCGTCATCGGCTTCGACCAGGCGGCGCAGCTTCCGGTCAGGACCGTGCTCTCCGGCCCCTCCACCGGCGTCGTCGCGGCGCAGGAAGTGGGCCGCATGGCCGGCTTCGAGGATCTCATCACCTTCGACATGGGCGGCACCAGCACGGATGTCGCGCTGCTGAAGGGCGGCCAGTGCCGGCTCACCAGCGAGGCCGTCGTGCACGGCTATCCGATCAAGGCGCCGATGCTGGACATCCACACCGTGGGCGCCGGCGGCGGCTCCATCGCCTATATCGACAGCGGCGGTCTCCTCAAGGTGGGCCCGCGCAGCGCCGGCGCCGATCCCGGCCCCGCCTGCTACGACCGCGGCAACCCCGAGCCGACGGTGACCGACGCCAATGTCGTGCTGCAGACGCTCAACCCGGTGCATCTCCTCGGCGGCCGGATGAAGGTGCGGCAGGATCTCGCCAAGGCGGCGATCGGCACGCTCGCCGCGCAGCTGAAGCTCGATCCGATGGCGACCGCCCAGGGAATTCTCTCGGTGGTCACCGCCAACATGGCGCGCGCCATCCGCGTCATCAGCGTGCAGCGCGGCCACGATCCGCGCGACTACACGCTGGTGGCCTTCGGCGGCGCGGGCCCGCTCCATGCGGCGCGGCTCGCCCGCGAGCTCGAGATCAAGCGCGTGCTGGTGCCGCGCAACCCCGGCATCCTTTGCGCCATGGGCCTGCTGCTCACCGACCTGCGCGCCGATTTCGCGGCGACCCGCCTCGTCACGCTCTCGAAGGCGGCCCTGCCGGTGATGGTGGCGGCATTCACCCAGCTCCAGGCCCAGGCAGAGCAATGGTTCGCCGCCGAGGCGATCGCGCCAGAGGCGCGTCGCGTCGCCCGCACCGCCGACATGCGCTATGCCGGGCAGAATTACGAGCTGGCGGTCCCGGTTCCGGAAGGGCCGATCGGCCCCGCCACCCTCGACGCCCTCGCCGCAGGCTTCGCCGAGGCGCATCGCCGGCTTTACGGCTTCGTTGCCGAGGGCGAGGCGGTGCAGATCGTCACGCTCCGCGCCGAGGCCTCGGGCATCGTCAAGAAGGCAGCCTTCCGCGCGCTGCCCGAGGAAGGACCGGATGCCTCCGCCGCGATCATCGGCAAGCGCGAGGTGTGGCTGCCGGAGGCCAACGGCTTCGTTGCCTGTCCGGTCTATGCGCGCGAGCAGCTGCGGCCCGGCAATTGCATCTTCGGGCCGGCGGTGGTCGAGCAGATGGACGCCACCACGGTGATCCTGCCGGGCATGCGGGGGCGCGTGGAGCCCTACCTCAACCTGATCCTGGAGACGGCCTGATGAACCGGGCGCTGCGCAACGACCCCGCGACCGATATCGATCCGATCACCGCCGAGGTGATCGGCAGCGCGCTCGCCTCCATCGTCGAGGAGATGGGCGAGGCGCTGGTGCGCTCCAGCTATTCCACCAACATCAAGGAGCGGCGCGACTGCTCCACCGTGCTGTTCGACGTCCATGGCAACACGCTCTGCCAGGCCGAGCACATTCCGATGCATCTCGGCAGCTTCATCGGCATCATCCCGCATATCCTGAAGCGCAATCGCGGCGAGGATCTGCGCCCCGGTGACGTCTTCGTCGGCAACGATGCCTATGAGGGCGGCGGCACCCACCTCCCCGACATCGTGCTGGCGGAGCCGATCTTCGTCGGCGGCGAGCAGGTCGGCTGGGCGGTCAACACCGCCCACCATGCCGACTTCGCCGATCGCGGCCACGCCCACATCTATCAGGAGGGGCTGCGCATCCCGCCGATCCGCCTCTACCGCGCCGGGGAGCTGCAGAAGGACGTGCAGGAGCTGATCCTGCTCAACTGCCAGGTGCCGCGCGAGCGGCTCTCGGATCTGCGCGCGCAGATGGCGGCCAACCGCCTCGGCGTGCAGCGCATGACCGGCCTCTGCGAGAAATACGGCCGCGACATCGTGCTCGCCGCCGGCGACGCGCTGCAGGATTATGCCGAGCGCAAGATGCGCGCCGGCATCGCCGAGATTCCCGACGGCACCTACCGCTACGCGGACCGCTTCGACAATCTGGAGATCGACGGCGAGCTCGACTTCTCCTGCGAGATCGAGGTCAGGGGCGACGAGATGCGCCTCGATTTCTCGGCGCCGCCGCAGGTGCGCGCGAGCTTCAACATGACCTATACGGCGCTGCTCTCCACCGTCTATTACGCGGTGAAAACGGTGGTCGATCCCACCATCCTGCCCAATGCCGGGCTGGCGCGGCCGCTCACCGTCACCGCCCAGGAGGGGAGCGTGGTGAACTGCGTGCATCCCGCCGCCGTCAACAGCCGCCTCAGCGCCTGCCAGCGCGTCGTCGACCTGATCCACGGCGCGCTGGCGCAGGCGGTGCCCGATCGCGTCATCGCCGCCTGCAATGGCGCCTGCTACTCCGCCACCTTCGTCGGCGAGCGGCCGGAGGATCGCAGCCTCTGGGTCTATCTGGAGACGATCGGCGGCGGCTCCGGCGCCCGCGCCGCCAAGGACGGCCTCGACGGCGTCCACGTGCACATGACCAACACCTCGAACCTGCCGGTGGAGGCGCTCGAGCTCGAGTATCCGCTGACATTGCTGCGCTATGAGCTGGTCGACGGCTCCGGCGGCCCCGGCGCCCAGCGCGGCGGCATGGGCCTGCGGCGCGTCTATCGCGCCGAGGCGGAATGCCGCCTCCGCGTCGACGGCTCGCGGCTGCGCTCGGCACCCTGGGGTCTCGCCGGCGGCCTGCCGGGCGGCAAGGGCGCGATCGTGCTGCGCAACGGCGCCGACGCCTTCGTCCAGGGCAATGGTCGGCTCCGCAAGGGCGAGATCGTCGAGATCATCACGCCCGGCGCCGGCGGCTACGGACCGCCCGCGAAGCGCGAGCCGGCAGCGGTGCGGCGCGACCTCGCCGAAGGCAGGATCGACGCCGCGACCGCCGCGCGGATATATGGACAAGCCCATTGAGGAGTCTCTTCCGATGCGCCTTTCCCGTCGCTCGCTGATCGCCGCCGGCGCGGCGCTGCCGTTCCTGCGGGCTCCCGCCCGCGCCGCCACCATGCCGGGCAAGCTGGTGTTCGGCCTCTCGAGCTATCCGCCGAACCTGTTCCCGTTCGCCAATGCCGGCACCGCGGCCGCCACCGCCAAGCTCGCGATGTTCCGCGGCCTCCTCGGCTACGATCCCGAGGGCAAGCTGCGCGGCGAGCTGGCGGAAAGCTGGGAGCGCGATCCCAAGGACGGCGCCTGGGTGTTCCACCTGCGCCAGGCGGTCTTCCACAACGGCGATCCCGTCACCTCGGCGGACGTCGCCTACACCATCGAGCAGGTCGCCAACCCGAAATCCACCGCCTATCTCCGCACGGAGATGCAGAATATTTCTCGCGTCGAGACGCCGGACCCGCGGACCGTGCGCCTGGTGACCGCGCAGCCGGTGGCGACACTGCCGTTGCTGATGGCAAGCTTCTACCTGCCGATCTGCGCCAAGGGCTCGGCCGACAACAACGGCCTCGGCATCGGCGCCGGCCCCTTCGTGCCGGTCTCCCAGGAGCGCGGCGTCGCCCTCGAGTTCAAAGCCTTCGACAAGTACTATCGACCCGGCCATCCCAAGGTGCAGTCGCTCCGCATGGTGGCCTATCAGGATGAGAACCTGCGGGTGGCGGCGCTGCAGACCGGCGACGTCGACCTGATCGAATACGTGCCCTGGCAGTCCATGGCGACCATCGAGCAGGATCAGAAGCTCGCGCTCCAGAGCACCAATGGCCCCTTCATGTATCTCATCTTCAACGGCAAGGCAGGGCCGTTCGGCGACGCGCGGGTGCGCCGCGCGATCGCCCACGCGATCCGGCGCGAGGAGATCGTCAAGGCCGCCTTCTTCGGCCGCGGCGCGCCGATCGAGGGTATTCCGATCGCCGAGAGCAGCCCCTTCTATGACGACAAGCGCGCTCATGGCTGGCCCTACGATGCCGCCAAGGCCAAGGCGCTGCTGAAGGAGGCGGGACACGCCGACGGCTTCTCGGCGAAGCTGCTGGCGACCGCGCAGTACGGCATGCACAAGGACACCGCCTCGCTGGTGCAGCAGCACCTGGCGGAAATCGGCGTCCAGGTGGAGCTGGTGCTGCCGGACTGGGCGACGCGGGTCAATCTCGGCAACCGCGGCCAGTTCGAGTTCGCCGTCGGCGGCACCGCCGCCGACAGCAACGATCCGGACGGGCTGTCGCCGCTGCTGGCCAGCAACAGCGCGCCCTCCTATGTGCGCAGCGTCGGCATCGATACGCCCGAGCTCGACAAGCTGCTCGCGGAGGGACGCGCCGAGTTCGACGCGGCGAAGCGGAAGGCGATCTACGACAAGATGCAGGACGTGGCCCTCGCCGAGGCGACGCTGGTGGGGCTCTGCTGGCGCTCGCAAGGCTACGGCATGAGCCGCAAGGTGCAGGGCTTCCACAACATGCCCGGTGCCCTCACCTTCTACTCCGGCACCACTTTCGAGGATGTCGATATCGCCTGAATGGGCTGGATCCTGCAGCGTGTCGGCGTGGCGGTCCTGCTGGTCTGGATCGTCAGCAGCATCGTCTTCCTGGCGATCCGTCTGGTGCCTGGCGACCCCGCCACGCTCCTGCTCTCCCAAGGCGGCGTCGCGCCCGATCCCGCCGCGGTGGCGGCGCTGCGCGAGCAGCTCGGCCTCGATCAGCCGGCCTGGCTCCAATATCTCGCCGGCATGAAGGCGATGCTGCGCGGCGATCTCGGCGTCTCGCTGGAGGACGGCACGCCGGTGACCGCGGCGATCCTGCAGCGCCTGCCGCGCACCCTGGAGCTGATCGGCGCGGCGGCGCTGATCGCCGTGCTCGTCGCGCTTCCCGGCGGCCTCGCCGCGGCAACGCGCCGGGGCTCTGGCTTCGACCGCGTCGCGTCCTTCATCGCCGCGGCGGCGCTGGCGATCCCGGTCTTCGTCGCCGGCACGCTGATGGTGCTGGTCTTCGCCCAGTGGCTGCGCTGGGTCCCGGCCGGCGGCTACGTGCCGCTGGCGCAGGATCCGGCGCGGCATCTGCTGCTGCTGGCGATGCCGGCGGCGGCGATCGGCCTCGGCCTCTCGGCGATCACCTTCCGCATGACCCGCGCGGCTTGCCTCGAGGTGGCGCAGAAGGATTACGTGCGGACCGCCCGCGCCAAGGGCGTGGCGCCCCGACGCATCCTGCTGCATCACGTCCTGCGCAACGCCTTGATGCCGGTGGTGACGGTCCTTGGGCTGCAGCTCGGCACGCTGCTGGGCGGCACCGTGCTGGTGGAATATGTCTTCAACTGGCCGGGCCTCTCCGGGCTGCTGGTGGATGCGGTCAACGCCCGCGACTATCCGGAGGTGGAAGGCATCGTCCTGGTGATCTCCGTGCTGTTCGTCGCGCTCAATCTCCTGATGGACCTGCTCTACGCCGCGCTCGATCCGCGCGTGCGCTACCGATGAGGCTTGCCGGCTGGGCTCCCGCCGGATCGGTCGCCGCCATCGCGCTTCTGGCGCTGGCCGCGCCGGTGCTGCCGCTGCCGGATCCCGTGAAGATCGATGTCGCCCATCGCCTCGCCGGCTGGTCGGGAGCGCACCTCTTGGGTCTCGACGAATACGGTCGTGACGAGCTCTCGCGTCTCGTGTGGGGTGCCCGGATCTCGCTGGCGGTCGCGGCCGGCGCGACGGGCATCGCCTGCGTGCTGGGCGTGCTGCTGGGACTCGTCGGCGGCTTCCTCGGCCGCCTCGCCGAGCTCCTGGCGGTGCGCAGCATGGACGTGGTGCTGTGCTTCCCGCCGCTGCTGCTGGCGCTGCTGATGGTGACGCTGCTCGGTCCCGGCGCCTTGACGTTGATCCCGGTGCTGGCGCTGCTCTACCTCCCGGGCTTCGTGCGGGTCGTCTATGCGGGCGTGCTCTCGGTCAGAGCGCAGGACTATGTGGAGGCAATGCGCGCGCTCGGCGCCGGCCGGCTCCGCATCATGCTCGTCACCATTCTGCCCAATGTCGGCGGACCGATCCTGGTCCAGCTCAGCCTCTCCGCCGCCTCGGCAGTGGTCCTCGAATCGGGCCTCTCCTTCCTGGGCCTGGGCGTGGTGCCGCCATCCCCCTCCTGGGGCCTGATGATCGGCGCCGCGCGTTCCACCATGGTGCAGGCCCCGCTGCTGCTGCTCTGGCCTTGCCTCGCACTGGGCATCACCATCTTCGCGCTGAACGCGCTGTGCGACGCGCTCCGCGATGCTTTCGATCCGCACGGCCGTATCGCCGCTGCGCGCGGCTGGCGCGCACTGCTGGCTCCGCTTCCCGTCGGCCGGCGGGCGAGCTCGGCGGTGCTGGAGCTTCGCGAGCTGACGCTGCAGATCGGCGCGACGGCAGGATCGGCCCGTCCGGTGCGCAAGGTGTCGCTGGCGGTCGGACGCGGCGAGACCCTGGCGCTCATCGGCGAGTCCGGCTCCGGCAAGTCGCTCACCGGCCTTGCCACCATGGGACTGCTGCCCGCCGGCGTGCAGGTGAGCGGCGGTGCCGCGTTCTTCGACGGTGGGGATCTGCTGCGCCTCGACGAGGGGGCGCTCAGGCGCCTTCGCGGTGGGCGCATCGCCATGGTGTTCCAGGACCCGCTGAGCAGCCTCAACCCGGTTCATCGCGTCGGCCGGCAGATCAGCGAGGCGCTCAGGGCGCATCGGCCGCTCTCGGCGCGCGCCGCCTGGCGGCAGTCGGTCGCCCTCCTCCGCCGGGTCGGCATGCCCGATCCCGAGCGCCGCGCCCGCGCCTTTCCTCACGAGCTCTCCGGCGGGATGCGGCAGCGGGTGATGATCGCCATCGCGATCGCCAACGATCCCGTGCTGCTGATCGCCGACGAGCCAACCACGGCGCTCGACGTCACCGTTCAGGCGCAGATGCTGGAACTGCTCGCCGACCTGCAGCGCGAGCGCGGCATCGCGCTCATCTTCATCACTCATAACCTGCCGGTGGTGGCGGAGATCGCCGACCGCGTCGCCGTCATGTATGCGGGCGAGGTGGTGGAGGACGGCCCGGCATCGAAAGTACTTGCCGATCCCCGCCATCCCTATACCGCCGCGCTGCTGGCGAGCGCGCCGCGCGACGACGGCTCGCTGCCGGAGGCGATCCCGGGCCAAGTGCCCCTCCCGCACGCGCTGCCGCCTGGCTGCGCCTTCGCGCCGCGCTGCAGTCGATGCATGCCGCTCTGCGAGCAGGGCGCGCCGCCGCTCGAGGCGTTCCCGGAGGATCGGCACACCCGCTGTTTCCGCTGGCGGGAGCTCGCGTGAGCGCGCTGGTGCAAGCCGAGAGGCTGAGCCGCTGGTTTCCACCGCGCGGCCTGCTGGCACGAGGCCCGGCGGTGCAGGCGGTGACGGAGGTCGATCTCGCGATCGGTCGCGGCGAGAGGGTCGGCCTTGTCGGCGAGAGCGGCTCCGGCAAGAGCACGCTCGGCCGCCTGCTCCTGGGCCTGATCCCACCCAGTGCGGGCAGAGTGACGATCGAGAGCACGGATCTCGCCGCGCTCGGCGCCGCGGCAATGCGCTCGGCGCGGCGGCGGATGCAGCTCATCTTCCAGGACCCTTATTCCAGCCTCGATCCGCGTCGGCGCATCGGCGCGCAGATTGCCGACGGCCTTGCCATTCATGGGATCGGCGACCGCCGGGAGCGTGCTCAGCGCGTCCGCACACTGCTCGCCCAAGTGGGTCTCTCGGCGGCTCATGGGGAGCGCTACCCTCACGAGTTTTCCGGCGGTCAGCGACAGCGCATCAGCATCGCCCGCGCGCTTGCCACCGGTCCGGATTTTCTGGTCGCGGACGAGCCGGTCTCGGCCCTCGATGTCTCGGTGCAGGCACAGGTCCTGGCGCTCCTCGGCGAGCTCTGCGCGCGCTCGTCGGTGGCCCTCCTCTTCATCAGTCATGACCTCCCCGTGGTCCGCAGCCTCTGCGAGCGCGTCGTGGTCCTCTATCTCGGCCGGGTGATGGAGGAAGGCCCCGCCGCCGCCGTGCTGGCTCGGCCATACCACCCCTATACCCAGGCGCTGATCTCCGCAGCTCCCAGCATCGATCCGATGAAGCGGCGCCGGCGCATCCTGCTTCAAGGCGATCCGCCGAGCCCGACCTCGCCGCCCTCGGGCTGCGTCTTCCGCACGCGCTGCCGATATGCAGTCGCTGCCTGTGGCGAAGCCGCACCCGCGCTGAGGGAGCGCGAGCCGGGCCATCGCGTCGCGTGCATTCGCGACGATGTCGACGGGTCGCTGCCCCGATAAGCAGGCCAGGACCGGCACCGAGAGCTCTTCCCGGTGGCGCTCCCGGCGCGCTCATCGCGGTTCCAAGGAGAGAGCGGCGTCACTCCCGAGTGACATCGGCGCAATGAATCGCGAAGCGACCGGGATCTGCCGACTCTCACCATGATTGCAATGGGGCCCGCTACAACACTATATATTGACGGCGTTTGTGGCCCGCCGCTTAGGCACCGCTTCAGCGCCTGCAGGGCAATGCCGTCGCGGCGCTCCGGGGCCGGGCCCATGCCCGCAACCGGTCATCCCCGAGGCGAGACGATCAGTCCACGGGCGTGTGGGGGCCGCCGGCGCCTTCGCCTTAGCCGGCGCCTTCACATTAGAATGAGAACGGCGACAAGAGCACGGGGAGGACGCAATGGCCGCACTCACGCGGAGCTACGCTCACGGCGCCTCGGATCTGCCGCTCATCGGCGAGACCATCGGCGCGCACTTCGACGGGGTGGCGGCACGCTGGGCGGAGCGCGACGCGCTGATCGTGCGGCATCAGAAGGTGCGCTGGAGCTATGCCGAGCTGAAACGCCGCGTCGACGCCTTCGCCGCCGGGCTTCTCGCCCTCGGGCTGGAACCCGGCGACCGCGTCGGCATCTGGTCGCCCAACAATTCCGAATGGGTCGTCACCCAGCTGGCCACGGCGAAGGCGGGCCTCATCCTGGTCAACATCAATCCGGCCTATCGGGTCTTCGAGCTCGACTACACCCTCAACAAGGTCGGCTGCAAGGCGCTCGTCACCGCCGACCGCTTCAAGAGCTCCGACTACATCGGGATGCTGCGGGAGCTCGCGCCAGAGATCGACCGCGACCCTCCGGGGCGGCTGCGGTCGAAGCGGCTGCCCGAGCTCGCCGCGCTGATCCGCATCGGCGCCGACGAGCGGCGCGGCTTCTTCCGTTTCGACGATGTGCTGGGCGCCGGCACCGAGCGCCACCAGGCACAGCTCGACAGGCAGGCGCCGCTCCTGCAATTCGACGATCCCATCAACATCCAGTTCACCAGCGGCACCACCGGCGCCCCCAAGGGCGCCACCCTCACCCACCACAACATTCTCAACAACGGCTTCTTCATCGGCGAGGCGATGAAGCTCACGGCCGAGGACCGCATCTGCATCCCGGTGCCTCTCTATCACTGCTTCGGCATGGTGCTGGGCAACCTCGCCTGCATCACCCATGGCGCCGCGATGGTCTATCCGAGCGAGGGCTTCGAGCCGCTGGCGGCGCTGGAGACGGTGGAGGCAGAGCGCTGCACGGGGCTCTATGGCGTTCCGACCATGTTCATCGCCGAGCTCAATCATCCCGAGTTCAGGCGCTTCGATTTGAGCTCGCTGCGCACCGGCATCATGGCGGGCTCGCCCTGCCCGATCGAAGTGATGAAGCGCTGCACCGACGAGATGCACATGTCCGAGGTGACCATCGCCTACGGCATGACCGAGACGAGCCCGGTGAGCACGCAGACTTCCGCCGACGATCCGCTGGAGCGGCGCGTCAGCACGGTCGGTCGCGTCCATCCCCACGTGGAGGTCAAGATCGTCGACAGCGAGAACCGCATCGTTCCGCCGGGCACGCCGGGCGAGCTCTGCACCCGCGGCTATTCCGTGATGCTGGGCTACTGGAACGACGCGGACAAGACGGCGGAAGCGATCGATCGCGCCGGCTGGATGCATACCGGCGATCTGGCCACGCTCGATGCCGAGGGCTATTGCAACATCGTCGGGCGCATCAAGGACATGGTGATCCGCGGCGGCGAGAACATTTATCCGCGCGAGATCGAGGAGTTCCTGTTCCGCCACCCCAAGATCGAGGCGGTCCAGGTCGTCGGCGTGCCAGACCCCAAATACGGCGAGGAACTCTGCGCCTGGGTGAAGCTCAAGCCCGGCACCAGTGCCGGGCCGGAGGAGATCCAGGGCTTCTGCCGAGACCAGATCGCCCACTATAAGATCCCGCGCTACATCAAGTTCGTCGACGCCTTTCCGATGACGGTCACCGGAAAGGTGCAGAAATTCATCATGCGCGAGCAATCGATGACGGAGTTGGGACTGGTCGAGCAAAAGACGGCGTGAAGCGCACCGCCAGCCTGGATGTCGAACGATGAGCAGCGAGGCCCCGGACGTCGTCCGGACCGGATAGGCAGGGGTCTCCAATCTATTGGATGCGGGCGCCGGGGGGCCCCTCGCCGAGCAAAGAAAAACCGCGGAAAAGCGCTCGCTTTTCTGCGGCTTTGAATTGGAGCGGGCGAAGGGATTCGAACCCTCGACCCCAACCTTGGCAAGGTTGTGCTCTACCCCTGAGCTACGCCCGCGCCGGCGGCCCTGCCGCCCCCGGAGGGGCGGCGGAGCGGCCGGCATAATACTGGCTGAGGGCCGGTTTGCAAGGGATGCCCGCCGGGGCTGCCAGCGGGATTGCCCGCGGGGTTGACGGGCCGCTCCCGGCCGGTAAAAGGAGGCGGCCCATGCCGCTCGCCCCCGACCAGCTGCTGGAGCGCCTGACCGCGCTCGGCATTCCCCACCGCACCTACGAGCATCCCGCGGTCTTCACCGTGGAGGAGTCCGTGGCGCTCCGCGGCAAGCTGCCGGGCGGGCATTGCAAGAGCCTCTTCCTCAAGGACCGCAAGGGCGGGCTCTGGCTGGCGGTGATGCTGGAGCACCGGCGCACCGACCTCAAAGCCCTGGCGGACAAGCTGGGCGTGCCGCGCTTCTCCTTCGGCAGCGCCGAGCTGCTGCTGGCGACCCTCGGCGTAACGCCCGGCAGCGTCACCCCTTTTGCGCTGGCCAACGACGCTCAAAAAGCCGTGCGGGTGATCCTGGACAAGGAGATGCTCCGCGAGGACCCCCTCAACTACCACCCGCTCATCAACACCAAGACCACCGCCGTCTCGCCGCAGGACCTGCTGAAGTTCATCGCCGCCTGCGGCCACGAGCCGATCATCGAGAGCCTGGACGGGCTCGACCGGCCCGCCGCGGCGGGCTAGCCGCCGTTTTCCGTCGCCCCCAACCCCGCGGCGAGCCGCCCTCGGCGCGTCCCGCCCGGCGCAGGTTAACCGCTTGTCATCAGAGGCCCCTCTCGCCATCTTCTAGGGGCACAGCAACAGGACCCCCCGCGACCATGGAACCCCTCATCGGGGCGGCGGCGCAGCCGGCGCCCGCCGACCTCATCAAGAACAGCTCGACCCAGACCTTCATGGCCGACGTGATCGATGCGTCCCACGATCAGCCCGTCATCGTCGATTTCTGGGCGCCCTGGTGCGGACCCTGCAAGACCCTGGGCCCGGCGCTGGAGAAGGCCGTCCGCGAGGCGCGCGGCGCCGTCCGCATGGTCAAGGTGAACGTCGACGAGAACCAGGACCTGGCGCAGCAGATGCGCATCCAGTCGATCCCCGCCGTCTACGCCTTCAAGGACGGGCGGCCGGTGGACGGCTTCGTCGGCGCGCTGCCCGACAGCCAGGTGAAGCAGTTCGTGCAGCGGCTCTCCGCCGGCGCCGGCGACAAGGGCCCCTCGCCGATCGAGGAGGCACTGGAGATGGCGAAGGAGGCGCTGGCGGCGGGCGACGCCGGCCGCGCCGCCACCATCTACACGCAGATCCTGCAGCACGAGCCCGACAACATGGAGGCGCTCGCCGGCCTCGCGAAAGGCTTCATCGCCCGCGGCGATCTCGCCAAGGCGAAGCAGACGCTGGACCGCGCGCCGAAGGATGGCGCCGTCCATGCGGAGATCGCGGCGGCGCGTGCCGCCCTCGAGCTCGCCGAGGCCGGCGAGAAGGCGAAGGGCGCGCTCGGCGACTTGACCGCGCGCGTCGAGCGGGACCCGAAAGACTTCGAGGCGCGCTACGAGCTCGCCTCGGCGCAGTTCGCCGCCGGCGAGCGCGAGGCGGCGATCGATCACCTCCTCGAGATCGTGCGGCGCAACCGCGCCTGGAACGAGGAAGCCGCGAGGAAGCAGCTGGTGAAGTTCTTCGAGGCGATGGGCCCGACCGATCCCCTCACCGTCGCCGCCCGCCGCCGGCTGTCGTCGATCCTGTTCTCCTGAGGCCCCATGGCGGAGCGCTTCGCGCCGAGCTTCGAGGAGCTGCCGCGGGAAATCCCGATCTTTCCGCTCACCGGCGTGCTGCTGCTGCCGCGCGGGCAGCTGCCGCTCAACATCTTCGAGCCGCGCTACCTCGCCATGGTCTCCGACGCGCTGGCGCCGCCGCGGCTCATCGGCATGATCCAGCCCCAGGAAGGCAGGGGCGATGCCGGCGAGCCGCCCACCTATCCCCTGGGCTGCGCCGGCCGCATCACCAGCTTCAGCGAGACCGATGACGGGCGCTACCTGATCACCCTCACCGGTCTCGCGCGTTTCACGGTTGGCGAGGAGCTGCCGCTCCGCCGGGGCTATCGCATGGTGCGGCCGGACTGGTCGCGCTTCCGCGACGATCTCACGGCGCCGATCGCCGCCGAGCTCGACCGCAAGCGGATGGTGGCGGCGCTCAAGCCCTATTTCCAGCGCCGCGGCATCGGCGCCGACTGGAATGCGATCGGCGAGATGGCGGACGAGCCGCTCGTCACCATGCTCGCCATGGGCTGTCCCTTCGCGGCGAGCGAGAAGCAGGCGCTGCTGGAGGTGAGGACGCTCGCGGAGCGCGCGACGCTGCTGACCGCGCTCTTCGAGATGGAATCGACGCCGGCGGCGCCCGAGCAGACCACGCTCCGCCATTGAGGGAGACGAGATGATGGCCGATGCCAGCGAGATCGATCCGCGCCTCCTGGAGATCCTGGTCTGTCCGCTGACCAAGAGCCCGCTGCGCTACGACCGCCAGCGCCAGGAGCTGGTGAGCCTCGAGGCGGGCTTGGCCTATCCGATCCGCGACGGCATCCCGATCATGCTGGTGGACGAGGCGCGGCCCCTCGAGGAGGCGGAGAAGACGGCATCGAAGCCGTGAGCGGTTTCGGCACCAGCCACTGGCCGACCGAGCTCCGCCTGAGGAAGGCGGAGAAGCGCCTGGAGATCACCTTCGAGGACGGCACGCGCTTCGATCTCCCGGCGGAATATCTCCGCGTCGAGAGTCCCTCCGCCGAGGTGCAGGGCCATGGGCCCGGGCAGAAGACCCTGGTCGATGGCCGCGCCGATGTCGGCATCGTCGCCGTGGAGCCGGTCGGCAACTACGCGGTGCGCCTCGTCTTCGACGACCGCCACGACACCGGCATCTATTCCTGGGAATATCTCTACACGCTGGGCCGCGAGCAGGCGACGCGCTGGCGCGACTATCTGAAGGCGCTGGAGGCGGGCGGGTTGTCGCGCGCGCCGAAGCGCTGAGGCAGCACCGGGTGCAACTCTGGACCCGCCACGAAGACACGAGGCGCATGGGAGAACAGGAGTGCGGAAATCCTTCTCCGTGTCCTTCGTCTTTTCGTGGTGAAATTCTTTTGTTCCCTCAGCCGCGCATGGGAATCCCCAGCGTTCTCGCCAGGAACTCGTCGACGATGCGGTTGAAGTCCTGCGGCCGCTCGAAATAGACGGAGTGGCCGCTTTGGGGCACGCGGACGACGCGGGCGCCGGGGGTGAGCCGCGCCAGGGGCTCGGCAGCGGCAGCGGGAAACACCACGTCCTCCTCGCCGACGAGATAGAGCACGGGCACCTTGACCGCACCGAGCGTCGCGGCGCTCTGGGTGCGGTTGCCGAAGATCTCCGCCCGCATCCGCTCCTTGATCTCCGGCGGCGTCAGCCGATCGATCTGCTGATAGAGGAAATGCGGCGCCGGCTGCTCGCGCGCGCCACGCAGGCCGACGGCGGGATGGACGCCCTGCTCCGCGAGCGCGCCGCGCGCCGCCGCAGAGTCGGTGACCCACTGCCGCAGCCGTTGCGCCTCCGGCTCCGCCACCGTGGTGAAATCGATGCGGCCGGAGGTGGAGGCCATCACCAGCGCCGCCACCCGCTCGGGCGCCTGCTGCGCGTAGGCGAGGCCGCTCCAGCCGCCCATCGACTGGCAGACCAGCGCCACCCGGTCGAACTTCAGGTGATCGACGAGGGCGGCGAGATCGTCGGCAAAGGCGGCCGCGGCGGCGCCGCCCGCGTGGATTCGCGACGGGACGAAGCCGCGATGGGAGAAGGTGACGCAGGTGTAGCGGCCGGCGAAGTGCGGCACCTGCTGCCACCAGGAGAGATGATTGCCGCCGAGACCGTGGGCGAAGATCAGGCCGGGGCCGCTGCCGGTCACCTCATAATATAGAGAGGCGTCCGGCCGCTCGAGGAAGCCGCGGTCGCGGACGGCGCTGCCGGGGGCCCGGGGGGCGGAGGAGGACATCGGCGTCTCCCGTCGAATGGGCAAAGAGCCCGATGTTACGGGAGCGGAACGATCGGCGGAACCCGGCCGTCGTTCCGCCCGCGAAACGACGGTCAGAGCGCCTCGCCGCGCACCAGGCGCGGCAGCTCGCCGATCACGCCCATGGCGTGGCGCATGAAGAGCCGCTTCAGCGGCGGCATCCCGTTCACTGCCGCGAGGCCCATGTCGCGGACGAGCTTCACCGGCGGGATGTTGTTGGAGAACAGGCGATTGAGGCTGTCGGTGGCCGCCGAGAGCATCCAGTTGTCGAGCCGCCGCCAGCGCTGGTAGCGCGCCAGCACCGTGGCATCGCCGATGTCGAGACCGAGGCGGCGCGCGTCCACCAGCACCTCGGCGAGCGCCGCCACGTCGCGCAGGCCGAGATTGAGCCCCTGGCCGGCGATCGGATGGATGAGATGCGCGGCATCGCCCACCAGCGCCAGACGCTCGGCGATATAGGTCTCGGCGTGGAGGAAGCTCAGCGGATAGGACCAGCGCGGCCCGCGGAGCTCGAGCGCGCCCAGGAAGTCGCCGAAGCGCCGGCCGAGCTCGGCGGCGAATGGCCGATCGGGGAGCGCCAGGATCTGGGGCGCAAGGTCCGCCCGCTCGGTCCAGACGATCGAGGAGCGGTTGCCGGTGAGCGGCAGGATGGCGAAGGGTCCCGCCGGCAGGAAATGCTCGACGGCGACGCCGCGATGCGGCCGCGCGTGATGGACGGTGGCGACGATACCGGTCTGCGGATAGGACCAGGCGACGGTGCGGATGCCGGCGGACTGTCGCAGCGGCGAGCTCTTGCCGTCGGCCGCCACCACCAGCCGCGCCGCGATGGCGCGGCCGTCGGCGAGGCGCACCAGCGCGCCCGCGGAGCTGCGCTCGACATCGGCGACGGCGAGCGGCGCAAGATGCCGCAGCTTCGGCAGCTCGCCGGCGCGGGCGAGCAGCGCGCGGCGCAGGACGCGATCCTCCACCATCCAGCCCAGCGGATGATCGCCGACCTCGCGGTGATCGTAGTGCAGGAAGAGCGGCGCGTTGTCGTCGGCGACGCGGATCTCCAGGATCGGCTCCGCCTCTCCCGCGAGCTTCTCCCAGAGCCCGATCGCCAGCAGCGCCTGGCGCGAGCCGTAGGCGATCGCATAGGCGCGGCCATCGAACTCGGGCGTGACCGTGACGTCGGGGATCTCGCGATCGACGACGGCGACGTCGAGGCCCGCCTCGGCGACCGCGATCGCCAGGGTCAATCCCACGAGGCCGCCGCCGACGATCACCAGCTCGTGGTGCTCGGCAGGGTCGAGAGCGGTCTCGGGCGCGGTCATCAGCGGACAATACACCGGCGCTGGACACCGGCGCTGGAAATGCTCCAGCGCGCCCAGCGTCGCCGCAGTCCCTATGCTGTGCGGACCGTGTCGTCCAGGACCGGCCCAGCCCCGGAGCAAGGGGGCCAGCTGCACAGCATAGGGACCGCGAGCATCGCGGCCGGCTTCTTAATGAAAGGAGAAATACCGCATTAACGGAAAAGCCCCGCCATGCGGCGGGGCTTTCCCTCAGGACCCCTGTCGTCGTCCACTCGCTGGGGACCCTCCCAGTAATCTGACGGGCCGATCTTGGCGGGAAAGGGTTAAGAAATTGCAAACGCATGCGGGAAGAGGCAGGCCCTCACAAAAATGCCCCCGCCCATCAATCTCCCCAAGGCGGCGTGTCGCCTCGAGGGAAGGCGGAGCGCTCTATCGCAGCGCAGCATTTCTCGCTCTTCGTCGCCTAAATAATAAGCAGATGCCCGAATCTGGGCAGACCAGGTGCTTGCGGGGAAGAAAAGAACCCGCTCCGCCTCCCGGCAGTCGCCAAGCCCCGGCCTCTCAGCCCGTGCAAGCCCTTGGCACGATTCTTGTTATTGGAGAGACCGTGGCAGCAGGCGGGCGCGACCGCGTGGGATCGTCGGGTGGCTGCCGGCAACCGCAAACGGGAGGGTGTGTTCATGACCGTTGGAGTAGTGTCCTCGAGGTGGCGGACAGGGGCTGGGGTCCTGGCCGCCGCTGTCGCTATTTTCGCTCTGTTGCCGATTGCCGACGCGCTCGCCCAGGCGGCGCCCGCGGCACCAGCAGCGCCGGCTGCGGCCGCCGCCGCCACGCCACCGAAGCTCGATTCCGGCGATACCGCCTGGATGCTGGCCTCGACGGCGCTGGTGCTGATGATGACCATCCCGGGCCTCGCGCTCTTCTACGGCGGCATGGTCCGCAAGATGAACGTGCTGGCGACGGTGATGCAGAGCTTCGCCATCACCTGCCTGGTGACCGTGTTGTGGACGATCGTCGGCTACAGCTTCGCCTTCACCGAGGGCAACGCCTTTCTCGGCGGCATGAGCCAGCTGTTCCTGCAGAACATGGGGCTCGACAACGCCAACCCGCTGGCGCCGACGATTCCGGAATCGGTCTACATGACCTTCCAGATGACTTTCGCGATCATCACGCCGGCGCTGATCTGCGGCGCCTTCGCCGACCGCATGAAGTTCTCGGCGCTCCTTTGGTTCATGGGCGCCTGGAGCCTGCTGGTCTATTCGCCGATCGCCCACTGGGTCTGGGGGCCGGGCGGCTTCCTCAACAATGCCGGCGTGCTCGACTTCGCCGGCGGCACCGTGGTGCACATCAACGCCGGCGTGGCGGGCCTCGTCTGCGCGCTGGTGCTCGGCAAGCGCAAGGGCTACGGCACCGAGATCTTCATGCCGCATAACCTGGTGCTGAGCGTGATCGGCGCCTCGCTGCTGTGGGTGGGCTGGTTCGGCTTCAACGCCGGCTCCGCCACCGCCGCCAACGGCAACGCCGGCATGGCGATGGCGGTGACGCAGATCGCCACCGCGACCGCGGGCCTCGCCTGGATGTTCACGGAGTGGGCGGTGCGCGGCAAGCCGAGCGTTCTCGGCATCATCAGCGGCGCGGTCGCCGGCCTCGTCGCCATCACGCCGGCCTCGGGCTTCGTCGCCCCCGGCGGCGCGCTGGCGATCGGCATCGCCGCCGGTGTCGCCTGCTACTTCGGCGCCACCACGGTGAAGCACATCTTCGGCTACGACGACAGCCTCGACGCCTTCGGCGTGCACGCGGTGGGCGGCATCGTCGGCGCCATCCTGACCGGCGTCTTCGCCCGCGCCTTCCTCAATCCCGCCAGCGGCGACACGCCGGCGAAGGCGGGACTGATCGACGGCAACCCGGGCCAGGTGCTGATCCAGTGCGAGGGCGTGCTCACCACGCTGATCTACTGCGCGGTCGCCACCTTCATCATCCTGAAGGTGATCGACGTCGTCATCGGCCTCCGGGTCGATGCGGAGACCGAGCGCGATGGTCTCGACCTCGCTCTTCACGGCGAGACGGTTCAGTAAGCACTTTCTCCCGAAGCCTGCGGAAGGGGGCGTCGCAAGACGCCCCCTTTTCGCTTTTGGCGACAAGCGCCGGTCGCGCGGGCGATCGCCGCTATGGCAGTCGGACGGCGCCGGCGAGCTTCGCCAGATCCCGATCGAAAGTCCCGAGCGGCAGGTGCCCCGCCTTGCGGGCATCTCCTTGCGCCGCAACGCCGGACGACTGCGCGAGCATCTCATATGGGGCGCAACCTCTGGTCGATGCACGGATTCTTAGTATTCGGCTGCCAGAGTCGGGCCCATGAAAGCGATCCGGCACGTCCCGCGGATGATCACCGCGCGCCCGCTGGTGGAGGCCGAGCGGCCCGCCATGGTCGCCGCCTTCCTGGACGCCGGCCTCGCGGTCGACGACCTGCGCCTGCCCGGCCGCGAGTTCTTCTCGTTCCGCGACCCGCACAATACCGCCGTCGGCTATTGCGGCATCGAGGTCTATCAGGAGAGCGCGCTGCTGCGCTCGCTGATGCTGCTGCCGGAGATGCGCCGGCGCGGCTACGGCGCCGCCATCATCGAGCGCATGGCCGAGCACGCGCGGCGCCGGGGCGCGCGGTCGCTCTATCTGCTGACCGCCAGCAGCGCGGAGTATTTCGAGCGCGCCGGCTTCCAGCGGATCGACCGCGCCGAGGCGCCGCCCGCGATTGCCGCCACCACGGAATTCAAGGCGCTGGCGCCGACCAGCGCCACCTTCATGCGCCGGGCGCTGGGCTGAGAAACCCGGCGTCGCCGGCGCTTCAGGGATCCCGGAGAAATTGTCGCGCGGGAAGTGAGCTTCCTCTCACCTCTCGCCCGCCGCACGCGCCATCTTCCAGCCCATCGGCAGGAGGTGTCGATGACCCGACCCAGCGGCCTCGGTCTTCACCCGCTCGATCTCCAGCAGGCCGGCTGGTACGTGCTGCCGCTGGCCGAGCGCTGCGTCGCATTGGCGCCGCCCCTCGGCCGGGAAGTGGCGCGGCTGCGCTTCGATCTCGGCGCCGACCGCGTCCTCGATCTGCCGCTCTCGCCGCAAAGCCTCGCCGAGCTCGCCCGTGCCCTGGCGCCGCTGCTCGCGCGGTGATTAGCACGCCCCCGAGTCGCCCCGATTCCCCCGAGTCGCGGCCGAGTCGCGGGATTTGAGAACAGGTCGGGATCGGCGCAAATTCTGGGAGGGGCGGGGGCCGTGACACCCCAAGATGCGGTGGCCAAGAAGCTTCTATTGACGACTCGGCCGCCCTTGTGCTGTTGCTCTTTTGTCCCGGAGCTTAGCGGCCGGTCTTAAAGGATCGGCTGAACTCGGCTGAGAGCATGGGCGGAACCGGCCCGGGGCGATCCGCAGCGCCCGTTTTCCAGGGGTCGGTCGGCGTGCAGCACAATCCTCGTCTCGATCGCCTCGGCGATTATGCCTTCACCAAGCTCGCCGATCTGCTGGCGCCGGAGCCGCCGCGCGCCAATGCCACCCCGATCATGATGTCGGTGGGCGATCCCCAGCACTCGCCGCCGCATTTCGTCGAGCGCGTGATCGCCGAGAACGCCCATCTCTGGAACCGCTACCCGCCCATGGTGGGGACGCCCGGCTACCGGGCGGCGGTGGCGGACTGGCTGACGCGGCGCTACCGGCTGCCGGCGGGGATGCTCTCCGCCGAGCGCCACATCCTGCCGGTGGCAGGCACCAAGGAAGGCCTGTTCCTGATCGGCCAGATCGCGGTCCCCGAGACCAAGGCGGGACAGCAGCCGCTCGTCCTCGTGCCCAACCCCTACTACGTGGTCTACAGCGGCGGCGGCGTGATGGGCGGCGCCGACATCCACTATCTCGACGCGACGGCGGCGACGGGATTCCTGCCCGATCTCGAGGCGATCCCGGAAGCGGTGCTGGCGCGCACGGCGATCTTCTATCTCTGCAGCCCCTCCAACCCGCAGGGCGCGGTCGCCAGCCTCGACTATCTGAAGCGCGCGCTGACGCTGGCGCGCGCCCACGACTTCCTGCTGGTGGTCGACGAGTGCTACGCCGAGATCTACGACAAGCTGCCGCCGGCGGGCGGGCTCGAGGCGGCGGCGGCGCTCGGCGATGATTTCGCCAATGTCGTGGTGTTCCACTCGCTCTCCAAGCGCTCCAGCGCCGCGGGGCTGCGCATCGGCTTCATCGCCGGCGACGCCGAGGTGATCCGGCGCTTCGCGACGCTCAGGAGCTATGGCGGCTGCCAGATCCCGCTGCCGATCCAGGAAGCCGGCACCGCGCTCTGGCGCGAGGAGGATCACGTCACCGAGAACCGCGCGCTCTACCGCAGCAAGTTCGACGTCGCCGAGCGCATCCTGCGGGGCAAGTTCGGCTTCTACCGGCCGCCCGGCGGCTTCTTCCTCTGGCTCGACGTCGGCGACGGCGAGCGCGCCTGCCTCAAGCTCTGGCGCGAGGCGGCGGTGCGCACGCTGCCCGGCGGCTATCTGGCGCGGGTCAACGCCGCGGGCGTCAATCCCGCCGAGCGCTACATCCGCATCGCCCTCGTCCACGACGACGCGACGGTGGCCGAGGGGCTCGAGCGCCTGGTGCGCGTGCTCGAGGCGGGATGATCGCCGCACCGCCATTTGTCCGAGGTCAGTGAGCATCGCATGGCGCACATAAGCGAGGGCGTTGGACGGAAGTCGCGCAAGCAGGCGCAGCCGATGGAGCTGCTGAAGCGGCGGCTCGGCGAGGGCGCGGGCGTGGCGCTGGTGTTCGCGAGCCTGCTGCTGGCGGTGGCGCTCGCCAGCTACGACCACGGCGATCCTTCGCCGAGCCACGCGGTCACCGGGCCGGTGCGCAACATCGTCGGCCCCGCCGGCGCCGCGGCGGCGGACGTGCTGCTGCAGACGCTGGGCCTGGCGGCGGCGCTGATCCCCGCGGTGCTGATCGCCTGGGCCTTCCGGCTGATGCTGAACCGCGGCGTCGAGAAGCTGGTGCTGCGCCTCGCCTTGCTGCTGCCGCTGCTGGCGCTGGCGGCGATCGCCCTCGACCTGCTGCCGCCAAGCGAGCCTTGGCCGATCCGCGCCGGGCTCGGCGGCATCGTCGGCCTGATGGGGCTGCGCGCGCTCATCGACACCGGCCTGCCGCCGATGGCGGCGGCGATGGGCGCGGCGGCGATGGGCGGGCTGATGCTCGTCTATGTGCTGGGGCTGACGCTGGAGGATTGGGGCGACATCGGCCGCGGCGCCTCGCGCACCGCGCGGATCTCGGCGCGGATCGCCGGCTGGCTCACGCCGCGGTTCCCCGCGCGGCGCGAGCGCGCGGAGCCCAAGATAGAGCGGCAGCCGCGGCGCGCGGCC
The DNA here is from genome assembly GCA_035507155.1 of Allostellaceae bacterium. GTDB lineage: Bacteria > Pseudomonadota > Alphaproteobacteria > ATCC43930 > CGMCC-115725 > DASZHJ01. The sequence continues at coordinate 42,680 of DATJOK010000167.1, forward strand.
GAGATCGACACCGGCGAGACGCCGGCGGCGGAGGCGGAGGAAGACGACGGGCCGATCGAGATGCCGCAGCCGAAGCGCCGCGCCGAGGTGGCGCCGGCAAAGCGGGCGGCATCGCCGGAGAAGAAGCCGAAGCGCCAGGCCGATCTCGATCTCGGCCCCGGCGGCCGCCACGTGCTGCCGCCGATCGACCTGCTGGCGGAGCCGCAGGTCGCGCGCGGCACCACGGTCAACGAGGAGGCGCTGCAGCAGAACGCGCGGCTCCTGGAGACGGTGCTGGAGGATTTCGGCGTCCGCGGCCAGATCGTGAAGGTGCGGCCGGGCCCGGTGGTGACGCTCTACGAGCTGGAGCCGGCGCCCGGCATCAAGGCGTCGCGCATCATCGGCCTTGCCGACGACATCGCCCGCTCGATGAGCGCGGTCTCGGTCCGCGTCGCCGTGGTGCCGGGCCGCAACGTGATGGGCATCGAGCTCCCCAATGCCAAGGCGGAGATGGTGTTCCTCCGCGAGCTGCTGGCGGCGGAGAGCTACGAGCGCTCGACCGCGCAGCTGCCGCTCACCCTCGGCAAGGACATCGGCGGCACGCCGGTGGTCGCCGATCTCGCGCGCATGCCGCATCTCCTCATCGCCGGCACCACCGGCTCCGGCAAGTCGGTCGGCATCAACACGATGATCCTGTCGCTGCTCTATCGCCAGCCGCCGGACCGCTGCAAGTTCATCATGATCGATCCGAAGATGCTGGAGCTCTCCGTCTATGACGGCATCCCGCATCTGCTGGCGCCCGTCGTCACCGAGCCCAAGAAGGCGATCGTCGCGCTCAAATGGACGGTGCGCGAGATGGAGAGCCGCTACCGCGCCATGTCGAAGCTCGGCGTCCGGAACATCGAGGGGTACAACGCCCGCCTCAAGGAGGCGCAGGCCAAGGGTGAAGTATTATTGCGCAAGGTGCAGACCGGCTTCGATCCCGAGAGCGGCCAGCCGGTGTTCGAGGAGCAGCCGCTCGACACCACGCCGCTCCCCTTCATCGTGGTCGTCGTCGACGAGATGGCCGACCTGATGCTGGTCGCCGGCAAGGACATCGAGGCGGCGATCCAGCGCCTGGCGCAGATGGCGCGCGCCGCCGGCATCCATCTGGTGATGGCGACCCAGCGCCCGTCGGTCGACGTCATCACCGGCACCATCAAGGCGAATTTCCCGACCCGCATCAGCTTCCAGGTGACCTCCAAGATCGACAGCCGCACCATCCTCGGCGAGAGCGGCGCCGAGCAGCTGCTGGGCCGCGGCGACATGCTGTTCATGGCCGGCGGCGGCCGCATCACCCGCGTGCACGGCCCCTTCGTCAGCGACGAGGAGGTCGAGCACATCGTGCGCTTTTTGAAGGAGCGCGGCGGCGAGCCCGAGTACCTCGAGGAGGTGACCGAGGATCCCGAGAGCGGGCCGGAGATGTTCGGCGAGGAAGGCAGCGGCGGCGGCTCCGGCGATCAGCTCTACGACCAGGCGGTGGCGCTCGTCTGCCGCGAGCGCAAGGCCTCCACCAGCTTCATCCAGCGCCACCTGCAGATCGGCTACAACCGCGCCGCCCGCATCGTCGAGCGCATGGAGGCCGAGGGCGTGGTGAGCACCGCCAACCACGTCGGCAAGCGCGAGGTGCTGGG